>NZ_JAHLJC010000029.1:0-9061 GCF_020496255.1 Pseudonocardia sp. ICBG1142 | reverse complement strand
GGTGCGCGAGCCCGCTCCGACCGTCGCCGGGTGGGGTGCCGTGCTGCTCGGGGCCGCGGTCGTCGTCGCCGTGGTCACCGGCGGGATCGGGCCGGACGGGGTCGCCGTGGACCTCGCGCAGACCCTCGCGCGCGCCGCGGCCGACCTCCTCGCGGTCGTCGCGGCGGGGGCGGCGCTGGCCGTGCTGCTCGCCCCCGGCCGGACGCCGGGCGCGGACCGGGTGCTGACCGCCGCCGCCCCGCTGTGGTCGGCCGTGCTGGTGGCGGAGACGTTCGTCCGCGGCGCGCTGGTGTCCGGTCGGAGGCTCACCGAGGTCCGCGGACCGGACGTGCTGGAGTTCCTGACCGGACCCCGCGCCGGGGCCGGTCAGCTCGTCGCGGTGGCCGCGGCGCTGGCGTTGGCCGGGGTCGCCGGGTCGCGGCCCCGCGCGGCCGGGCACCGGGCCGGGGCCCGCCGCGCTCGCGCTGGTGCTGGTCGTCGTCGCGGCGGCGGCCCCGGTGGCGACCGGGCACACCGCGGCGTCCACGGTCGCCTGGTTCGCGGTGCCCGCGGTCGTCGTGCACGTCGCGGCGGCGCTGCTGTGGCTCGGCGGGCTGGGCGCAGTGCTGGTCACCGCCCGCGACGCGGACGTGCTCGCGGTCGCGCTGCCGCGGTTCTCCCGGCTCGCGCTCGGCGCCGTGGTGGCGTTGGGGGTGTCCGGGGCGCTCGCCGCCACCGCACGGCTCTCCTCACCCGTCGAGCTGGTCACGACCGCCTACGGCGCGGTCGTCGCCACCAAGATCGTGCTGCTCGCGGTCGCCGCTGCGCTCGGTGGCGTCGCCCGGTCCCGGCTGCGGGCCGGGCGGCTCCCGGTGCTGGCGTGGGCCGCGGTGGAGGTGCTGGTGCTGGCCGGGGCGACCGGGGTGGCCGCCACGCTCACCCACACCGCCTGAGCGGTCAGCGGTTCGTCGCGGCGGCGAGCTGCGGCTCCAGCTGGTCGATCGCGTACAGCAACGCGTCCGGGCCGCCGTAGGACAACGCGCCACCCAGCGGGTCGGAGAACGTCGTGTACAGCGTCCGGCCCTCACGGACGACGTCGAGTCGGGCGAACGGCACCGACGCCGTCATCTGCTGCTCGGTCGCGCCGTTGACGAACAGCACGTCGCGGTCGAGCAGGTCCAGCCGCTCCTCGCTGACGTCCCCGGAGTGCTCCTGCGTCGCGAAGCCGAGCGCGTCGAACAGCGCGCGCCGCGGGTCGCCGGCCGGGATCAGGTAGTGCCCGCCGTTCTCCGGCCCGAAGTCCTCGACGAGCACCTTCCCGGCGAACGACGGGTGGGCCGCGCGGACCGCGGCGATCCGGTCACGGACTCCGGCCGCGCGCCGCTCGGCGAGGTCCTCCCGGCCGATGGCCTTGCCCGTGGTGAGCAGCTGCACGTCCCACGGGGTCTTCTCCGGTGGGTACGCGGAGGACTGCACGACGGTCGGCGCGATCGCGGACAGCTTCCGGTACATGTCCTCGTCGATGTCCTCGTAGATCGCGATGATGACGTCCGGCCGGCTCGCGGCGACGGCCTCCAGGTCGATGCCGTCCTCACCGGACCGCGGGACCTCGGCCCCCTTCGTCACGGCCCGCACCCACGGGAAACTCCAGTAGGCGTCGAACCACGAGCGGGTCATGACGGGGACGACCCCGAGCCCCAGCACGAAGTCCTGGTCGTTCCAGCCGACCGTGGCGACGCGCTCGACCTGCGCCGGGACCGTCGTGGTGCCGTAGCGGTGCTCGATCGTCGCCCCGGTGGGTGCCGCGGCGGGTGCGGCGGGTCCACCGCACCCCGCCAGGACGACGGCGACCAGCACCGTCGCGATCAGTCCGCCCAGTCGTGCCCGTGCCCGCACCATTGCGCCACCTCCACGGCGGCGTCCCTCGCCGGCGCCGTCGTACCCCATCAGGTGAGGTTAGGCTCATCAATAGTCCGGTCGGGTGATGTCCCGGCGCATGCGCAGCGACCACAGCCCGTCGGCCACGTCGGAGGTGTGCATCGGGACGCGGTCGTGCTCGACGAAGCCACGGGCCCGGTAGAACGGGATGCCCAGGTCGTTGCCCTCGGCGACGCTCACCCACATCTCGGTCGCACCGTGGCCACGCAGCTGCCCGGTGACGTGGTCGAGCGGCCGGGTGCCGATCCCCTCGCCCCGACGGTCCGGGTCGAGGTAGAGGACGTAGAGCTCACCGACCCCCTCGCCCGTGACCGCTCCGCCTGCCGCGCCGACCACGGAGCCGGCCTCCTCGGCGACCACGTAGCCCAGCCAGTGCGGCGGGGCGGGACCGTCTCGGCGCGGACCCGCGCCTCGTCGTAGAAGCGGGCGACGACGTCGTCGACGAACGACTCCGGCAGCAGGTCCCGGTAGGTGGCCCGGTACGCCCGGGTGCAGACGTCGGCGATGCCGGGAGCGTCGGCCGGGACGGCGGCACGGACGGTGGGTGCGGGCGGGGCGGCCATGCGGCGACCGTAGCCCGCGACGCCGTACGGCCGGACCCCGTCGGGCCCGGCCGTGTGGCGGTGGGTCGTCGTCCGCGGCTACGAGGCCTGCGGTCGGTCGGGGTCGGGATCGGCGCTTCCGGTCGACCCGATCAGGGTCCAGTCGTGCTTGCGCGCGAACTCCCGGAACTCCTCGGAATCGATTTCCATCGCGTCTCCCTTGGCCTGGAGCTCGACCATGTCTTCGATGAAGTGCTCGAAACCTCCGGGAACCGAGATCTGCAGAACACGCGGCACGGTCTCCCCCAGCGGCTTGATCGCATGGGGAACCCCCGCCGGCAGGAACATGAAGCTGCCCGGGCCGACCTCGTGCTGCTCGTCGTCGAAGGTCACCCGGAGCGTGCCGTCCAACAGGAAGAAGAGTTCGTCGACGGTCTCATGGATGTGGAGTGGGAGTTCGTGACCCACCGACACCTCGAGGACCGAGTACTGGCCGTCGGTGTGAGCGGCGCCCGCCTTGAGCAGGTAGAGCGGTGCGATGTCGACGCGGGTCTCCAGGGCCTCGCCCGGTCCGAGCTTGATGAACCGAGCCTTCTTCGAGGATCGATCGGCGTCGACCTGTCCGGCATTCATCCAGGGAACTCTCTTTCTCGTGACGGGCGGCTTCAGAGGCCGTACGGGCCGAAGCGGCCCCAGGCCACCAGGACGGCGAGGACCAGCAGGACGGCGTTGAAGCCGATCGCGGAGAACTCCTTCTTCCGGGCGTGGTACGTCGCGGCGAGCAGCATCGTCGCTCCGAGGCCGACGGCGGCCAGTGGCGTCAGCACGGTGGCGATACCGGTGGCCGCGGGCAGGATCAGCCCGAGGGCGCCGGCGAGTTCCACGATGCCGATGAAGCGGACGGTGCCGGCCGAGAAGTCGGCCACCCAGGGCAGCTTCTCGACGAGCTTGTCCTTGGACTGCGCGACCTTCATGACACCGGCCATGGCGAACATGCCGGCCAGTACGACCTGCACGATCCACAGGAAGACGTTCATCAGCGGTGGACTCCTTCGGGGAGAGGGGAAGAGCCGGGACGGGGCGGAGCGGGCTGCGCCCCGAGAGGCTGCCGCCGGTGGCGTCGAGGGCGGCTCCGGTGATCCAGCGCGCCCGGTCGGTGGCGAGGAAGAAGGGGGCCTTGGCGTTGACCGCGAAGATCTCGTCGATCTGCTCGGCGGGCACCTGTTCCGGGGCGCTGCCGGCGGGCGTCGTCGCGGCGGCGTTGTTCACCAGGATGTCCAGGACGGCCTCCCCGGTGTGGTCGCGCTGTCCTGCCTCCAGCTGGTGGAGGAGCTGGTCGACGGCGCCGGGCGTGCCCAGCTCCGCGCCGACGGCGAAGGCCCGGCCGCCCTCCTTCTCGATGAGGTCGACGGTCTGCTCGGCGGCCTGCTCGTCGCGTCCGTAGTGCACGGCGGCCAGGGCCCCCTCGCGGGCGAGGCCGAGCGCGATGGCCCGGCCGATGCTGCGGCTGGATCCGGTGACGAGGGCGGTCTTGCCGCTGAGTGTGCTGGTCATGCTGGTGTCCTCGCGCTCCTCGGGAGGTGGGGTGCCGGTTGCTGTCAGGTCACTCCGGTCCGGCGTCGCGATCGACGGACGGCGCATCCGAGCTCGGAGCGCTGTTGCGCATGAGGCGGATGCGGATCACGGAGTGGGTCAGCGGCGTGCGTTCCAGACCAGGGGCGCCTGGCGGATCCAGGCGTCGTCCTCGACGGTCTGGACGAGGAACCGGGCGAGGTCGCGCGGTTGATCGTCGTGCCGGGCTTCTCGGTGCCGGCCTCGGCCGCTCGCACGGGACCGGAGGCGGGCTTGTCGGTCAGGGCGACGGCGCGAGCCAGGGTCCAGTCGACGTCGGACGAGGCGCGCACGACCTGGTCGACGCCGGTGTGGTCGTCGAAGCCCACCTTGACGTTCGACAGCGTGATGAACGCCTTGACCAGCGGGTTGAGCCGAGCCCAGTCGTCGCCCGCGCCCTGGGTGGAGGTCAACACGATGCGGCGGATGCCCTGCTCGCCCATGACGGTGAGGGTGTCGCGGGCGGCGTCGGCCATGAACGTCGGCGGGCTGACCGGCTTGGCCCACGGGTTGTCGGACGCGCGGGCGTTGTTCAGCACGCTGATCACCGCCTCGGTGCCTTTCGCGGCCCGGCGGATGTCGTCGATGTTCGCGGGGGTGCCCTGGACCAGCTCGACGCCGGCCGGCGCCCGCACCGCGTCGGGGTTGCGGACCAGCGCGCGGACGAGGTGGCCGCGCCGGGCCGCATGCTCCAGCACGTGGGCGCCGGTGCGGCCGCTGCCGCCGAGGACCAGCAGGGTGCTCATGGTGATCGCAGTGCCTTTCGAGGAGTGCAGGGGTGAGTTCAGGGGGTGGATCAGGCGCGCTCGGGGACGGCGCAGCCGTTCGGTCCGCAGACCGGGGCATCGCCGCCGGCGGTGGCGAGGGTCAGGGGGTGGCTGTCGTCCCAGGCCGTGCGCAGCAGCTCGAGGAGGCTGTCGCTGTCCTGGGCGCCGGGCACGCCGTAGCGGCCGTCGACGACGATGAACGGCGCACCGGCCGCCCCCAGGCGCTGGGCGCGGGCCGCGTCGTCGCGGACCTGCCGGCGGTAGCGGCGGTCGGTCAGGGCCTGGCGGGTCTGCTCGCGGTCCAGGCCGAGCTCGTCGGACAGACCCAGCAGGTCCTCCGGGGAGAAGACCGGCTCGGCCCTGCCGAAGTAGGTCCCGAAGATCAGGTCCCAGGCCTCGCGGTTGCGGCCCTGGGCGCTGGCGTGGGCGAGGAACTCGTGCGCCAGATCGGTGTTGCCGACCTCGTTGTCCAGCACCCGGTAGGGGGTCAGGCCCTCGCTCTCGGCGAGCTTCTCGATCCGCCGGGTCGAGGCCTCGGCCCGGTCGCCGCCGATACCGTGCTGGCGGAGCAGGGCCTCACGGACGGAGAAGGTGCGCCCCTCCGGAAGCTGCCGCTGAGCGGGAACGAGTGGTGGACCAGGTCCACCTCGTCCGAGTGCTCGAACCGCTCGACGGCCCTGGCCACCCGGTGGTTCCCCAGCCCGCACCACGGGCAGGTCACCTCGGACCAGATCTCCACCTTCATCACGCGCCTCCATTACTTACGACTTGTGCGTAACGCCATGATGGACCAGCATGGGAGGCGATACAAAAGGCACATCGGTGTGCGTGCCGGAGAGGAATGTGCGTCATGGAGACGACCGCGGAACGAGAGACGGCAGCAGGAGCGGCGGCGATCGGGCCGTGTGCGGCCATTCCTGCCGAACACATGGACTTCATCCGCCAGACCCTCGACCGCGTCGGCGACAAGTGGAGCCTGCTGATCATCGCGGTCCTGCAGTCAGGACCACTGCGCTACACCGACCTGCAACGACAGGTCCCCGGCATCTCCCAGCGCATGCTCACCCTCACCCTGCGCCAGCTCCACCAGGACGGCCTGATCACCCGCACCGCCTACGCCGAGGTCCCCCGCGCGTCGAGTACGCGCCCTCGCCCCGCTGGGGCACGGCCTCCACGAGATCGTCACCTCCCTGATCGGTTGGGCTGCCGACCACCACGACGAGATCCGTGCCAACCGCGAACGCGCCGCGGCGGCGGCCGGACGATGAAGAAGCCTGCGTTCGCCGGCGTCGCGACGATCCGCGAAGCCAGCAGCCCGGTGAAGCTGTCGGCGTTACCGGCGGCCTCGCCATGGAGGCCATCGGTGCGCTGGGCACGGCCATCGTCAGTACGGTGCCGGCGCTTCTCGCCGTCGCGCTGCGGTGGGCTGCCTCGCTGATCCGATGCGGGCCGTGGGCGGCACGGCCGGCCATGCAGATGAACGCCAGACGCCGGTCAGCTCGCCGGCGGCACACCCTGACCGTGGTGTTCGAGGCGGGCTTGGAGCCCGTCGAGCAGGGTGCGGAGTCCGAACTCGAAGCTGGCGTCGTTGACGTCGGCCGGGTCAGCGCCGGCGAGGGCGATGTAGCGCTCCAGGAGCAGTGGGTGGTCGGCGAGGTCGGCCTTGACCTGCTCGACCAGCTCGGCCGCATCCGCTGACTCGCTGCCGGGCGGCGGGGTCCGCCCCCAGGCGTCACCGACGACGTAGGAGAACACGGTCGCACCGGCCCAGTCGAGGTCGAATCCGGCGAAGCCGGCCTGGTGGCAGACCTGGAGCAGGTGGTCCTGGAACCGCACGATGCCTGGTCCGTGGATGCGGGGATTGGCACTGAATGCTGCGGTCAGCCAGGGGTGGCCGGTGAACAGTCCGCGCAGTTCGCGGGCGGTGGCGGCAAGCCGACCCCGCCACGACTCGTCGCCGCTGGTCAGTTCGAGCTCGGCGAAGACCGTGTCGACGGCGAGACCGACGAGGTTGTCCATGTTGCCGACGTGCCAATACATCGCGTTCGCCGAGGCGTTCAGGACCGTGCCGAGTCGCCGAGTACTCAGCGCGTCGAGACCTTCGGCGTCCAGAAGGGCGACGGCGGCGGCAATGACGCGCTGCCGGTCGAGTCGTTCGGTGGCCACGAGCCCTACCCTACGAACCTTCTTGTGCACTGCGCAAGTCTCTTGTACGGTGCGCAAGTCAAACTTGCGCAGTGCACAAGGAAGGAACCGCGATGACGGCTTCGCCCGACCACGACAGCCCATCGACCGCTCCCGCCGCAGTGAGCAGGCGTTCGTGGCTGACACTGCTGGCGGTCGCGCTAGGGATCATGGTGATCCAGCTCGACGGCACGATCGTCTCCGTCGCCAACCCCGCGATCGCCGCGGATCTGGAAGCCAGCCCGACTCAGATCCAGTGGGTCACCACCGGCTACCTGCTGGTCTTCGCCGGTCTGCTGATCCCCGCGGGCACGGTGGCCGACCGGCTCGGGCACAAGCGGGTCTTCCTCATCGGCGTCGGCGGCTTCACCCTTGCCTCACTGTTGTGCGGGGTGTCGGTGAGCGTGGAGATGCTGATCGCCGGGCGCGTCCTACAAGCGGTCTTCGCCGCCGCGATCGGCCCGGCCGGACTCGCGCTGATCCGCACCGCGTTCCCCGCCGGCGCGCTGTCTCGTGCACTCGGCGTCTTCGGCGCGGTCACCGCTGCCGCCCTTGCGTCGGGTCCGCTCCTGGGTGGGGCGCTGATGGCGCTGGGTAGCTGGCACCTGGTGTTCTTGGTCAACCTGCCCTTCGGGCTGTTGGCCGTGCTGGTGGGCGCTCGGGTGCTGCAGCACTCACCGCCGCAGTCCCGCGAGCGGCTCGACCTCGCCGGAGCCGTCACCCTGGTGGCCTCGATGGTCGCTGTCATCTGGGGCATTACCGCCATCCAGGAGAACGGCTGGACGGCGGGCACCATCGGCTTCCTGGTCGCCGGGCTCGTCCTGCTGGCGGGCTTCATCCTCATCGAGGCCCGGGTGCGCGCCGCCCGATGGTGCCCCTGGCGCTGTTCCGCGACCGGACCTTCGCCATCGGGTGCGTGCTCAGTGTGGTGACCATGTTCGTGTTCTTCGCGATCATGTTCTACCTGACGTTCTTCTTCCAGGGCCTCCAAGGTAGGACGGCCATCGCGACCGGCCTGGCGATGCTGCCGCTGACCGCGATCTTCACCATCGCCTCGCCCCTGGCCGGATGGACCACCGAACGCCTCGGCAGCCGCGGCACGGTCCTCATCGGAGCCGGCGCCATCACCGCATCACTGCTCATCCTGCTCGGCCTCGACACCGACTCCTCGGTGCTGTCGCTGGCACCCGCACTGCTGCTGGCCGGCGCCGGCGCCGGGTTCCTGCTGGTCCCGGCCATCAACCTCGTCGTCGGCAGCGCCCCCGAGGCGCAGTCCGGTGTCGCCTCCGGGATCCAACAAGCCACCCAACAGCTCGGCGGCACCCTGGGCATCGCCGTGTTCGGGAGCATCATCTCCAGCATCGTCGCCCAGACCTTCGCCCCCAAGCCGTCCGGGCGACCAGCGCACCCGCCGAACTCGTCGGTGACCTCGGTGCCGACGCCGGCCTGCACGAGAGCGTCGCGCTCGGGTTTCCCGCCGGAACCCAGGAACAGCTCCGCGAGCAACTCGGCGGTCCCCTCGCCGGCGAGGTCATCCACGCGGCGCACCTGACGTTCCTGAACGCCCTCGACACGGTCTTCACCGTCGCCATCGTCACGGTGCTCGCCGCCGCCGCGCTGTCGCTGTTCATCAAGACCCCGCGCGCGAGTCAGTCCGCCGGAGCTGAGGCGACGACGTCCCGGACTCGATGACACCCCCTCATGGCCCGCTCGCCGAAACGGTCCACTCCGAGCCGGCGCGATCGCCGAACAAGAGAGCCAGGGGTACGAAATCGAACGTGACGCGCTGCGCGATGAACGCGCCAGGCTGGTGCAGGCTCGCTACGCGGGAACCGTGCCCCTCGACCGCTCGCATCCGAACAGGAGGTCCAGACCCTCGTCATCCGCCGGACAGGACAGGCGGCGGGAAGGTGGAACTCACAGCGGTGATGTCGCCGGTGTGAACAACGACCTTGTGGTGGAGCTGAGGGGAATCGAACCCCTGACCTTTCTCGATGCGCTAACGAGACGCCGCTACCACTGCGCTACAGCCCCAGGTGT
>NZ_JAHLJC010000028.1:0-1277 GCF_020496255.1 Pseudonocardia sp. ICBG1142 | reverse complement strand
CTCGCCGACCTGCGGGTCGACTCCACCAGCGGCGGCACCGACATCTCCGGCTCCTTCGTCGGGGCGAACGAGTACTCCCCGGTGCGGGTCGGGCGGATCGGCGGGCGCCTGGCCGGGGTCGACTGCGCCGCCTGGGACGACGACGGGAACCCGGTCGTCGACGAGGTCGGGGACCTGGTGGTCACCCAGCCGATGCCGTCCATGCCGGTGCACCTGTGGAACGACCCCGGCGCGCGCCGCTACACCGACTCCTACTTCGACACCTGGCCCGGCGTCTGGCGGCACGGTGACTGGGTGACCGTGCACGGCGACGGCAGCGTCTCCATCCACGGCCGCTCGGACTCCACCCTCAACCGCCACGGCGTGCGTCTGGGCACCGGCGACTTCTACGACGTCCTGGAGACGATGGAGGAGATCACCGAGGCCCTCGTCGTCGGCGTGGACCTCCCCGACGACGGGTACTGGCTGGGCCTGTTCGTCGTCCCCGCCGCGGGGCATCCGCTCGACGACGATCTCCGGGCGACGATCGTGACCACGCTGCGGACCCGGCTGACCCGACGGTAGCGACGCTGGGCCGCCGGCTCGACCCCGAGCCCCTTCAGCACCCGGACGCCGTCGATCAGGTCGGCCGCGACCCCGGAGGCCGCGGCCGCCCGCTCCTGTTCGGCGTGGCTGCGCCGCTCCAGCGGGGTGCCGATCCGCTGGATCGCCCACAGCAGCGGCGGGGAGCCCAGCAGGATGAGCAGCCCCAGCGGCAGCGAGATGGTGAGCAGCGCGATCGCCGCGACGACGACCGCGGTCACCGCGGCCAGCCCGAGCGGGAGCATGAAGCTGACCACCGCGACACGTTTCGCGTCGGACACCGCGATCGAGGCCAGCTCACCGGGCAGCCGTCCGGCCTCGGCGCCGCCGCGGGGGTCGAGCAGCCGCCCGGCCACCTGCAGCCGCAGCCGGGCGTCGCCGCGTACGTCGGCCGACCAGGCGTGCCGGGCGCCGAAGCGGTAGCAGGTGGACAGGAACAGGAAGTCCAGTCCGAGGACCAGCAACCAGCCGGTGAGGGCGACGGGGTCGCCGGCCGCGATCCCGCGGTCGATCACCACCCCGACGAGGACGGGGACGAGTGCCTCACCCGCCTGGTGGCCGCAGAACAGCGCCGACGCCGCGGCGAGCCGTCCACGGAAGGCCCCCAGCGACCCCCGCAACACGGACCGGCCGGACTCCGCCTGGCGGGTGGGAACGTCCATTGTGTCAGGATAGCCTTGCCAACATCGACGCCC
>NZ_JAHLJC010000027.1:0-13810 GCF_020496255.1 Pseudonocardia sp. ICBG1142 | reverse complement strand
ACCAGCAGAAACAGCGACTAGGCGGGTCCCCAGGCGCAGCAGTCACGTTTCGTGACTGATCTGAGGTGCGGACGAGCAGCCAGCGGGGTCCGCGAGATTGGTCGAGGTCGGTGCTTGACAGCCGGGGCGAGATCGTGTCTTGCTTGAGGGAGCGGTCCCGCCAGCCCGGCGGGGTTGCGGTCACCGCCCAGGATGCCCATCCGGGGCGGCGACCTAACCGAGCGACCTGTAAAGGCAGGTGATCGGCTATGGGCCATGCTGCCCTTGGCGTCTGCACGTCTCCACCGGTGGGTGGAACTTTCCTTCCAGACTCCCCCGACAGTGACCATGATCCCGGCGTTGACCTGGGCTTTTCGTGGTGTCCGGATGGTCTGACCGAGCAGGTCATCGACCGTCTCTACGGCGACCTCCTCCACGATCCCGCACCGGCCGACGAGTCATCAGGTGAGCCGGACGCAGGGCGTCTGCTCGTACTCCCGCACCGGCGGCCTGTGGTCGTTTTCTGCTGGTCAGCGGACTGTTTCGAGTGGTGAGGCGGCATGAACGCCCTGCTTCACCGTGTCGCTGCGGCCGTCCGAGACCGGGCCGTCGAGCTCGGCGCCGTCGGCACGCTGCTCGCCGCGACGGTGGGCCTGACCTGGTGGTTCACCGCGCCGCTCGGCTTCGCCATCGGCTGGTGGATCGCCGCCGAGCTGCGCCTCCGGCGCGCCCGCCGCGCCAACCCGGGCTCAACCACCCGAGGCGAGCCGCCTACCGCACACGCCGTCTCATCGGCCGCTGTATCGCCCACTGAACGGGTTTCGGCTGGTCAGCAGGTCGAAGGGAGGGCCGGGGCGTGACCGCCGCATCTTCTTCCTCGACCTCGTGGGCAGCGGCGCGGGCAGCCGAGCGACGTGAGAGCCGCGCTCTGGACGCCCGCCTGGACCGGGAGGCCGCCGACGCTGCCGCGCAGCGACGGATCACCGAGCAGAACGCCCGCCGCGACCGCGCCCAGGCCGACCGCGAAGCGGCTGAACGTCGACGGGCCGAGCAGCGACAGGCACGCGGCGCCGCACGGGCCGCAGCCCGCACCCGCACGCTGACCTGGGCATCCACCCACGTCGTCGAGTTGCTGATCTACCCGACCTCGCGCTCCTGTCCTTCGCCCTAGCCGCACCCGCGCTGGCCGCCTACGGACAGACCATCTACGGCCCGCTCGGTGTCCTGCTGGCCGGGATCACCGAACTCGGCATGTGGGCCTTCGCCCTCGCCATCGTCGCCTCCCGCCACCAAGCCCCGGACCGGCCGGTGGCCGGATTGCAGGCCGGGGTGGTGCTGTTTCTCCCTGGTCGCAGCCGGGATGAACCTGCTCCACGGCCTCGACCAGGGCTGGACAGCCGCCGTGGTGATGGCGGTCGTGTCCATCGCAGGCGTCGCAGCGCACCAGCTCACCCTGGCCGGAGCACCGCGCGCCGCGGGCCGAGCGCCGGGAAAGCCGGCTCAAGGCGCTGGTGGCGTCGAAGACCGACCGCGCACGGCGCCTCGCCGCCCGCGACGCCGTCGCGGTCATCGCGGCGGACGGGACCGCCGAGCTGGCCTACCGGCCCGGGACCTACCAGGTCCACCGACGGTCCCTGGCCGACGACGGCGACCGACGACCGGTCACGGCGTCACACGACGGTCACTATCGATCGCACCGACGACTGGGACTGGGCACTCGCCGACCTCGTCGAAGGCGCGGGCTGCGTCGGCTCCCGGCTCACCGACGACCTCGACTACGAGGCCGACCCGGCCCTCGACTACCTCGGCTCCGGGGTCGACTCGCACCCCGACGATGATCATGGGGGCGGTGTCGCCGTCCTCGACCATCGACCGGAAGAGTCGAATCAGGAGTCGAGGCCTGACCTGCGACAGTCGACCCACCCAAGATCATCGTCGAGGGGCGGAGTCGACCCCGACCATGATCTTGAACCCGCCTCGACCGGCCGCACCCTCGACGATCTTCGGCAGCTCCTCCGGGCCGCGGTCGCCGAGGGCCGGGTCGACCCGGCTCGGCCGAGTCCATCCGCCGGACACTGCGCTGCTCGGCCGCCCGCGCCCGCCAACTCCGCGACGAGACCGCCGGAGGCCCCCGATGAACAACAACGACCACGACAAGCGGGGGAAGTCTGGCGGCGCCAGCCCAGACCACCATGCGCGTGAGCTGGCGCCGGTCATCACCCTGCACCACCGGCCCGACAACCACGAACACGACGCGCCAGTCGTGATCGAGGGCGAGATCGTGACCGGCGGCCCGCAGGCAAACAGCGCCTCGGAGCCGGGGCCGGCGGTGGTGTCGCGGCGGGACCTCTACCGCCATGACCTGGCGGCGGCACACCGGCACGCCGTCACAGCGGTGACGCACCCGGTCACCGTGACCAGCACGAAAGCCCTGGTCCGCAACACCTTCTATGTGTTCTCCGGCGCCGGTGTCCTCATCCAACGCTGGCGGGACACCCACGGCACCTCCCGGTATGAGCGGCAGATGCGCGCCGCCGAAATCGCAGGCGACCAGGACCGCCTCCTGGAATGGGAGGCCCGCGACACCGCCGAAAAGGCCCGCCGTCATGGCCGGGTCATGGACTGGATCAACGCCCCACTCGCCTGGGCCCGCGCTGCCGGGGTCGGCGCGCTGATCGCCCTCGGGATGCTGGGCGGCCTCGGCGCCGTCCTCGCCATCGCCGCCCGGGATATTTCCCTGGTCATCGCCCCTGTTGCCGGGGTCATCGACACGGTCGCCTGGACCGTCACCTTCGTGACCGTCTACGCCACCGCCCTCACCAGCGTGGCGCTGGGCGGGGCCGTGGTCGGGCTGTGGGCGCTCGGGAAGGCCCGCACCGAGGCACCCACCTGGACCACCCCGCCCGCTGACGTCGAGGACGACGTCACCGGGCGGGGCGTGATCGTCGACGAAAGCGCCGTGGTCAACGCGCTGCGCAACCTCGGCCTGAGCGCACTCAACAGCAAGTTCAAGCAAGGCTGGACACCCCGCTGGAACCTCCCACCCGTCCACGACGGGCGCGGCTGGCACTGCCAGTTCCTGCTGCCTGAGGGCGTCACCGTGGAGATGCTCAACAAACGCAAAGACGTCCTCGCCCACAACCTGCTGCGCCTCCCGGTGGAGGTGTGGCCCACCGAACCGAAGGACAAGCCCGGCGTGCTGGACCTGTGGGTTGCTGACCAGGGAAGCCTCACGAAACCGGTCGCGCCGTGGCCGCTGCTGCACGACGGGACCACCGACTACTTCACCGGTGTCCCCGTCGGCGTCACCCCACGCTCCGACCTGGTCACCGGACGACTGTTCGGCACGAACTGGGGCATCGCCGGAATGATGGGCTCCGGCAAATCCACCCTCATCATCAACGTCCTCGCCGGAGCCATCCTCGACCCACTGGTCGAGATCGACATCTACTGCATGGCCCACAACGCCGACTACGACCCGTTCAAACCGGTCGCACGGACCTTGTTCGTCTCCGACGACCCGGACAAGGTGCCGACCGTCCTCGACGGCCTCAAGCAGCTGATGTCGGAGCTGTCGCAACGAGGACGGAAACTGTCCGCAGCTGGGGAACCGAAGCTGACGCGCAAGCTCGCCGCGGCCGATCGGTCGATGCGCCCGCGTGTGGTCGTCATCGACGAGTGCCAGGAGTTGTTCGTCTCCCCTGTCGGCTCCGAGGCCGCCAAGCTGGTCGCCAAGATCGTCGCGAAGGGCCGTAAGTACGGGGTGACGTTCCTGTTCGCGACACCGGTCCCATCAGCGGAGTCCCTGCCTCGGGCGGTGGCGAAGGTCCTGTCGAACCGGGCGTGTTTCGCCATCGGTGACCACCAGGGCAACGACGCCATCCTCGGCACGGGAAAGCACACCGCCGGCATCACCGCCACCACCCTGCAACCCATGAGCATCGCCCCCGACGGCACCGTCGACCTCGGAGACCTCGGCACCGCCATGACCTCCGGGGTCACCAGCCGGGACGGGCTGATGCGCTGTTTCTACATCCAACGCGGCAACGGCGTTGATGAGCTGACACCGATCGTCGAGCGGGCGGTGAAGCTGCGGGAAGAGGCCGGCCTCGGCACCGGGGCGGCCACCACACCGGCACCAGCACCCCGCCGGGACCTCCTGGAAGACCTGCTCCACGTCCTGGCCGGGCATAAGCGGATGCGCACCCAGGAAGCACTCGCCGCGCTCACCGAGCTCGACCGCGCCCACTACAGCTCGTGGACCTTCGCCCGGCTCGCCGAGGAACTGCCCGCCGACGCGCGGCCCTACAAGTCCGACGGCGTCATGGTCCTCAGCGCCGCGCGCCTCCACGAAGCCCACACCGACCGCGAATCCATCACCGAGAGTGATGGATTCGGGCCCGGCCAGAAGGGCTGCTTCTAGCCGGAGTCGGTCAGGGAGGCGTCAGGGAGGCAGGGAGTTCTCCCTCCCACCTCCCTGACGCCTCCCTGACGGGTCCCTCCCTGGGATGACCTGCACTGACAGTCACTCAGGGAGGCCAGGGACCCACCCCCTCACACACCCCTGAAACCCGCAGTTGAGCAGGGACGGAGGCACTTCGGTGCCTCCCTCCCTCCCTTTTCGCATGCCGAAAACAGGAGCCCCCATGACCACGCACAGTCACCGCTCTCCTGAGCTGCCGGAACCACCGGCAACACCTGACCCGCTCCCGTGTCGAGCCCTGGCAGTCCCGGTCCCGCGCCTGCCCGACCCGGATCGGGCCGAGGCCCTGGACGTCATCGGACACCTCGACCCAGCCGTCCTCGCGGCCGTCCTCGGACGAGCCCAGCCGACCGCACCGCTACTGGTCGCCGCCCGCGTGGGCGTGGAGGTCGCCGACCTGCGCCACGCCCGCTGGACCGCCCTTCGCGACGCCAGCAAGCAGGTCTCGGTCGCCTACACCGCTGCCGGACTCGCCCAACAGCCGTCCCTGGCGGAGTTGATGCGCCGCCGGTACCCGCCCCACGGCGACCCCACCCGATGGGCACGTGGGGACGCGGCATGACCACCACCGCAGGCGAGCAGCTGGTCGTGGGCAAGTCGACCCGGACCGCAGCCCGCCCCAGCGGGCGAGGACCGGAAGCGACGCGGCAGCACCTTCCCGCCGCGCACCGACGGTCCCGGATGGCCGCCCAGGCCGCTGACGGCCGCGAACTCGCCGTCCTCGTCGGCGGGCCCTGGCGGGGCCACTGGTACTGGACCGACGACCTGGAAGCCATCCAGCACGCCAGCCGCCGCTACCCGGACAGCCATCCCGCCGCCGAACTCCGCTCCTACCGGCCGAGCAACGAGTTCGTGCCGCACCCGCACGAGCCCGAGGTAACCGGACGCCTCTGGCGACACCACCCGAGCACCGCAACCGCCGCCACCACCTTCAGGAGGACGACGTGAACACCCACGACGACCAGATTCCCGCAGGTCAGGACGAAGGTTCCGAATCCGGCACCTTCACCCCGCACCCGACCGGCCTGACCGACAGCACCGTTCCCGGCACCGACGGTGCCGCGATCCTCGACGACCTCGAAACCGCGCTGCGCCGCTACGTCGCCCTCCCCTCCGACGCCGCCGTCGTCGGGGTCGTGCTCTGGATCGCCGCCACCCACGCTCAACCCGCCTGGGCGCACGCGCCGCGCCTGGTCGTGCGGGCACCGGAGAAGCGCTGCGGGAAATCCCGCCTCCTGGATGTGGTCGAAGGCGCGTGTCACGCCCCGTTCATCACCGTCAACGCCACCCCGGCAGCGGTCTACCGCTCCATCACCGCCGATCCACCGACGATGCTCGTCGATGAGGCGGACACGATCTTCGGGCCCGCAGCCACCGGCCACGAAGACCTCCGCGGCCTGCTCAACGCCGGACATCAGCGGAACCGGCCTGCGAAGCGCTACGACCTCGCCAAAAACCGGGTCGAGTCCATCTCCACCTTCGCCATGGCAGCGCTGGCCGGGATCGGACGCATGCCCGACACCATCGAAGACCGCGCCGTCGTCGTCCAGATGCGCCGCAGAGCCCCCGGAGAAACCGTCGCTCCCTACCGGCACCGCCGGGACCGGCCGCGCCTTCAGCGGCTCGCTGAGCGGCTGCACGGCTGGCTCCGCAACGACCTATCGGTCTTGGAGGCGGCTGAGCCGGTGATGCCGGTCGAGGACCGGGCCGCTGACACCTGGGAACCACTCATCGCCATCGCCGACCACGCCGGAGGCCACTGGCCCGAACGCGCCCGCCAAGCCATCCTCGACCTCCAAGCAGAAGACACCAGGGACGACCGCTCCGAACGCATCCGCCTGCTCGCAGACTGCCACGCCGCCTTCGGCGACGAGCAGGCGTTACCGACGATGCGGCTGCTCCAGCAACTCCGCGCCGATCCCGAGGCGCCGTGGGGCGACTACGGGCCACGCGGCGAAGGACTCACCGCGAAGAAACTCGGGGACCTCCTGGGTGAGTACGACATCCAGTCCGAAAAGGCCAGGTTCCCCGGCTTCGGCCAGACCCGGGGCTACCGGCGGGCCGCGTTCACTGACGCCTGGCGCCGCTACACGCCTGATCTCGTCACCAACAGTGACGATGACGCCCAGGCGACCACTAAGCCGGTATCATAGCTGGTCAGCCCATGCGTAGGGCGATCTCCTGCTGGTGTGAGTGCCAGGCTCGTTGAGGGGGTGGGACGGATTGATCCGTCCCACCCCCTCAATCCGTCCCACCCAAAATCGGGACTTGACCTGCAAGAACACCTCAAGTGGGACGGATGGGACGGATTGGGACGGATTGGGGGTCGTTTCGGGACATCCCCCAAAATATCACTCTGTGTGACCACTTCTGCGGCGCGTGGCGGCCATCCATTCGCCGCTACGGCGGGCGTCAGCAAGGAGGCGCCCGACGGCGCCGATGCTGTCACCGGTGCTGTCAGCGATCTCGCGGTAAGTAAGCCCTTGAAGGCGTAGCTCTACAACAGTCGCTCGACGTCTTCTGGCTCTTCGCTCGTAATCAGCGCGCGGCTCAGCGATCAGACGCACAACGGTCCGCCGCGAGAAGCCAGCTTCTTCAGCTAGCTCTTGAGCTGTCTTCTGCGTCGCCCGGCGGCACGGCTCCAACGCAGGCATCAAAACACCTCCTTTAGGAGCGCAAGGCGCCGCTCACGATCCGCTACTTGAACCACTCCGCGCGCCGCGCCTCCTTTGCGTCCGCGTGCGGCTTGGATGGCGGAGAATGCTGCGTCGTAGGCGGCGGGGCCGTCGTTCCACATGCGGGAGTAGTTGATCGTCCAGTCCGAGATGGAGCCGGAGATGTGGCCGAGTTCGTTCCCACCGAGGGGGATCGGGAAATCGGCGTTGAGGATCGCGACGTGTTTGGCGACAGCGGCGCGGTAGCCCTCGGCGTCGCCCCAGTGGTGCCGCATTTCCCGGTAGGCGAAGCGGCGGACCATGTGGAACAGGGTTTCGTTGCGGGAGTAGCCGACGGGTTCACGGCGGCGTTGGTTGTGCCAGCCGCGTCCGGGCATGTGCCCGGCGGCGGTCAGGATCGCCCCGAATTGGTTGAGGGTGGAGGTTTTGTCGTGGAGGAAGTGGGTGATCCAGCGGGAGTGGAACGGGTTTTTGATCAGCCGTCCGGGATAGGACGGGTCCCCGCCGACGGCACGCCGTAAGGCTTCTTCGATGGACAGGCCGTAGCGGACCGCGCGGCGTGATCCGTAGTTGGTGACGTTGATCGGTGTCGTGATGCCGAACCCGGCGTGGGCGTGGCCGTTGACGGGGTTCTCGATGATCACGTTCGGCATCGGGTGACTGTCGACGGTCGACAGCATCCGCAGGACCGCATCGGCGCTGTCGCCGTCGATCCCGATCAACCCCCACACCTGCTTGGGGTGCAGCTCGACATGCATCCGGGTCATCGCCACGTCCCGGGACTGCCGCCACACGCCGCCGTCGAACTCGTCCGCGGCGAGTGGGTACCGCGACGTCCACAAACGCTCCCAGATCGCCGTAGACGCCTCAAACGGCAGCCCCCCGACTAGGTAGCCCGGGGACGGAAACGGGGCCTCACAGAGGCTCTCAGAGCCCCGGGAACCGACATCGGGAACAGCGCCTGAGACAGCGCCGGGGGGAACCCACAGGTCAGAGCCGGTCATCCGGGGGAACTCCTCACCACCGCCACCAGGGGCGCGGTGCCGGTCTAGGGCGTTGAGCTTCGCCCTGTGTTGTCTCCGGCCGCTGACGCGGCCGGAGGGGGCGGGCTCGCTCGCGCTCACCCGAAACTCTGACTTGGTCAGCTGTCTCACTCGAATAATTCCAGGTCACAGGCCCGGCTATCACGCACCCCCAGGTCAGACGGGCGTGTCACCCCACCCGACCGGCCTCCGACCAGACGCCGCCGCCCCGGTGACCGCCACCGCCGCCGCAGCAGCCGCAGACCAGGCAGCGGCGCCCACGCACAGCATTTTTGGAACAAAAGTGCATATCTTGCTGCGCGGTGAACCGGCAGCCCGGGGACCACGACCAGCCCCGGACCAGAGCCCGGCGCCGACGATCATCAGATGATGCATGGGTGCTGTGGCCGTTGACCTTCAGTGGCGGAACGCCACCGACTCGGCCCACCGGGCCGACAGCGCACGCGCGCTTCGCGCTCGACACCGCCACCCCAAGATCAACAGCCACAGCACCCATGCATCCACTGATGATCACCGGGTGCCGGTTCCGCGCGGACGCTTCACTCCCGGACGCGGCGCACCGGGAGGACGGCCACGGCCCCGCCTGCGACGGAGCAAGCTAGACACTTAGCCCGGCTAAGTGGGTATCGCAAAGAAGCGGCGCCCGCTGGGGCGGAGTCGCTGCGCTGAGCCGAACAACCCCGGGCTGCCGCGCCGCTTCCGGTCCTCACCCGCCAGGGCGGGCTCCGGTCCGGATCGACTTGCCCACGACAGGCCGAGCGGCATCACTGTTGAGACTGCTTACTGAGCAGGCATTTACAAACTCGCTATAGTAGTCGCGACTCCAGTTTTCTGATGTTTCGCAGCATAACGAACACATGGATGAACAACAGACCACCAATAAATGGGGTCACGTTGTCCTCGGTGAAACCCATCAGTAGCAGCACCGCTGCGACAAGTGTGCAACAACTGCCTGATCCCAGAATCCACCACGCGACCGACTTTCTGCGGTCAGAAGCAAGGAGATAGCACGTCGCCAGCCAGGCTACCAAAACAAGCGGGGCGGCGCTGAGTATAGGGATGGCTCGACCTTGCTCTACGTATTCCGAGCCAGCCAGCCATGTATAGCTCATTGCGCTGATAGATGCGAGTGCGAGCCCGCCGATTTTGTAAGCTAGTTTCACTTGCACTTCTCCGGTGCCGCCGGGCGCCATCCAATGTTAAGAGTCTGACTTAGATCCCAGCACCTACCGTCATTGAGGATTCGACCAGGGCCAGTAAGATTGCCAGTCCAGACGCGTTCCACGAAGTTCGTGCACGCCCTCGACCCCCACGGGAGTTTGTTACACGCCTCCTGCAATCCTTCTTTGCCCAGATTCCAAAAATCCGTGCCGGTCATATAGAGACGCGGGCCGTTATCCCAGCCAATGTTTACTTTTCTGTCGCCCGCGCTTTCCGCAGGATCTGAAACAATTTTTCTCGGATCAGCTGGGACGAGATACGAAATCGTGTACTGCGACTCGTTCAGTCTGTACTCGTAAGCGAGGCCTTGAGCGGTGCGAAACTTGGGCCCTTTAATGTATCCTGCCCTCTCCAGGCGTCGTGCAAGTTCAGCGCCAGTGATGCCACCGCTGTCCAAAAAAGCGCTCTTCGCAGGCACCTCTGGTGTGTCGTCGTCAGCGTGCGCCGTGTAAGTAAAATGATCCGGGCTAGGCGGCTGCGATGCAAAGCTCTCGCCAGCCTCGGCCACTCCGGCAGGGGAAGTAGTTTCCGCTACTGCCATGCCGGTCACCGAACATGTCGAAGCGGCCACAACCAACACAGCCCCGATAATGCGACGCGCATACTTCATCGTATTCACGACCGCATCTGAACACGCCCCCCCCCACTGGTCAAGAACCACCACCAGCAGCAATCACACGAACACGCTCAGCACACTACGCACTACGGACAGATACGCCCAAACCAACCCAAACCGCCCACCCTCGCCGCAGTCAGTTGACCTTGACCTTCCTTCTCTCAAAGCATGGAACTACGTACTGATGATCATGGCCGCTCCGCGACCACCCTCCCGGTGGGTCGGGCTGGCGCCCGACACCTCGACCGGCCGTCAGCGAAGCAGGGTGCTTGAGGTGTCGGGCGCCAGCCCGACACACCGGCACCACCACCACAGGTCCACCCGCCATGACCGACCGGACCCACCCCAGAAGCGCGTCAATGCCGCTTCTCAGGCGCTTCAAAGCCAGTTCAAAGCCCCATCAAAGCCGATCAGCACGTCTCCTCACCCGCTCCCGGCGGCCGCCACGCGGCCACCACCAGCCCACACCGACGACCCAAGGGCCCCCAGGCCCGAGCCCCCGGAGATGGTCTATGCAGATCCGGGGAAATCCGAGCCGATAATAAGCCAATCCGGGACAGCAGATGATCTTCAACGCTGAGCTCGGACACCGGACCCAACGATGCCCGACTCCCACGACAGCGCGGCACTGAACCTAACCTCAAACGCTCACACCTGACGTCCAGCAAACGCAACAGCAATCGGCAACTCCACCCGCCGAAACAGCTCGCCGCACACATCGACAATCCCACCCCCCGACACCCCCTGAAACCGCGAAGCCAGTCGCGGCAATACCGCGCGCACCGACACTCCAGCCCTAACAGAAAAGGGGCTGTATCCGTAACACTCACAACGCCATCCATCCGGTACCACAAACAGTAGAAGAGGCGACGAGTAGGCGTCCGGCAACACCTGCGGAACGCCGCAACCTACAGCACCGGAAACGCAACCAGGCGCGCCCGATAATCGAGACCGCCGCCGCGCGACACCCCACCCCCCGACTCGTCACGCAGAGTGAGATTTCGGGGGATGTCCCGAAACGACCCCCAATCCGTCCCAATCCGTCCCATCCGTCCCACTTGAGGTGTTCTTGCAGGTCAAGTCCCGATTTTGGGTGGGACGGATTGAGGGGGTGGGACGGATCAATCCGTCCCACCCCCTCAACGGAACGCCCGCTCGCATAGGCCGAAGATCGCCCTGAAGGCGGCCTGACCAGCAGAAACAGCGACTAGGCGGGTCCCCAGGCGCAGCAGTCACGTTTCGTGACTGATCTGAGGTGCGGACGAGCAGCCAGCGGGGTCCGCGAGATTGGTCGAGGTCGGTGCTTGACAGCCGGGGCGAGATCGTGTCTTGCTTGAGGGAGCGGTCCCGCCAGCCCGGCGGGGTTGCGGTCACCGCCCAGGATGCCCATCCGGGGCGGCGACCTAACCGAGCGACCTGTAAAGGCAGGTGATCGGCTATGGGCCATGCTGCCCTTGGCGTCTGCACGTCTCCACCGGTGGGTGGAACTTTCCTTCCAGACTCCCCCGACAGTGACCATGATCCCGGCGTTGACCTGGGCTTTTCGTGGTGTCCGGATGGTCTGACCGAGCAGGTCATCGACCGTCTCTACGGCGACCTCCTCCACGATCCCGCACCGGCCGACGAGTCATCAGGTGAGCCGGACGCAGGGCGTCTGCTCGTACTCCCGCACCGGCGGCCTGTGGTCGTTTCTGCTGGTCAGCGGACTGTTTCGAGTGGTGAGGCGGCATGAACGCCCTGCTTCACCGTGTCGCTGCGGCCGTCCGAGACCGGGCCGTCGAGCTCGGCGCCGTCGGCACGCTGCTCGCCGCGACGGTGGGCCTGACCTGGTGGTTCACCGCGCCGCTCGGCTTCGCCATCGGCTGGTGGATCGCCGCCGAGCTGCGCCTCCGGCGCGCCCGCCGCGCCAACCCGGGCTCAACCACCCGAGGCGAGCCGCCTACCGCACACGCCGTCTCATCGGCCGCTGTATCGCCCACTGAACGGGTTTCGGCTGGTCAGCAGGTCGAAGGGAGGGCCGGGGCGTGACCGCCGCATCTTCTTCCTCGACCTCGTGGGCAGCGGCGCGGGCAGCCGAGCGACGTGAGAGCCGCGCTCTGGACGCCCGCCTGGACCGGGAGGCCGCCGACGCTGCCGCGCAGCGACGGATCACCGAGCAGAACGCCCGCCGCGACCGCGCCCAGGCCGACCGCGAAGCGGCTGAACGTCGACGGGCCGAGCAGCGACAGGCACGCGGCGCCGCACGGGCCGCAGCCCGCACCCGCACGCTGACCTGGGCATCCACCCACGTCGTCGAGTTGCTGATCTACCCGATCGCGCTCCTGTCCTTCGCCCTAGCCGCACCCGCGCTGGCCGCCTACGGACAGACCATCTACGGCCCGCTCGGTGTCCTGCTGGCCGGGATCACCGAACTCGGCATGTGGGCCTTCGCCCTCGCCATCGTCGCCTCCCGCCACCAAGCCCCGGACCGGCCGGTGGCCGGATTGCAGGCCGGGGTGGTGCTGTTCTCCCTGGTCGCAGCCGGGATGAACCTGCTCCACGGCCTCGACCAGGGCTGGACAGCCGCCGTGGTGATGGCGGTCGTGTCCATCGCAGGCGTCGCAGCGCACCAGCTCACCCTGGCCGGAGCACCGCGCCCGCGGGCCGAGCGCCGGGAAAGCCGGCTCAAGGCGCTGGTGGCGTCGAAGACCGACCGCGCACGGCGCCTCGCCGCCCGCGACGCCGTCGCGCGGTCATCGCGGCGGACGGGACCGCCGAGCTGGCCTACCGGCCCGGGACCTACCAGGTCCACCGACGGTCCCTGGCCGCGACGACGGCGCCGGGACGACCGGTCACACCGGTCACTATCGATCGCACCGACGACTGGGACTGGGCACTCGCCGACCTCGTCGAAGGCGCGGGCTGCGTCGGCTCCCGGCTCACCGACGACCTCGACTACGAGGCCGACCCGGCCCTCGACTACCTCGGCTCCGGGGTCGACTCGCACCCCGACGATGATCATGGGGGCGGTGTCGCCGTCCTCGACCATCGACCGGAAGAGTCGAATCAGGAGTCGAGGCCTGACCTGCGACAGTCGACCCACCCAAGATCATCGTCGAGGGGCGGAGTCGACCCCGACCATGATCTTGAACCCGCCTCGACCGGCCGCACCCTCGACGATCTTCGGCAGCTCCTCCGGGCCGCGGTCGCCGAGGGCCGGGTCGACCCCGGCTCGGCCGAGTCCATCCGCCGGACACTGCGCTGCTCGGCCGCCCGCGCCCGCCAACTCCGCGACGAGACCGCCGGAGGCCCCCGATGAACAACAACGACCACGACAAGCGGGGGAAGTCTGGCGGCGCCAGCCCAGACCACCATGCGCGTGAGCTGGCGCCGGTCATCACCCTGCACCACCGGCCCGACAACCACGAACACGACGCGCCAGTCGTGATCGAGGGCGAGATCGTGACCGGCGGCCCGCAGGCAAACAGCGCCTCGGAGCCGGGGCCGGCGGTGGTGTCGCGGCGGGACCTCTACCGCCATGACCTGGCGGCGGCACACCGGCACGCCGTCACAGCGGTGACGCACCCGGTCACCGTGACCAGCACGAAAGCCCTGGTCCGCAACACCTTCTATGTGTTCTCCGGCGCCGGTGTCCTCATCCAACGCTGGCGGGACACCCACGGCACCTCCCGGTATGAGCGGCAGATGCGCGCCGCCGAAATCGCAGGCGACCAGGACCGCCTCCTGGAATGGGAGGCCCGCGACACCGCCGAAAAAGGCCCGCCGTCATGGGCCGGGTCATGGACTGGATCAA
>NZ_JAHLJC010000026.1:0-2670 GCF_020496255.1 Pseudonocardia sp. ICBG1142 | reverse complement strand
TTGCTCCACAGGATGGAGCGGAACACGGCAGGCCCAGGCTGACCCCCGCAGAGGGGGTGCGCATCGGACGTGTTCAACGCAGTAGCCGATGCGACAGACTGACTGGACATCCCGCCCTGGGGCATCAGTAACGCGGTGCCCGGGACACGCGACCGAAGCAACCGACCGACGGCAGAACAGCCGCGACCGTTCGATCCGAGTCTCCCCCCTACCCGGTCAACCTTGCGCATCCGCGCGCCGTTGACCGGGTAGGGGGGGGGCTCCCTTCGCTGCCCTCCCTCCGGCAGGGAGGACAAGCTCCTACGGAGCCCAGCGAGCCCCGAGCCCAGCGAGCCCCGAGCCCAGCGAGCCCCGAGCCCAGCGAGCCCCGAGCCCAGCGAGCCCCGAGCCCAGCGAGCCCCGAGCCCAGCGAGCCCCGAGCCCAGCGAGCCCCGAGCCCAGCGAGCCCCGAGCCCAGCGAGCCCCGAGCCCAGCGAGCCCCGAGCCCTTGCGAGCGTCCACTCAGCATGATCTAGTGCATAAATGAAACGTTTTCTTCGTGCAACTACTGTGACTATTCTGCTATTTATGGCGGCGCTAGGAGCGAGTTCGAGTCCTGCACTGGCTTCCGATTTAAAATCTCCGACTCAGGGGGCATCCCTTTCTTGGGGATTTACTTCAGAAAAGTTCGCTAACCGCCCGCGTCATATCGCGGGCTACACCATCCATGCGAAGCTCCGCATGAGCGAACGCGATATCGGAGAGAAAGAAGTGAACGCGCTGGTTCGTTTCGGACCAGAGGGGATCAATCAAGGAGATGGAACCTGGAAGATTATGGAGGCGGATACTCCATTCGCCGTGGTTATTAACGGGAGTGGCTGGGTCGTCACAGTCCACCCGGTGATTTGAGGGTGAAATGATTACCAAGCGAGAAGTGTCAGTAACGCTGGAACTGGATACGTCTGGCGATGTGGCCTACCTTCGTTTCGAAAGGCTGTCTGCGGACGATGCACGTCGAGTTCGCACAGCTTTAGTGGAAGATCGACAAGGCGTCATGTACGGAGCGTTGGATTTTGAGAACGAAGGAAAAGGCCGGATGGTAGGTCTGGAGATTCTGAACGCGTCGAAGCGGTTGCCGGGTAGATGGCTCAGCGAAGGCGAGAATGGGGAATGAAGAAGGCGGTAGGTGGACTGTTGGTTGCAGTGGGAGTCTTGTTGTCAATTACAGGCTCAGCCGCTGCGGGAGAGAGCAGGAAGGAGGGCTCGGGGCAGTCTTGTGTGGTGTATGCGCCGAAACAGTATGAGTGTTTCTCTAACAATGCCGAGGCGAACGCGGCAGCGGATGCTCACAGCTGTGAGCATCCGCTGCCGCGTTCGCCTCGGCATTGTTAGAGAAACACTCATACTGTTTCGGCGCATACACCACACAAGACTGCCCCGAGCCCTCCTTCCTGCTCTCTCCCGCAGCGGCTGAGCCTGTAATTGACAACAAGACTCCCACTGCAACCAACAGTCCACCTACCGCCTTCTTCATTCCCCATTCTCGCCTTCGCTGAGCCATCTACCCGGCAACCGCTTCGACGCGTTCAGAATCTCCAGACCTACCATCCGGCCTTTTCCTTCGTTCTCAAAATCCAACGCTCCGTACATGACGCCTTGTCGATCTTCCACTAAAGCTGTGCGAACTCGACGTGCATCGTCCGCAGACAGCCTTTCGAAACGAAGGTAGGCCACATCGCCAGACGTATCCAGTTCCAGCGTTACTGACACTTCTCGCTTGGTAATCATTTCACCCTCAAATCACCGGGTGGACTGTGACGACCCAGCCACTCCCGTTAATAACCACGGCGAATGGAGTATCCGCCTCCATAATCTTCCAGGTTCCATCTCCTTGATTGATCCCCTCTGGTCCGAAACGAACCAGCGCGTTCACTTCTTTCTCTCCGATATCGCGTTCGCTCATGCGGAGCTTCGCATGGATGGTGTAGCCCGCGATATGACGCGGGCGGTTAGCGAACTTTTCTGAAGTAAATCCCCAAGAAAGGGATGCCCCCTGAGTCGGAGATTTTAAATCGGAAGCCAGTGCAGGACTCGAACTCGCTCCTAGCGCCGCCATAAATAGCAGAATAGTCACAGTAGTTGCACGAAGAAAACGTTTCATTTATGCACTAGATCATGCTGAGTGGACGCTCGCAAGGGCTCGGGGCTCGCTGGGCTCGGGGCTCGCTGGGCTCGGGGCTCGCTGGGCTCGGGGCTCGCTGGGCTCGGGGCTCGCTGGGCTCGGGGCTCGCTGGGCTCGGGGCTCGCTGGGCTCGGGGCTCGCTGGGCTCGGGGCTCGCTGGGCTCGGGGCTCGCTGGGCTCGGGGCTCGCTGGGCTCCGTAGGAGCTTGTCCTCCCTGCCGGAGGGAGGGCAGCGAAGGGAGCCCCCCCCCTACCCGGTCAACGGCGCGCGGATGCGCAAGGTTGACCGGGTAGGGGGGAGACTCGGATCGAACGGTCGCGGCTGTTCTGCCGTCGGTCGGTTGCTTCGGTCGCGTGTCCCGGGCACCGCGTTACTGATGCCCCAGGGCGGGATGTCCAGTCAGTCTGTCGCATCGGCTACTGCGTTGAACACGTCCGATGCGCACCCCCTCTGCGGGGGTCAGCCTGGGCCTGCCGTGTTCCGCTCCATCCTGTGGAGCAACGGCTGCT
>NZ_JAHLJC010000025.1:0-13670 GCF_020496255.1 Pseudonocardia sp. ICBG1142 | reverse complement strand
TCCCGGTGCACGCCGACGAGAGCGTCCTCGCCGAGCGGGAACTGGTCATCCCGACGAGCAGGAGGACGAGGTCGAGAAGTTCCGCGAGTTCCTCGACTCCGTGTCGCCGGAGGACTTCCGCGGTGCCCAGCCGGGCTGATCCGTGCGGGTCACCACCGCCGTCACCCGGCAGTGGGAACGCACGGACCGCGGTCCGACCGTTCACCGACGTCACCGACCGTTCGGCGGCCGTACGCCCTGTGTGCCCGGCGACCCGGCCGGGTGTCCGGTACGCCCAGGTCGGCGAGCCGCGTTGACCACCCCGGCCGCTGGGCCTACCGTCATCTCGACTGATGACATCCGTGGAACTCACCCACTACCCAGAGTCACATGGTAGAGGACGGTCCACGGTCCCGAACGAAGGAGACCGCGCGGTGCAGACGCCACCACCCGAGGGGCCGGGTCAGGGAGAGCTGTTCCCGGACCCGCTCGTCGGTGCGGGGCTCGACGGGGTGACCGACCGCCTGGTCGGCTTCCGCGGCCCGACCGCGTGTCAGGTCGTCGGCATCACCTACCGACAGCTGGACTACTGGGCCCGCACCGGGCTCGTCGTGCCGTCCATCCGCGGTGCCGCCGGGTCGGGCAGCCAGCGGCTGTACTCCTTCAAGGACGTCCTCGTCCTCAAGATCGTGAAGCGGCTGCTCGACGCCGGTGTCTCGCTGCAGAACATCCGGATCGCCGTCGAGCACCTGCGTCGGCGCGGGATCCGTGACCTCGCCGGCATCACCCTGTTCTCCGACGGCACCACCGTCTACGAGTGCACCTCCCCGGAGGAGGTGGTCGACCTGCTGCAGGGCGGGCAGGGCGTGTTCGGCATCGCCGTCTCCGGGGCGATGCGCGAGATCTCCGGCGTGATCAAGGACTTCCCGGCCGAGCGGGCCGACGGCGGCACCGTCGACGAGGCCCCCGAGGACGAGCTGGCGCGCCGCCGCGCGCGCCGCGCCATCTCCTGAGGCCATCTCCTGAGGCGGATCCGCTCACGCCACCGAGCGGAACGGGTCGTGCTCGGCGAGCAGCTTCTCCATCCGCGCCTGGTCGACCCGGTTGACCACGGTCAGGGACTCCTGCCGGTCCCGGACACACTTCGCCAGGGTGAACGCCGAGGTGATCGCGTACAGCACGGCGATCGCGAGGAACGCCTTCACTCAGCCGTCGACGGGCAGGTAGACGGTCCCGACGACGACGGCGGCGAGGGACACGCCGAAGGACAGCATCGCCTGCATGTGGAACGCGGCGGTGGTGGCCGGGGTGGTGTTCGGAGCGCTGGTGTTCGACATGACACGAGTGTGACGAGACGGCGCAGGCGGCGACGCCGCAGAACTACGCAGGTAGGCTGACCCGGTAGTCGTCGACGCCGCGCGGGAGAGCCCCGGGGAACGAGCCCGGGCGCCGAAGGAGCAACCCCTTCCCGGAATCTCTCAGGCACACGGACCGCGCGGTCGAGACGCCTCTGGAAAGCGACGGGTCACCCGCGCACGCGGGGAGCCGTCCGCCGACGGGGAAAGCCGGAAGCCTCCGGTGAATCTCTCAGGCGCCCGGTCTCCGGGTACGGACAGAGGGGGAGGGCGAGTTGCCCTGCCCCGAATCCGCCCGACGACCTCCGGAGGCGCCGTGAGCCCGACGTCCGAGCACCGTCCCACCCTCGCCGAGCTGGAGCGGGGGCTCCCGTTCGCCGAGCGCCACATCGGGCCCCGCCCCGGCGACCTGGCCCGGATGCTGGAGGTGCTGGGCGTCGACTCGCTCGACGCGCTCGCCGCCCGCGCGCTGCCCGACACCATCCGCGCCGCCGAGCCGGTCGGGGCCTCGCTGCCCGCGCCGGTCGGCGAGGCCGAGATGCTGGCCGAGCTCCGCGCCATGGCCGGGCGCAACACCGTGACCGTCCCGATGATCGGCTACGGCTACCACGGGACCCGCACCCCGTCGGTGATCCGCCGGAACGTGCTGGAGAACCCGGCCTGGTACACCGCGTACACGCCGTACCAGCCCGAGATCAGCCAGGGCAGGCTCGAGGCGCTGCTGGCCTTCCAGACGATGGTGTCCGACCTGACCGGGCTGCCGGTCGCCGGCGCGTCGCTGCTCGACGAGGCCACCGCCGCCGCCGAGGCGATGACGCTGCTGCGCCGGGCCAACCGCTCGACCAGCCCGCGGTTCGTCGTCGACGCCGACACGCTGCCGCAGACCGTGGACGTGCTGCGCACCCGCGCGGAGCCGCTCGGCATCGAGCTGGTCGTCGCCGACCTCGCCGACGGCGTGCTGCCCGAGGGCGAGTTCTTCGGTGTCCTGCTGTCGTACCCGGGCGCCTCGGGGCGGGTCGCCGACCCGTCGGGCCTCATCGAGGCCGCGCACGGCCGCGGGGCGCTCGTCGCCGTCGCGGCGGACCTGCTGGCCCTGACCCTGCTCACCCCGCCCGGGGAGCTCGGCGCCGACGCCGCGATCGGCTCCACCCAGCGCTTCGGGGTGCCGCTCGGCTTCGGCGGCCCGCACGCCGGCTACCTGTCGGTGGGGCAGCGCCACGCCCGGCAGCTGCCCGGCCGGCTCGTCGGCGTCTCCCGCGACGCCGACGGCCACTACGCCCTGCGCCTGGCGCTGCAGACCCGTGAGCAGCACATCCGCCGGGAGAAGGCCACCTCGAACATCTGCACGGCACAGGTCCTGCTCGCGGTCATGGCCGCCTGCTACGGCGTCTACCACGGCCCGGACGGGCTGCGCGACATCGCCACCCGCACCCACCGGATGGCCGCGGTCCTCGCCGCCGGCCTGCGGTCGGGCGGGGTGGAGATCGTCCACGACGCGTTCTTCGACTCGGTGCTCGCCCGGGTCCCCGGCCGCGCCGACGCCGTGGTCGCCGCCGCGCACGAGGCCGGGATCGCGCTGCGCCGGGCCTCGGACGACGAGGTCGGCGTCGCCACCTCGGAGATCACCACCGTGGCGCACCTGCACGCGGTGTGGGCGGCGTTCGGGGTCGCCGGGGTGGACGCCGACGCCCTCGACCGGGAGACCGCCGACGCGCTGCCCGCCGGCCTACGTCGCACCGGTGAGTACCTCACGCACCCGACGTTCCACGACCACCGGTCCGAGACCGCGCTGATGCGCTGGCTGCGTCGCCTCGCCGACGCCGACCTCGCGCTGGACCGCACGATGATCCCGCTGGGCTCGTGCACCATGAAGCTCAACGCCGCCGCCGAGATGGAGGCGGTGACCTGGCCCCAGTTCGCCGACCTGCACCCGCTCGCGCCCGAGTCCGACACGGTCGGCACCCGGGAGATGATCGAGCAGCTGGAGACCTGGCTGGCCGACCTCACCGGCTACGCCGCGGTGTCGCTGCAGCCCAACGCGGGCAGCCAGGGCGAGCTCGCCGGGCTGCTCGCCATCGCCGCCTACCACCGCAGCCGCGGGGCGGCCGACCGCGACGTCTGCCTGATCCCCGCCTCGGCGCACGGCACGAACGCCGCCTCGGCGGTCATGGCCGGGATGCGGGTGGTCGTCGTCGGGACCGCGCCGGGCGGCGACGTCGACCTCGACGACCTGCACGCCAAGATCGCCGAGCACGGTGACCGGCTCGCCGCGCTGATGATCACCTACCCGTCGACGCACGGTGTCTACGAGGCCGGGGTCCGCGACGTCTGCGCCGCGGTGCACGACGCGGGCGGCCAGGTCTACGTCGACGGCGCCAACCTGAACGCCCTGGTCGGGGTGGCCCGCCCGGGTGCCTTCGGCGGCGACGTCAGCCACCTCAACCTGCACAAGACCTTCTGCATCCCGCACGGCGGCGGCGGGCCCGGCGTCGGCCCGGTCGCGGTGGCCGAGCACCTGGTGCCGTTCCTGCCCGGTCGCACGCCCGTGTCCGACGGCGGGGTCGGCGCGGTCTCGGCCGCCCGGTACGGCTCGCCCGGCGTCCTGCCGATCTCCTGGGCCTACCTGCGGATGATGGGCACCGACGGGATGCGCCGCGCCACGCTCACCGCGGTGGCCGCCGCCAACTACGTCGCCACCCGACTGCGGGAGCACTTCCCGGTGCTCTACTCGGGCGCCGACGGCGCGGTCGCCCACGAGTGCATCCTCGACCTGCGGATCCTGACCAAGGAGACCGGGGTGACCGTCGACGACGTCGCCAAGCGGCTGATCGACCACGGCATCCACGCCCCGACCATGTCCTTCCCGGTGGCCGGGACGCTGATGGTCGAGCCGACCGAGTCCGAGGACCTGGCCGAGATCGAGCGGTTCGTCGCCGCGATGGTGTCGATCCGCGGCGAGATCGACCGGGTCGCCGCGGGGGAGTGGCCCGCCGAGGACAACCCGCTGCGCAACGCCCCGCACACCGCGGCCTGCCTGGCCGACGACAAGTGGGACCACCCGTACCCGCGGGAGCTGGCCGCGTACCCGACCGGGGTCACCCCGGGGGTGCACGACCGGAAGGTGTGGCCGCCGGTACGCCGGATCGACGGCGCCCCCGGCGACCGCAACCTGGTCTGCTCCTGCCCGCCGCCGGAGGCCTTCGCCTGATCTCTGCCCACCCGTCGGGAGGGTGTCCGGACAGGTCGGGGATCATGGAGGGGTGTCACACCGACCGAGTGAGCGCCTCCGGGTCCCCGCCCCCGTCCTGCGGACGCGGGTCCGGTCGAAGCGGGCCGCGACCGACCAGCCCAACGTCACCGGCGACGGCGCGTCGCCGCTGACCGCCCGGTTCTGGGTGCTGCTCGTCGTGACCGGGATCGCCGCCGGGCTGTCCGGGATCGCGCTGATGGCGCTGCTGCACGCGGTGTCGGAGTGGGCGTGGGGATCCGGGGCGGCAGAAGGGCTCGGCGCGGCGGTCGAGCGGGCCGACGCCTGGGGGCGGATCTGGCCGCTGCTGGTGGCCGGGCTCGTCGCCGGTGTCGGTGGGTACCTGCTGCGCCGGTTCGTCCCCGGCCGCACCGACGTCGACGACGCGATCTGGACCGGTGACGCCCGGCTCGGGGTGCGCCGCAGCTCGGGCACCGCGGTGCTGTCGGAGGTCGTCGTCGGGCTGGGCGCCTCGCTCGGCCGGGAGGCCGCGCCCAAGCTGATGGGCGGGGTGTGGGGCGCGGTCCTGGCCGGCTGGGGCGGCCTGTCGGTCGAGCAGCGACGTCTGCTGGTCGCCTGCGGTGCGGGCGCCGGGCTGGCGTGCGTCTACGACGTGCCGCTGGGCGGGGCGCTGTTCGTCGCCGAGGTGCTCGTCGGCACCGTCCGTCTGCCGGTGGTGCTGCCCGCACTGGCCTGCACCGCGACCGCCACCGTCGTCGCCTGGCTCTACCTGCCCGCCGGGCCGGTCTACCCCGGCCTGCCGGACCCGGTGACGACGCCGTCGCTGCTGGTGTGGGCGGTGCCCGCGGGCGTGCTGATCGGGGTCCTCGCGACCGGCTGGGTCCGGCTGATCGGGTTCGTGTCGCACCACGGGCCCCGGCGGACGTGGTGGCGGATCGCCGCCCCGGTCGCCGCGTTCGGGCTGCTCGGCGTGGCCGGGCTGGCGTTCCCGCAGCTCTACGGCAACGGCGCGGACCTGGCCGAGCAGGCCTTCCTGGGTGGCGGGGCGCTGCTGCTGTTCGCGTTGCTGGCCGTGCTGAAGCCGCTGGTGACGGCGATGTGCCTGGGCAGCGGCGCGTCCGGTGGGCTGTTCACCCCGACCCTGTGCACCGGCGCGTTGCTCGGGGCCGCGCTCGGCGGGGTCTGGTCGGCGCTGTGGCCGGGCACCCCGGTCGGCACGTTCGCCCTGGTCGGGGCGGCCGCGATGATCGGGGCCGGGATGCAGGCGCCGCTGGCCGGGCTGGTGCTGGTGCTGGAGCTGACCGGCACCGGGTTCGCGATCGCCGTCCCGCTGGTCGTCGCGACGCTGGTGGCCACCGCGGTGGCCCGGTGGCTCGACGGCTACTCGATCTACTCGGCGCGCCTGGCCGCGCAGCCCACGGCCGAACAGAGCACCTGAGGGGGTCAGGCGGGCAGCGCGGTGCCGGGGGCGCGGTGCGGGAGCCGGTGGGCGAACCCGGTGAGCAGGCCGAGGCTCAGCACCGCGAGCACGCCGTAGGCGACGAACCCGCCGATGCTGTCCCAGGTGGTGTGCAGGGCGACGGCCAGGACGAACACCAGCAGCGCCCGTCCGGCGGCCCGCCCGGTGCGCCGCCGGGCCGCGTACCACAGCGCGGCCGCGGTGAGCCCGGTCCAGGCCATGTGGGCGGCCGGGCTGAGCACGCCGCGCAGGAGCAGGACGTCGTCGACGGCGCCCAGGTCGCCGCCCGAGCGGACCAGCACGACGAAGCCGTAGCCCATCGTCTCCAGCGCGGCGAAGCCGGCACCGGAGGCGACCCCGACCAGCAGCCCGTCCGCGGGGTGCCCGCGGCGGGCGGTCAGCAGCAGCACCACCAGCGGCGCGACGAGCTTGGCCGACTCCTCGATCAGCGCGACGCCCAGCATCGGCATCCTGCCCAGCGACCGCAGCGCGTCGAACTCCAGCAGCCCCGCCGCGACGACGCCGACGACCCCGCCGAGGAACGCGACCAGCGCGATCGGGCCCGCGCCGATCGAGTAGTCCAGCCGCCGCCCGAGCACGAAGGCCACGAACGCGGCCGGGGCGACCGCGGCGCCGAGCAGGATCAGCGACGGCACCAGGTTGGGGTTCTGCGTGACGAGCAGGACCCGGCGGACCGCCTCGAACAGCGCGACCCCGACGACCAGGACGAGCAACCAACCCCAGCGACGCACCTGCAACTCCCCTCCGCGACCGACGCCGGGACGGTAGCGGCGCCGCTCAGGCCCGGGCGAGCCGGGACCGGCGATGGGCCGCCATCCGCACCGGGGCGTCGGCCCAGCCGTGCCCGTCGTGGCCGCCGGTGCGCTGCACCAGGGCCAGGAACAGGCGGCCCCCGAGCAGCTCGGTGCACACCTGCAGGTAGTCACCGGCAGCGTCGCGGTCGTGCAGGACACCGAGCTCCCGGTAGGCCGCGACGGTCGCCGCGGGCAGGTCGAGGCGGGCGGCGAGATCGTCGTGGTAGTTCGCCGGGACCGGGAGCAGCGGCACCCCGGCCGCCCGCGCGGCGGCCGCGGTGGCGAGCACGTCGTCGCAGGCCAGGGCCACGTACTGCGGGTCGGCGACGGCCGGGCTCCACCCGCCGCGGCGCAGCACCGACACGGTCAGGGCGAGCCGGACGCTGCGGTCCGGGTCGGCCAGCGCGCGGCTGCGGACCAATCCGAACGGGGCCGCGTACTCGCCGTCGCCGACGGTGTCGAGGCCGAGCACGGCGCGGTGGAACAGGACCGCCTCGTCGAACGCGTCGTAGGGCTGGGTGAGCCCGATGTGGTCGATGCCGGTGATCCCGGTGCCGGGGGAGCGGGGCTCGTCGACGGCGACGAAGTCGTGCGGCCAGGCCCGTCCGGCGTCGCCGTCGGTGCGGCACAGGAACACCGCGGTGCCGTCGGGGGCGGTGATCCCGGCGAGCTCGGCCTCGCCGGGCCCGGTGACCCGGGGGACGGGGGCGGCGCACAGCCGGGCCGCGCGGCGGGCGGCGGCGGCCGGGTCCGCGGACTCGACGGCGATCGCGGCGACCGCGCCGGTGCCGTCGCCCGCCGCGTTCACCAGCAGCCGGGCGTCGCCCTGTTCGAAGCGTTCGACCTGCTTGGTGCGGTGCACCCCGGTGCGGCTGAACCCCAGGGCGCGCAGCACCCGCCCCAGCTCCGGGCGCGCGGTGAGCTCGACGAACGCCGTCCCGCGCAGGGCCGGCGCCGCGGTGCCCACGGGATCGGTCCCGGCGCCGGCCCGTGCGGTGGCCTCGGCGAGCGCGATCAGCGAGCGGCGGGCGTCGACGGCGGTGCGGACCGGGTCGGACTGGCGGAAGACGTCGTTGAACACCTCCAGCGACAGCGGTCCGGTGTACCCGGCCCTCAGCACGGGGGCGAGGAACGCGGGCAGGTCGAACCCGCCCTGGCCGGGGAACAGCCGGTGGTGACGGCTCCAGGACAACACGTCCATCGACAGCTCACGGGCGTCGGCGAGCTGGAGGAAGAACAGCTTGTCGCCGGGGACGTCGGCGATCGGAGCGGGGTCCGAGCCGCGGGCGAGGATGTGGAAGGAGTCCAGGCACAGCCCGAGCGCGGGGTGGTCGGCGGCGCGCACGGCGTCCCAGGAGGCGTCCCAGGTGTCGACGTGCCGGCCCCAGGCGAGCGCCTCGTAGGCGACGCGCAGCCCGCGCTCGTGGGCCCGGTCGGCGAGGGTGTGCAGCTGGGTGGTGAGCAGGTCGGCGTCGGTGGCGGGGTCGACGGCGTCGGGGGACACCGAGGAGCACACCAGCACGGTGTCGGCGCCGAGGCCGGCCATGACCTCGAAGGTCGCGTCCGCGCGGCGCAGGTTCGCGGCGAACCGGGCGGGATCGGTCGAGTCGATGTCGCGCAGCGGCTGGTACAGGTCCACCGACAGGCCCAGGTCGCGGCAGCGGGCGCCGATCCCGGCCGGGGACTCGGGGTCGGCGAGCAGGTCCGGCGCGAAGATCTCGACCCCGTCGAACCCGGCGGTCGCGGCGGCGGCGAGCTTGTCCTCCAGCGTGCCGGACAGGCAGACCGTGGCCAGCGACAGACGCGCGGGCCCGTGCGGGGGGCGGGGCTCAGGCGACACGGGCCGCCGCCTGCTCGGCGGTGACGAGCTCGGCCAGGTGGGCGAGCATCCGCGCCGGATCCGGTGTGGCGCCGGTGAACAGCCGGAACGCCTCCGCCGCCTGGTGCACGGCCATCGCACCGCCGTCGACGGTGCGGCAGCCCGCGGCGCGGGCGGCGGCGAGCAGCGCGGTGTCCAGCGGCCGGTAGACGATCTCGGCGACCCACGGACGGGTGGCGAGCAGCGCTGGGTCGAGGGGGAGTCCGGGGTGCTCGGCCATCCCCGTCGGGGTGGCGTGCACGAGGCCGTCGGCCCCCGGGAGCAGCGCGGACAGTGCGGGCAGCGGGTGCCCGGTGGCGTGCGCGCCGGGGGACAGGTGCGGGGTCACCGACGCGGCGAGTGCGGCGGCGCGGGCACCGTCGACGTCGACGATCTGCAGGACGCCGACGCCTTCGCGGGCCATGGCGTAGGCGGCCGCGGCACCGGCACCCCCGGCGCCCAGCAGCACGACGCGCCCGGTCGCGGCGCCGGGCAGCCCGGCCCGCCAGCCGTCGCGGAAGCCGGTCCAGTCGGTGTTGTGCCCGGTCAGCGCCCCGTCCGCACCGATGACGACGGTGTTGACCGCGCCGATCGCGGCGGCGTCCGGGGCGAGCACGTCGAGGTGGCCGATCACCCGCTGCTTGCAGGGGTGGGTGACGTTGACCCCGGCGTAGCCCTGCGCGCGGGCCCGGGCGAGCAGGTCGCCGACGGCGTCGGGGTCGCGCCCGAGGACATCGAGGTCGAAACGCGTGTAGGTCAGGTCCAGGCCGTGCGCCGCGCCCTCGCGCTCGTGCAGGGCGGGGGACAGCGACGGACCGATGCCGGCGCCGATCAACCCCGTCCGCACCCGTGTGCCGGTTGCGGCGGCGTCGGTCTCGCGCCGGGTCTCGTTGCTGCTCCGCACGGATCCCTCCTCGGATCTATGTACCGTACGGTTAGTTATACTGGACGGTGGGTCCGTCGGCCAGGGGGAACGGCCGACGATCCGTAGAGTCCGGGGCGCCACCGGGATCCCGGTGGCGCGGACCGGTGGAGGGGGGTCGCGGTGGCGGCGGTACCAGAGGAGGGCGTCCGGCAGCGCGACGCCGAGCGCACCCGCACCGAGATCCTCGACGAGGCGACCGCGGAGTTCGCCGACCGGGGCCTCGCCGGGGCGCGGGTCGACGAGATCGCCGCGCGCACCCGGACCACCAAGCGGATGCTCTACTACTACTTCGGCTCGAAGCAGGGTCTCTACCTGGCCGTTCTCGAACGCGCGTACACCGGGATCCGGGCGCTGGAGCAGCAGCTGTCGGTGTCGGACCTCAACCCGGCACGGGCGGTGCGGGCGGTCGCGGAGCTCACCTTCGACCACCACGAGGCGCACCCGGACTTCATCCGGCTGGTCGCGATCGAGAACATCCACCACGCCGAGCACCTGCGCTCCTCCCCGCTGCGCGCGGGGCTCGCCGGGCCCGCGCTCGGCGTGCTCGATTCCATCCTCGCCCGCGGCCGGGAGGCCGGGTTGTTCCGCGACGACGTCGACGCCTTCGACGTCCACGTGCTGATCAGCTCGTTCTGCGTGTTCCGGGTGGCCAACCGGCACACCGTCTCGGCCATCTTCGGTCGCGACCTGCTGGACCCGCAGCGGCGCGGGCACTACCGCCGCATGGTCGGCGACCTGGTCGTGGAGTACCTGACCGCGCGTGTCGGGCAGGACTGACGGCGGAGCCTGTGGCAGGGGCCTGTGGCAGGTGCCCGGCAGGACCGACCGCAGGGTCGACGGAGAACCCCTGGCGGGGTGACCGCGCCGGCGTCCATCCGGCTCTTGACACGCCCCGCGTCGCAACTCACTATTCGGTACCTAACCAGACGGTACATAGACGAGCGGCTCGCCGCCCGGGCCGTCGACCGCGTCATCAAGTGCCTGCAACGTCGCACACGCCGGGAGCCACCGTGAGCCAGCAACCGTCCGCCGCCGCGCCGAGCGCGCCGGAGGCGCAGCCGAAACGGGCCGCCCTGGCCGCGTGGGTCGGCAGCGCCCTGGAGTACTACGACTTCTTCATCTACGGCACCGCTGCGGCGCTCGTGTTCCCGAATCATGATGGTCATCACACACGTCTGCCAAAGTCCCAGGTCAGAGCACCCTACCGCACCGGAGAGACCCTGATGACCGAGCCCCTCGTCGGAACCGACACGCTGCCACCGTACGAACCTGACATGTTTGCGACACTGGGTCCCGCGATCGTGAGGTGGTCCCTGGAGAACGGTCTCCGGGTCCTCGACGGCAAGTCTGCGGGCGCTTTGTTCGTACCCACGCGGTCGTAGTACGCGTTCATTTGCCACTGGTACCGGCTACGCGACGACGGAGAGTTCTACTACCGTGGCGGCGCGATTAGGCTCGCGCGCGGCTCGCTGAAGTCTCCGCTGGGAGCCTGGCTCGCGACCGTGGAACTCACGGGGCCCGTGCGATTCAATGGGTTCCAGTCTCGGAACCGCTGCGGTGAGCTCCTGGGTCGACGGCAGTCGATGCCACTGATTCAGATCGCGGCGGTCTCGGAGAGCCAGACTTAGAACACGTTCAACTATGTTGCGGGCTGGAACGCGCGCGGCACAGAACTCGTCAAGAACTACGATCTGGACCCCGGCAAGAAGCACATCTTCTCGCCGGGGGCCCGTAACGTAGCCGGTGGCAAAATCACCGTGGTCTCCTCGCGGGCTGCCACGATTCGCGGCTCTCGCCCGACATTGGTCATCGCGGACGAGTGTTCCGAGTGGACAGTGTCCAACGGTGGTCGACGCTTGTGGGAGACCATTGACGACAACGCGACGAAGGTCGACGGTTCCCGGGTGCTCGCACTCATGAACACATGGTCACCGGGCTCGGGCTCCGTCGCGGAAGACATCTACGATAGCTGGCTTAACGAACGCACTGGTGCTACAGTGAACGAGCGTCCGCTGTTGTATTGGTCGCGGGAGGCATCCGCAGACACCGATTGGTCGGACCCGGCGTCGATCGAACGGACACTGGCATACATTTACGATGAGTGTCCGTGGGTGAACCAGTCGCAGGTTCTGTCAAAGATCATGGCGCCGATGAAACCCGTGGCGAGTTCCATGCGCGAATTCGGGAATCTGATCGTGTCGGACCTGAGTTCATGGGTTTCGAAACAGGACTGGGACGCCAACGCGTGTGACGATCGAATCGTCGATGGCGACGAGATCGTGCTGGCTCTAGACCCGGCGCTCACCGAAGACGCCACGGTCCTTATCGGCTGTCGACTGTCGGACGGGCTCGCACAGCCGCTATTCACGTGGGACCCAGCGACGATGCATCGGGACCTGGACGTGGCGGCGCTCGACGCGGCTGTCGCGGACGCATTCGATCGGTTTCAGGTCCGCGCGTTCGCTGCGGACGTACATCCGTTGGAAGGTCGCGTGTTGGTGGACTGGCCGACCGCGTACGGCGATCGGCTGTGGCTTGATGCGTCGGCGAAGCACCTGATTGGTTTCGACATGCGCGCGTTGAAGCTCGATGTCGCGCGGGCCGCAGAACTCGTCGCAGACGACATCGCGAACAAGTCGTGCCCGCATGTCGGGGACCCGCTGTTGACGACGCATGTGGTCAACGCTCAGCGCCGCCCGTATCGAGAATACGTGTCGCTGGGGCGCGGTCACCGGGACCGTAAGATCGATGGTGCGGTGTCGTTGGTACTCGCACGACTCATGCGCCGATCGGTGTTGGAGTCCGACGCGTACACACGGCGATCTCAGGGCTCAAAGGTAGTGGTGTTTCGGTGATGCCGGATGTGGAGCTGATCGAGCGGTTGCTCGCGACGGGCAGCAGCCTCTAGTGGAAGCGGCGGACGCGGGACCGCTATTATCGAGGCTCGCAGCGCCTGGCGATGTTGGGTCTTGCGACGCCGCCGGAAATGCAGTCGCTTCAGACGGTGGTGAACTGGTGCCGGACCACGGTGGACGCGTTAGCCGAACGACTCGATGTCAGCGGTTTCCGCACGGGTGATCGGGCGCCGATGAGCTGCTGTGGTCGTGGTGGAAGCGCAACGACATGGTGGTTGCCTCCGATGCGGCGCACACGGAAGCTCTCGTGCAAGGCATCGCGTTTGTGGTCGTCGGCCGTGATCCGGACGAGCCGTCGGTGCCGCGTTATACGGTGGAGTCTTCCGAGGCGCTTACGGTGGAGTTCGACCAGTTCGGGCGTCACTTGCGGGCGGCTCTGCGCCGTTACATTGAGCCGGAGACCGGCGAGCTGTTCGTGACGTTGTATGGGCCGAACGTCACGAGAAGCTACCAGCAGCGTCATGCGCGCTGGCATCTCGTGGACGAGGACGAACACCGGTTGGGTGTCGTGCCGGTCGTGCCGGTGGTCAACAGGTCTCGGGTCACCGACTGGTTCGGTGAGACCGAGATGAAAGACGTGATGACCATCGTGGACGCGGTGTGTCGGACGGCGACTAATCTGTCGGCGGCGTCGGAGACACTGGCGGTGCCGTCGAGGTACGTGATCGGTGCATCGCGCGATGACTTCGTGGACGCGGAAACCGGCGAGCCGATCCCGGTGTGGGAGGGCTATCTCGGCCGGTTGAACGCGCTGAGCAACGCTGAGGCCCGCGTGGTGCAGCTCGACGGGGCAAGCCTTGAGAACTTCACGAAGACGATTGAGCTGTACGGCAAGGTCGTGTCGTCGTTGACGGGCCTACCGGTGCACTATCTGGGGATTTCGCCGAACGGGAATCCGAGTTCTGCCGATGCGATCCGCTCGGGCGAGTCGCGGCATGTCAAGCGTGCTGAACGTAAGCAGTCTGGGTTCGGCTCCGCGTGGTCGCAGGTCAGTGACATCGCGTTGCGGCTGGTCGCGGGTGCACAGTTACCGGTGTCGACGACGTGGTCGGATGCGTCGACGCCCACGGTGGCGGCGAAAGCTGATGCGGTCGTGAAGCTCGTGCAGTCGCGGATTCTGCCGGTGGAAGGCGCGTGGCTGGAACTCGGCTATGAC
>NZ_JAHLJC010000024.1:0-13604 GCF_020496255.1 Pseudonocardia sp. ICBG1142 | reverse complement strand
CGGAGGGCCTTCTTCCGGCGCATCGATGAGCAGGTGCAGCAGACCCCGCTGCAGCACGTCATAGAAGCGATGCTCAGTCTTCGCCAGGGCGTGTAGGGACGCCTGGAGCTGGCGTGGGGGGAGCCGCCACATGTTGAGCCGGTCAACGAACGGGAAGATCCCGACCCGCGCCGGTGCCAGGCCCAGGGCCTCCATCTCCTCGGCCCATTCCACCGCCTGGTCCCCACCCTGGCGACCACCCTTGCAGTCGACGAAGATGGTCAGTGGCCGCGTGGAGTACACGTCCCGGGACCCCGAGCCAGATAGGGACTGGCTCGACTCCCGGTAGGTGCTCCACGCGGCTTCTGTCCATCCGCAGCTGAGCCGGATCAACGTCGTCGACTTCCCCGACCCCGTCGACCCCACCGCCGCCATATGCCGTTTAATCCGTTCCATTGGAACATCAAAATATGGTGCGTTCCGTTTCCCCACCGCCTGTCCCAACAGCTCCGGATGCGGATACACGTCCTCATACTTGTGACCCAGGATCACTCTCTGCCCTCTCGATAGTGGTGTGATCTCATGCTTCGCCCGCAGCCTGGCATTCCATTCCTGGCGCTTCTGTTGCCGATACACATGCCGCTCACCCTTCACTCCTTCCTTTCCGGATCGCATCCGCCGCGTATAGCGGTGCCACCATATCCACGCCCCCAAGCACGACAGCAGCAACGTGCCACCGGTCGCATTCACGAATGCGTGCCACCACATCCCCGCCCACGCCTGCTCGATGGCCGTCTTCATTGTTGTGAGTGGCGCGAACCAGTCATCGACCCACCACGCCGCAATCACACTCGCCCCGAGCACCACGAAGAACACATTCCGCAGCCGGGACGGATGCCATCCCTTCAACGAAGCACCCGCCACGATCCCAGCACCCAGGATGATCCCCGGCAGCAAGACCACTCCCGCCGCGACTATCGCCGCGAGAAGTATCCCGGCAATACTTCCCTGCGCCCATGCTGGCCACTCCATCACTCTCCACCTACCTTCAGGCGCCGAACCCAACCCTTCGGTTGCCATGCAGGAACCTCCTCTTCCAAGCTTCTGACATGAAACTGGAATTTCTCTCCCAATCGTTGCGGATTGGGGGAATTCCTCATCTGAATCTCGCTTCGAACGCTGTACTCCTTCGTCACATCCTCGATCACCGGCAAAGCCACCGGCGAACACCAATAGGCGATACCTGAACAGTTCAAATCCCGTGCTCTCCTTTGAATCTCTGGCAATAACCCGTCATGCAAGTTCACCCCACCTGTTCCCGACTCTCTCTCCTTAGAGAGGTACCGAGTTCGAGCTTTTGCCGTCAGCTCGACCTCAATCAGCACGCGGTTTCCGTTCTCTAGAATCTCGACTCCGTCTGGCATGTGTGGGTATTCCTCGTCTTTGAGACGCCAGCCGTGTTCATGCCATAGGCTTCGCTCGGATTCCCACCGGTCCAACGCGAACCCTGTTCGGCGCGCCCGGACTGCCGCCACTGCACGGGTATGTGCCGCTGTAGTGGGGCGGGGTTTCCATTCCCGCGCGTTCCATCCTAGGAATTGATCTGTGGTTGCCTTTGTCGGCCACACCCAGGCTGATCCCGCGTCGACGTAGTCACGCTTGACCCAGCCCGCCTGTTCCCAACGCCGCACAATCTGCCGGGCTCGTTCTTCTGTGACGTTCAGGTGGTGCTGGAGGAGGTCCATGGGGATGCCGTACATGTGCGCCATCCACTCCATGAGTTCGGCATCTCGTGCTGTCCTGCGGGCTGTTCCGGCGTCGCTTCGCTTCGCTCGTTTCGGCTGTGCTTCTTCTGGCATTGCCTGGCCTCCTATCTGGATCATGTTCTGCTTCATGCTCTGGTCACTGCCCCTGCATGGGGTTCTTGTTGTTTTGTGCTGTTCTGTCTGTCTGGGGCTCTGCCCTGCTCGGCTTCGCCTTCGCTGGCCTTCTGTGTGCCGTTGCCTTCTGCGTAGCCATTCGGTTTTACCCCTTCATTGGTGCTCTTTTTTCTCTCCCCTCTACGTACCGCACGCCCCTCTCAGCCACACCCCCTTGCCAACCCCCTGTCTGTTGATCTTGTTTTTGATCTTGTTTTTGATCTTGTTGACTTGCCTTCCCGCCGCCACCGCGCGACACCTCAGTTCCTCGTCGCGAAGCAGAGGGAGTGAGGTGTCGCGCGGTGGCGGCGGGAAGGCCCCCCACGAAACCGCAGGTCAACTCCCTCCCCCACCGCTTAAACCCCTGTTTTTCACCCATGGCACTAGCCATGGGTTTTCAATGTCCTTTCCAAGGTGTTTCACACCGTATACCAACCCCCTCTTCTCTGTCCATGCTCCGATGGAGTGGCCGTGAGGTCGCGGTGTGTGGGGCGCGCCCGGAGGGCGCACCCTAGGGGTTGGGGGCCTCCTGTCCGTCACCTGGGCGTAGCCAGACCAGGGCTTTGCCAGGGGGCAACCCATGGGGTTCGGGTTGCCCCCTGGCAAAGGTCTGGTATCCCTTTGGGCAGGTGATGGGCAGGAGGCCCCCAACCCCGATTCCAGGGGGAGGAACCGTGCACTAGCCGAGTGCTATTCAGCCGGGTTTGTCCTCCTGTCCGGAGCCTGCCCAGCGGCGAGCGTCTGCCTTTGATCTTCGCTCTTTGTTCCGCCTTCGGCGGAATCCCTCCGGGGGCCCTCCGGGGGCCCTCCGGGGGCCCTCCGGGGGCCCTCCGGGGGCCCTCCGGGGGTCGGGCGCTCGCCGCCCCGAACCCCGGCAGACTCCGGACAGGGGCTACGGTCCTCCCGGCCCTGTCCATCATCTGCCACAAGGGATACCTGACCCCCCACCGAATGCAAGGGACACCCCACCCTTGCATTCGGTGGGCCGCCAGGTCTGGCTCCGCCCAGATGACGGACAGGGCCGAAAGAACCTCCAAGACAAGCCCGTTACACACAAACAGGGCGGACCCCTATCGGGGTCCGCCCTGCCTGATTGAGAAAGGGACGCTAGTAGCCGTCCCGCTCGAACCTCTCCACCCGCTCAGCCCATCATCGGAGAGATGATCTCAGCACAGTTCACCCATGCACATGGATTGCAGCGTTTGACCAATACGGGTCCATTGCTGCTGTCCTGCCGCACCCTTCTAGCACGAGTACGCCTCCCACCCCATCGCCGAGCATTCCGTCATCTGGACAAAGCTGATTGTTTCTCCACGACTTCACTTTCCCTCCGAAACCATAATCATCCAGCCTGTGCCAGTGCTCGTCACTGAATATCAGCCGCCGACCGTTGCCGCCCGTCGATCCGTACAGACACAGCCATCCCCAGGCGCAATCGAACGCTCCTCCTTGATACTCCTGGGGAGTTCGGTTTCCACTGTGAGCATCCGCTGCCGCGTTCGCCTCGGCATTGTTAGAGAAACACTCATACTGTTTCGGCGCATACACCACACAAGACTGCCCCGAGCCCTCCTTCCTGCTCTCTCCCGCAGCGGCTGAGCCTGTAATTGACAACAAGACTCCCACTGCAACCAACAGTCCACCTACCGCCTTCTTCATTCCCCATTCTCGCCTTCGCTGAGCCATCTACCCGGCAACCGCTTCGACGCGTTCAGAATCTCCAGACCTACCATCCGGCCTTTTCCTTCGTTCTCAAAATCCAACGCTCCGTACATGACGCCTTGTCGATCTTCCACTAAAGCTGTGCGAACTCGACGTGCATCGTCCGCAGACAGCCTTTCGAAACGAAGGTAGGCCACATCGCCAGACGTATCCAGTTCCAGCGTTACTGACACTTCTCGCTTGGTAATCATTTCACCCTCAAATCACCGGGTGGACTGTGACGACCCAGCCACTCCCGTTAATAACCACGGCGAATGGAGTATCCGCCTCCATAATCTTCCAGGTTCCATCTCCTTGATTGATCCCCTCTGGTCCGAAACGAACCAGCGCGTTCACTTCTTTCTCTCCGATATCGCGTTCGCTCATGCGGAGCTTCGCATGGATGGTGTAGCCCGCGATATGACGCGGGCGGTTAGCGAACTTTTCTGAAGTAAATCCCCAAGAAAGGGATGCCCCCTGAGTCGGAGATTTTAAATCGGAAGCCAGTGCAGGACTCGAACTCGCTCCTAGCGCCGCCATAAATAGCAGAATAGTCACAGTAGTTGCACGAAGAAAACGTTTCATTTATGCACTAGATCATGCTGAGTGGACGCTCGCAAGGGCTCGGGGCTCGCTGGGCTCGGGGCTCGCTGGGCTCGGGGCTCGCTGGGCTCGGGGCTCGCTGGGCTCGGGGCTCGCTGGGCTCGGGGCTCGCTGGGCTCGGGGCTCGCTGGGCTCGGGGCTCGCTGGGCTCGGGGCTCGCTGGGCTCGGGGCTCGCTGGGCTCGGGGCTCGCGGGGCTCGCTGGGCTCGGGGCTCGCTGGGCTCCGTAGGAGCTTGTCCTCCCTGCCGGAGGGAGGGCAGCGAAGGGAGCCCCCCCCCTACCCGGTCAACGGCGCGCGGATGCGCAAGGTTGACCGGGTAGGGGGGAGACTCGGATCGAACGGTCGCGGCTGTTCTGCCGTCGGTCGGTTGCTTCGGTCGCGTGTCCCGGGCACCGCGTTACTGATGCCCCAGGGCGGGATGTCCAGTCAGTCTGTCGCATCGGCTACTGCGTTGAACACGTCCGATGCGCACCCCCTCTGCGGGGGTCAGCCTGGGCCTGCCGTGTTCCGCTCCATCCTGTGGAGCAACGGCTGCTGCTGATCTGGTCCAGCTGCAGGTTTTTACCTTCTGAGGGACCGGACCCTGGGCCGGGACGTTTGGTTACCCAGTTCTCGATGCATCTGGGAGCGTGACGAGCGTGTCGCTGGTGCCCGGGAGCGTCTGGCCGCTACCCTGACCATTCATTTGTGTTGTGTTCAGCTCACAGTGAACCAGATGCCCCCGCCCCGGCGGGGGCATCTGTGTATCTACGCAGCTCACACGGGGTGTCGCTCCAGCCCTAGAGTGGCGTCGTGGCTATCGACCGAGGCATGCGAGTCCCCTGGGAGATCGGGACCGCCTACTGCCCCACCTGCTCAGCGGTGAAGGGCGAGCCCTGCACCGAGCGCCGACCCCGACCCCACCGAGGACGCCGCTTCCGCCGCCAGGTCCACCCAGCCCGCCGCGCCGCCCAGAGCCCGACCGTTCAACGGAAGCCTCCAACACAATAATTGCGCGATCCACACGCAAAGCAGGGCGAGCCCTCTACGAGACCCGCCCTGCTCTGCCGAGAAGGAACGCTAGTAACCGCCCCGCTCGAACCTCTCCACCCGCTCAGCCGTCATCGTGGGGAGTGGTCCAGTATCCCATCCTGGATCACTGTTCACTGCTTCCTGGCCTGTCTTCTTACTCAGTGGTCGACCTATCGCGAGATAGGCCAGACGGATAATCACTGCGCCCGCGACCAGGACTGTGACAGCCCCGTAGAACGGGACCCCGAAGAGTAAGGGGATCAGGATGAGCACCGCCGCCTCGACCATCCCCATGACGATTGCGAGGAGGGTGAACTTGCTGCGGACCCAGACCACCGGCCCGATGCCCGGCACTGGGTTTTCCCGTGACTCTTCTGGAGTGTCCACCCACGCTTCGGAAAGAAGGTAGGTGTAGGCATCGCAGATGTCCTGAAAGTCCGTCTTCGAACCACCGATGTCGGGATGGTGCTCCCTGGCTGCCTTCCGGTAGGCGGAGTGCAGGACCTGGGGGCTCGCCGCAGGTGAGACTTTGAGGCGTTGCGCAGCCGCCTCCCGGGACAGGGTGCTCATTTCTTCCACCCCGGAATCTGCTCCTCCAGAGTCTTGTCCCGGCCCTTGAGCAGTGCGACTGGCTGCTTCGCATGCCCAGCCACCAGCAGATTCCGCTTCGCCGACCCGGTGATAACCTTGCTCGGAAGCCTCCTCGTCTTATCCACCGGCTTCACGACCCCGTAGGTAACTTTCTCCGAGTTCGTATAAATCCAATGCCCGTCGGGGAGTTGCCGCACCCGGTTCGGGTCCAACAGATAGGCATCCTGCCGCCGGAGACTCCCGGTTCCCGTGAACTCAGACTCCGACAACTGCAACCCGGCCTCACCGACCTTGCGAGACCCAAACCGCTTCGCCAGCGGCTCCGCCGCCTCCGTCCGGCCGATGAGCATTCCCCCACCCATCGCCGACAAGAGCCGTTCTCGTTCGTCCTCGGTGTCCCCGAACCCGTAATAGGACTGCGCCGACGGGATGCAAGCCCCGCCCATCCCCCGAATCCGCTCCACCAGATTCGTCAGACTCCCGGTGAGCTTCCCCGTGATCGCCGAAAACTCATCCACGATGAACAACGTCTGCCGCGGCTGCTGCGACAACTCATACATCAGCAGCTCCAGCAGCACCGCTGCCTTCGCCTCCGCCACAACCCTGTCAATCGAACCCGGCACCAACACATACAAGGCATCGAAGTCAGTGAGGGGCCGCCCGGCGTCGAAGTCGTCCCCCAGCGCCCGGAACAACTCGCTGAACAGCATCAGGTCCGCCGCCAACGGTGACGGCCCCGACCCCGACGACGCCGTCAACGCCCGCACAGCAGCCGACTCCACCGGGTACTTCTCCCAGGTCTCCGTCAGCCACTTCTTCGTTAGCCGCTTCAGCAGCGCCACCGAGTCAGACGGAGGGCCTTCTTCCGGCGCATCGATGAGCAGGTGCAGCAGACCCCGCTGCAGCACGTCATAGAAGCGATGCTCAGTCTTCGCCAGGGCGTGTAGGGACGCCTGGAGCTGGCGTGGGGGGAGCCGCCACATGTTGAGCCGGTCAACGAACGGGAAGATCCCGACCCGCGCCGGTGCCAGGCCCAGGGCCTCCATCTCCTCGGCCCATTCCACCGCCTGGTCCCCACCCTGGCGACCACCCTTGCAGTCGACGAAGATGGTCAGTGGCCGCGTGGAGTACACGTCCCGGGACCCCGAGCCAGATAGGGACTGGCTCGACTCCCGGTAGGTGCTCCACGCGGCTTCTGTCCATCCGCAGCTGAGCCGGATCAACGTCGTCGACTTCCCCGACCCCGTCGACCCCACCGCCGCCATATGCCGTTTAATCCGTTCCATTGGAACATCAAAATATGGTGCGTTCCGTTTCCCCACCGCCTGTCCCAACAGCTCCGGATGCGGATACACGTCCTCATACTTGTGACCCAGGATCACTCTCTGCCCTCTCGATAGTGGTGTGATCTCATGCTTCGCCCGCAGCCTGGCATTCCATTCCTGGCGCTTCTGTTGCCGATACACATGCCGCTCACCCTTCACTCCTTCCTTTCCGGATCGCATCCGCCGCGTATAGCGGTGCCACCATATCCACGCCCCCAAGCACGACAGCAGCAACGTGCCACCGGTCGCATTCACGAATGCGTGCCACCACATCCCCGCCCACGCCTGCTCGATGGCCGTCTTCATTGTTGTGAGTGGCGCGAACCAGTCATCGACCCACCACGCCGCAATCACACTCGCCCCGAGCACCACGAAGAACACATTCCGCAGCCGGGACGGATGCCATCCCTTCAACGAAGCACCCGCCACGATCCCAGCACCCAGGATGATCCCCGGCAGCAAGACCACTCCCGCCGCGACTATCGCCGCGAGAAGTATCCCGGCAATACTTCCCTGCGCCCATGCTGGCCACTCCATCACTCTCCACCTACCTTCAGGCGCCGAACCCAACCCTTCGGTTGCCATGCAGGAACCTCCTCTTCCAAGCTTCTGACATGAAACTGGAATTTCTCTCCCAATCGTTGCGGATTGGGGGAATTCCTCATCTGAATCTCGCTTCGAACGCTGTACTCCTTCGTCACATCCTCGATCACCGGCAAAGCCACCGGCGAACACCAATAGGCGATACCTGAACAGTTCAAATCCCGTGCTCTCCTTTGAATCTCTGGCAATAACCCGTCATGCAAGTTCACCCCACCTGTTCCCGACTCTCTCTCCTTAGAGAGGTACCGAGTTCGAGCTTTTGCCGTCAGCTCGACCTCAATCAGCACGCGGTTTCCGTTCTCTAGAATCTCGACTCCGTCTGGCATGTGTGGGTATTCCTCGTCTTTGAGACGCCAGCCGTGTTCATGCCATAGGCTTCGCTCGGATTCCCACCGGTCCAACGCGAACCCTGTTCGGCGCGCCCGGACTGCCGCCACTGCACGGGTATGTGCCGCTGTAGTGGGGCGGGGTTTCCATTCCCGCGCGTTCCATCCTAGGAATTGATCTGTGGTTGCCTTTGTCGGCCACACCCAGGCTGATCCCGCGTCGACGTAGTCACGCTTGACCCAGCCCGCCTGTTCCCAACGCCGCACAATCTGCCGGGCTCGTTCTTCTGTGACGTTCAGGTGGTGCTGGAGGAGGTCCATGGGGATGCCGTACATGTGCGCCATCCACTCCATGAGTTCGGCATCTCGTGCTGTCCTGCGGGCTGTTCCGGCGTCGCTTCGCTTCGCTCGTTTCGGCTGTGCTTCTTCTGGCATTGCCTGGCCTCCTATCTGGATCATGTTCTGCTTCATGCTCTGGTCACTGCCCCTGCATGGGGTTCTTGTTGTTTTGTGCTGTTCTGTCTGTCTGGGGCTCTGCCCTGCTCGGCTTCGCCTTCGCTGGCCTTCTGTGTGCCGTTGCCTTCTGCGTAGCCATTCGGTTTTACCCCTTCATTGGTGCTCTTTTTTCTCTCCCCTCTACGTACCGCACGCCCCTCTCAGCCACACCCCCTTGCCAACCCCCTGTCTGTTGATCTTGTTTTTGATCTTGTTTTTGATCTTGTTGACTTGCCTTCCCGCCGCCACCGCGCGACACCTCAGTTCCTCGTCGCGAAGCAGAGGGAGTGAGGTGTCGCGCGGTGGCGGCGGGAAGGCCCCCCACGAAACCGCAGGTCAACTCCCTCCCCCACCGCTTAAACCCCTGTTTTTCACCCATGGCACTAGCCATGGGTTTTCAATGTCCTTTCCAAGGTGTTTCACACCGTATACCAACCCCCTCTTCTCTGTCCATGCTCCGATGGAGTGGCCGTGAGGTCGCGGTGTGTGGGGCGCGCCCGGAGGGCGCACCCTAGGGGTTGGGGGCCTCCTGTCCGTCACCTGGGCGTAGCCAGACCAGGGCTTTGCCAGGGGGCAACCCATGGGGTTCGGGTTGCCCCCTGGCAAAGGTCTGGTATCCCTTTGGGCAGGTGATGGGCAGGAGGCCCCCAACCCCGATTCCAGGGGGAGGAACCGTGCACTAGCCGAGTGCTATTCAGCCGGGTTTGTCCTCCTGTCCGGAGCCTGCCCAGCGGCGAGCGTCTGCCTTTGATCTTCGCTCTTTGTTCCGCCTTCGGCGGAATCCCTCCGGGGGCCCTCCGGGGGCCCTCCGGGGGCCCTCCGGGGGCCCTCCGGGGGCCCTCCGGGGGTCGGGCGCTCGCCGCCCCGAACCCCGGCAGACTCCGGACAGGGGCTACGGTCCTCCCGGCCCTGTCCATCATCTGCCACAAGGGATACCTGACCCCCCACCGAATGCAAGGGACACCCCACCCTTGCATTCGGTGGGCCGCCAGGTCTGGCTCCGCCCAGATGACGGACAGGGCCGAAAGAACCTCCAAGACAAGCCCGTTACACACAAACAGGGCGGACCCCTATCGGGGTCCGCCCTGCCTGATTGAGAAAGGGACGCTAGTAGCCGTCCCGCTCGAACCTCTCCACCCGCTCAGCCCATCATCGGAGAGATGATCTCAGCACAGTTCACCCATGCACATGGATTGCAGCGTTTGACCAATACGGGTCCATTGCTGCTGTCCTGCCGCACCCTTCTAGCACGAGTACGCCTCCCACCCCATCGCCGAGCATTCCGTCATCTGGACAAAGCTGATTGTTTCTCCACGACTTCACTTTCCCTCCGAAACCATAATCATCCAGCCTGTGCCAGTGCTCGTCACTGAATATCAGCCGCCGACCGTTGCCGCCCGTCGATCCGTACAGACACAGCCATCCCCAGGCGCAATCGAACGCTCCTCCTTGATACTCCTGGGGAGTTCGGTTTCCACTGTGAGCATCCGCTGCCGCGTTCGCCTCGGCATTGTTAGAGAAACACTCATACTGTTTCGGCGCATACACCACACAAGACTGCCCCGAGCCCTCCTTCCTGCTCTCTCCCGCAGCGGCTGAGCCTGTAATTGACAACAAGACTCCCACTGCAACCAACAGTCCACCTACCGCCTTCTTCATTCCCCATTCTCGCCTTCGCTGAGCCATCTACCCGGCAACCGCTTCGACGCGTTCAGAATCTCCAGACCTACCATCCGGCCTTTTCCTTCGTTCTCAAAATCCAACGCTCCGTACATGACGCCTTGTCGATCTTCCACTAAAGCTGTGCGAACTCGACGTGCATCGTCCGCAGACAGCCTTTCGAAACGAAGGTAGGCCACATCGCCAGACGTATCCAGTTCCAGCGTTACTGACACTTCTCGCTTGGTAATCATTTCACCCTCAAATCACCGGGTGGACTGTGACGACCCAGCCACTCCCGTTAATAACCACGGCGAATGGAGTATCCGCCTCCATAATCTTCCAGGTTCCATCTCCTTGATTGATCCCCTCTGGTCCGAAACGAACCAGCGCGTTCACTTCTTTCTCTCCGATATCGCGTTCGCTCATGCGGAGCTTCGCATGGATGGTGTAGCCCGCGATATGACGCGGGCGGTTAGCGAACTTTTCTGAAGTAAATCCCCAAGAAAGGGATGCCCCCTGAGTCGGAGATTTTAAATCGGAAGCCAGTGCAGGACTCGAACTCGCTCCTAGCGCCGCCATAAATAGCAGAATAGTCACAGTAGTTGCACGAAGAAAACGTTTCATTTATGCACTAGATCATGCTGAGTGGACGCTCGCAAGGGCTCGGGGCTCGCTGGGCTCGGGGCTCGCTGGGCTCGGGGCTCGCTGGGCTCGGGGCTCGCTGGGCTCGGGGCTCGCTGGGCTCGGGGCTCGCTGGGCTCGGGGCTCGCTGGGCTCGGGGCTCGCTGGGCTCGGGGCTCGCTGGGCTCGGGGCTCGCTGGGCTCGGGGCTCGCTGGGCTCCGTAGGAGCTTGTCCTCCCTGCCGGAGGGAGGGCAGCGAAGGGAGCCCCCCCCCTACCCGGTCAACGGCGCGCGGATGCGCAAGGTTGACCGGGTAGGGGGGAGACTCGGATCGAACGGTCGCGGCTGTTCTGCCGTCGGTCGGTTGCTTCGGTCGCGTGTCCCGGGCACCGCGTTACTGATGCCCCAGGGCGGGATGTCCAGTCAGTCTGTCGCATCGGCTACTGCGTTGAACACGTCCGATGCGCACCCCCTCTGCGGGGGTCAGCCTGGGCCTGCCGTGTTCCGCTCCATCCTGTGGAGCAACGGCTGCTGCTGATCTGGTCCAGCTGCAGGTTTTTACCTTCTGAGGGACCGGACCCTGGGCCGGGACGTTTGGTTACCCAGTTCTCGATGCATCTGGGAGCGTGACGAGCGTGTCGCTGGTGCCCGGGAGCGTCTGGCCGCTACCCTGACCATTCATTTGTGTTGTGTTCAGCTCACAGTGAACCAGATGCCCCCGCCCCGGCGGGGGCATCTGTGTATCTACGCAGCTCACACGGGGTGTCGCTCCAGCCCTAGAGTGGCGTCGTGGCTATCGACCGAGGCATGCGAGTCCCCTGGGAGATCGGGACCGCCTACTGCCCCACCTGCTCAGCGGTGAAGGGCGAGCCCTGCACCGAGCGCCGACCCCGACCCCACCGAGGACGCCGCTTCCGCCGCCAGGTCCACCCAGCCCGCCGCGCCGCCCAGAGCCCGACCGTTCAACGGAAGCCTCCAACACAATAATTGCGCGATCCACACGCAAAGCAGGGCGAGCCCTCTACGAGACCCGCCCTGCTCTGCCGAGAAGGAACGCTAGTAACCGCCCCGCTCGAACCTCTCCACCCGCTCAGCCGTCATCGTGGGGAGTGGTCCAGTATCCCATCCTGGATCACTGTTCACTGCTTCCTGGCCTGTCTTCTTACTCAGTGGTCGACCTATCGCGAGATAGGCCAGACGGATAATCACTGCGCCCGCGACCAGGACTGTGACAGCCCCGTAGAACGGGACCCCGAAGAGTAAGGGGATCAGGATGAGCACCGCCGCCTCGACCATCCCCATGACGATTGCGAGGAGGGTGAACTTGCTGCGGACCCAGACCACCGGCCCGATGCCCGGCACTGGGTTTTCCCGTGACTCTTCTGGAGTGTCCACCCACGCTTCGGAAAGAAGGTAGGTGTAGGCATCGCAGATGTCCTGAAAGTCCGTCTTCGAACCACCGATGTCGGGATGGTGCTCCCTGGCTGCCTTCCGGTAGGCGGAGTGCAGGACCTGGGGGCTCGCCGCAGGTGAGACTTTGAGGCGTTGCGCAGCCGCCTCCCGGGACAGGGTGCTCATTTCTTCCACCCCGGAATCTGCTCCTCCAGAGTCTTGTCCCGGCCCTTGAGCAGTGCGACTGGCTGCTTCGCATGCCCAGCCACCAGCAGATTCCGCTTCGCCGACCCGGTGATAACCTTGCTCGGAAGCCTCCTCGTCTTATCCACCGGCTTCACGACCCCGTAGGTAACTTTCTCCGAGTTCGTATAAATCCAATGCCCGTCGGGGAGTTGCCGCACCCGGTTCGGGTCCAACAGATAGGCATCCTGCCGCCGGAGACTCCCGGTTCCCGTGAACTCAGACTCCGACAACTGCAACCCGGCCTCACCGACCTTGCGAGACCCAAACCGCTTCGCCAGCGGCTCCGCCGCCTCCGTCCGGCCGATGAGCATTCCCCCACCCATCGCCGACAAGAGCCGTTCTCGTTCGTCCTCGGTGTCCCCGAACCCGTAATAGGACTGCGCCGACGGGATGCAAGCCCCGCCCATCCCCCGAATCCGCTCCACCAGATTCGTCAGACTCCCGGTGAGCTTCCCCGTGATCGCCGAAAACTCATCCACGATGAACAACGTCTGCCGCGGCTGCTGCGACAACTCATACATCAGCAGCTCCAGCAGCACCGCTGCCTTCGCCTCCGCCACAACCCTGTCAATCGAACCCGGCACCAACACATACAAGGCATCGAAGTCAGTGAGGGGCCGCCCGGCGTCGAAGTCGTCCCCCAGCGCCCGGAACAACTCGCTGAACAGCATCAGGTCCGCCGCCACGGTGACGGCCCCGACCCCGACGACGCCGTCAACGCCCGCACAGCAGCCGACTCCACCGGGTACTTCTCCCAGGTCTCCGTCAGCCACTTCTTCGTTAGCCGCTTCAGCAGCGCCACCGAGTCAGACGGAGGCCTTCTTCCGGCGCATCGATGAGCAGGTGCAGCAGACCCCGCTGCAGCACGTCATAGAAGCGATGCTCAGTCTTCGCCAGGGCGTGTAGGGACGCCTGGAGCTGGCGTGGGGGGAGCCGCCACATGTTGAGCCGGTCAACGAACGGGAAGATCCCGACCCGCGCCGGTGCAGGCCCAGGGCCTCCATCTCCTCGGCCCATTCCACCGCCTGGTCCCCACCCTGGCGACCACCCTTGCAGTCGACGAAGATGGTCAGTGGCCGCGTGGAGTACACGTCCCCGGGACCCCGAGCCAGATAGGGACTGGCTCGAC
>NZ_JAHLJC010000023.1:0-32412 GCF_020496255.1 Pseudonocardia sp. ICBG1142 | reverse complement strand
TGCGACCGCCCCCGCCCGCTCGCAACTCATCAAGAGTCGGGCGGAACGCGTCCAAGGCCATTACCAGGTCACTAAACCGCTCGGGGAAGGCCTCTCGCAGGATCACGTCGGCGTATCGAGTAGCACCGTAGACGTAACCCTCTGGCCATCCGTCAGTCGTGACCGTGCGAACCTCACCAGCGACATCGACGGCATCGTCCTCGACGGGCTCCGGAGTGTCGTCGGTTCGCTCCACCGAGGGAGATTCGTCAAGGCTCACACGCACAACGCTATCGGCCAGCGGCACCTTCCTCGACTATAGGTTGGGTCGCGTCGTCCAGCAGGCCGCACTGAGAGCCTTTTTCATCGTGATTCTGCTGGTCAGGGGCTTGGTGAGGGCGGTGGTGTAGCTGGGTGAGCCTCCCGGGAGAACAGCAATCGACCAAGATCAGCTGTCTCACCAGGAGGCTCGGCGTGTTGCCCTACCTTGCTGCGATGACAGATGGTCGGGTCACGCAGTACTGCCGCGCCGCTTCCGGTCCTCACCCGCCCCTGGGGGCGGGCTGCGGTCCGGGTCGACTTGCCCTCGGACAAGTGCGCGATCACGTGAACACCCTCCCTGGTCAGCGTAATCACGTAGCCACTCGATCACGTGACCGCAGACGCTTTGACCAGGGATGACAGGAGCGTGAAAAGCAGCCTATTAGACGGTCAGTCATGAAACTCGATGCGCCCGAAATTGCGGAACCGCACGTCAGCGCCGTACCTGTCACGTATCGCGGAGTTCAGCTCCTCCACCACCTGATGTCGCGCGGCGCGCGCTTCGTCCTGCGCCTGGTCACGGCCATAGGTGCGCAGCCCCGAGTACGCCTCGGCGATCGCGCGGCGGTTCGCCGCGTTGGGGGGCCGGTCTTCGGCCAGCCACGCGCGCAGGGTGCGGGCGGTCGGGTTGAGCCCGGCACGGTCCGCCAGCTCAGACCCGCGCGCGGTGCCGGTCAGGGCTCGCAGTTGAGCGTGCCAGCCGGTCGCGGTGTAGCTGGTGGCCTCACCCTGCGCGGCGCGAGCATTGGCCTGCTTCATCGACGACAGTGCCGCCCCGACCCGGTCTAGGTCGAGCCGGTCGAGCCGGACCGCCGCGCGCGGGGTCTCGACCCCGGCCCACTCCACGCGAGCGCCGTAGACCGTCATCCGCTCCGGCATCTGCTCCTCCCCCGCCTGATACTCCTCCCAGGCGCGTTCAGCCGCCGCTTCCAGCGCGGCTTCCTCAGTGTCGGTGTAGTCGGTCGCCGGGCCCGTGTCCTTGCCGGCCATCAGGTCTCCCGGGTCTCGCGCGTCTTCGCCTTGAAGCTGCCGAGCGCGACGCCGTCCGGATCAATCTGAAGGGGAGCGCGGCCCCCGGGCCGCGGGGTGGTGGTCACGACTTCGAGCGCGTCAGCCGGGAGTACCAGCTCATCGACGTTCGCCAGCGCGACCGGTCCGAGCTCCGGGGCGAGCTTGCGGCAGTCGTTCGCCCACCGCCACAGAGTCGCCGACGCCTGCGCCTGGATGGTGTGCGTCCAGTCTGGCCGCTGTGCTGCGGCGCGCCACTCACGGGTATTCCCGCTGGTCGGGGTGCCCAGCATCAGGGACAACGCCTGTCCGAACGCGGTCTTGACCGCCGCGTACTGGTCCGAGTCGCGACCGTAGGTCGTGATCGCCTCTTTCCTGAGGGCGTTGATGTAGCCGGTCCAACCTGAGAGCCGCACACCGGCTGCGGTGTAGGAGTCGAGTACCGTCAGGTCAGCCCAGCGGCCTTCCTCGGCAAGATCCCGTAGCAACGCTGCGGTCGGTGTCGGCACCCACAGCTCGGTGGCCTTTCCGTGCCCGGCTAGCGGGTGCGGCAGCTCGTCCCCCTCGGCCCACGGGTGCACCTGGACCTGCCAGTAGCCCGCGCGCTGCGCGTCGAACTCGCATTCGCCGGTGTGCTCCAACCCGCCGTGTGCCACGAGCACCGACGACGCAGCCGCTACGAACGCGCCGGAGCGGTCCAGGGACACGACTTCCCCGGCGAACGGGCGCTCCCACGCCCACGAGCTGATCACATGCGCGGCCCACGTGATCCCCGGCAGCGGCGGGCGCCAGAACGGCCGGCGGAGCCGACCCTCGGCATCCTTGCGGCGCGGCGCGAACTCCTCCTCCAGGGCCCGCAGCACACGCAGCGGGTCGCCGTCGGCGAGCGCGGCCGTGTCAGCTGTCAGCCGCGCGGCCTGTTCCTGTCGCCGCTTCTGCGCGAACGCGCGCGCCGACGAGCCACGGCGCGCGCCGGACTTCGCGGCGGGCGGCTCGGGCGACGCGGGCGGAGTCAGCACCTGGCCGTCATCGGCAGGGCGGTCCTGCTCCGGCGGGGTCGACGGCGCCGAGGTGCGGTCACAGTCGCGGCGTGGGCAGCCGTCCGGGGTCGCGTGCCGAGCGGTGCCGCACCGCGACCGAATCAACGTGGGGTGCCCGCACAGGACGCAGGGCTCCTCTTGGCCCTCGTCGAGGACCACTCCGAACCCGCAGGCGGGCCCGGGGACCTGACAGGCCACACACCCAGCGCCCGCCGCCGCAGGGGTCTGAGCGGGAGACGATTCCGGCGCCGCGGTGCGCGCGCCCGTGGTCAGCGGTTCCGGCCCCCCGACCGCAGCCTTGACCGGCACCGGGTAGCCCTCGGTCTCGCCGAGATGCTCGATGCGCCACATCCCGATCTTGTCGCGGGTCCGCCCGGCCCGCCGGACGGTGATCTTCTCGCCCGCCCATCGTCCTTCCCGGTTGGTCAGCCACCGCCCCAGGCTCTTCGCGATGACACCGACACCGAGTCGTCCGCGCACGACCTTCTCGCCCAGCTCTGCGGGGAGAGCGTCGAGCGGGATCGGCCGCCGCGCCGCGTTCGCCTGATCAAACTCGCCGTTCCCGACGTGGTGATCCTCGGAGACCAGCGCCAGCAGCTCCTTGACCGTCCAAGCTCGTTCCCCGAACTGGCAGTGCACCGCTTCGAGGAAGTCTCGCCACTCCTGGTCGTCGTCTCCGACGGTGATCCGCTGGGAGTCGGCCCCGTCGAACGTGCCGGGAATGCCAGCGTGCCCCAAGATCCCGTCCACGGTCTCGATCCACGCCCGGTAGGAATCCGCTCCGGCCTTGCGGCGCAGGGGCCGCCCGGCGACCACCCACGCCCTGATCAGCGTGAGCAGCGCCCCGATCAGCGCACCACGGCGCTGCCCGACCCAGCTCTTCAGGTCCTTGATCGTGAAGTCGTTCCGCTTCTCGGGGTGCGGGACGCCGGGGTCGATGGTGATCTGCACGGTGCGCCGGACGAGGTCCCCCCCGAGCGACATGTTGTTCCCGGTGACCACCCAGATGCGATCGTTCTTCGCGGTCACCATCTCGGTCGCACCGAGTCGCCGATCCGACCAGACCGGCGAGGTGAGCAGGCCAGCGAGTACCGGGGACTTCAGCGTCCCGGACACGTTGTCGAACTCGACCACCGGCGCGGTCGTGGTGTCCAGGATCGTGGTGATGGACTTGCGCCATTCCTCCGAGTCGGCGGGGGTGTCCGCGCGGAACACCCCCCCGTGCAGTGTCCGTATGATGTCAGACAGCAGCGACTTCCCCGACCCCGGCGACGGGGCACCGATCGCGGCCAGCTTGTAGGGCGGCGGACAGATCTCCCGCAGCAGCGGGGTCAGCAGCATCCCGACGTAGTTGGCGTGGTCGGCCTCGGACTTGAACGCGAAGTCGCCGAGCATGTCCGACAGCAGCGTGACCGCCGCACGGACATCAGCGCGGGTCGGTTCCTGCGGGACCGGCGGCACCGTCAGCCCGTCCGGCGGCAGGAAGATCAACCGCGTCTCGGGGTCGTAGCCCGGCTGGTCGATGATCGTGCCGTCCCGGCGCGGCGTCGGCACGTGCGTCACGCCGCGCAACGGGCGCAGCGACCGCATGTAATCCAGCGAGTCCACCGCCCGCTGCGCCGCCTCCAGCGGGAACAGCGTGTCGACCTCACGCGGCGCGCCGTCCTTGGTGTAGCGGATCTCGCGGCACGAATGCGTCTGATCGACCAGCGCGGCGACCTGGCGGGCAGTCACACGCCGGACCTGCGCGGGCCCGTCATCGTCGCCCGGATCGCGGGGCGGCACGTGCCCGTCCTCACCGACGCGAGGGGTGTGCACGACGTCGTAGCCGCGCCGGAACACGCCCGACAGCGGCCCGGCGCCCATCGAAGCAGTGAGCCACTGCAAAGACCCGGCAGGGGACTCGATCACCAGCTCCGGCCGCTCCGGGCCCCGCGAGACCGGCCGCCCGGGCGCGGCCCCTCCGGTGCTGCCGGACGTGCGGCGCCGACGCGTCGGCGACTTCTTCTCGGTACTAGCAGCGGATGCCGCCGCCTTGCTCGCGGCCTTCCCGCTCACCGGGCCCACCGCCGCGTCCCGGTAGTAGCAACACGCTTAGTTTGCGTCGCCTGGCCTGGCGTTGGCCTGTACAGTCGCACGCACGACCTCCTACGAGGTAGTTCGGTCGAGGACCCCCCGACGCGCCGCGAAACGAGACGGGGGGTCTTCGCATGTTCAGGGTCGGTTAGGCGCTGAGGTCCAACTGCTTCGCGTGGTCGGGCACAGGGAAGCCGTGAGCCTTGGCCACCAGCCGGATCAGATACTCGTTGAGGCTGAGTCCGAGCGCGGTCGCGCGCTCCTCGTAGAGGGCCCGGTGTTCGGCTGGCCAGTGCACCTTGCAGGGGTTGCGTGGCCCCCAGCGTGGCGTTGGTCCATATGACATGAGCCATTCCTACCGGAACCAGACTCTGAGTCGGGGTAGACGCGCCGACGACGCCGGATCGTGTGTTCATCGGTTCCCCCTCCTGCCTGTCCAGGACCACGGCCCCGGCAGGTCGACGCGCTGGCGGTGCGCGCAGCTGTTCCAGGACCAGGGTCCGAGCCGGACGGTCACCGATGTGATCCGCCACCGGAGCCATCCGGTGGCCGCAGCGTTGATCACGAGGGGGCCGAGCGGGAGGCGTTTGCGGCCGTGCACGCCCATCAGAACGGCCCCTCCTCGTTGTCCTGGCCCTTGGCGTCGCCCTGCGGCTTCTCAGTCCAGGGTGGTCGGGTTCTGCGGTCGGCGGTCTCTCCGGTGCGCGGGTCGACCGGTGCCGCGCCGCCGTTCCTGCCGCGCTTGGTGATGACGACGGTGGCGAACTGGGTCGAGGCGCCGACCTCGTCGGCCTGCATCTCGATCACGGTGCGCTTGTCGCCTTCCCGGGTCTCGAACGAGCGCTGCACGAGTCGGCCGTGCACGATCAGTCGGTCTCCCTTGCGTGCGGACTCGGCGAGGTTTTCCGCGGGATCGCGCCACAGGGTGCAGCGCAGAAACAGCGGGTCGCCGTCGCGCCATTCGCCGGTCTGTCGGTCGAATGTGCGTGGATTCGATGCGACGGTGAAGTTCGCGACCGCGGTACCGGACTCGGTGAATCGCAGCTCGGGGTCGGCTGTGAGGTGCCCGATGATGGTGGTGACGGTCTCTCCGGACATTCCGATCGGTGTCCTTTCCTGGCGAGGTTCTGAAGGGCTGACTTCCTGGTTTCTTGTTGTGTCGGTCAGGCTACTTCGGCGGGCTGGTCGGAAGTTTCCTGTTCCCACATGGCGCCCCACTCGTCAAGGCTCTGAGTGGTCCATGTGGGAGACCGTCCCGCCCGTTGTGTGTTCGGGATCTCGCGGGCCTGTCGCCGCTTCCTGAAGGTTTCCGGATAAATGCCCAGGTAGGCGGCCGCGTCCACGTTTCCCGTCACCCACTCCGTGCCGCTCTGCGTCGATTCCTCGGCGGTCGGCGTGCCCGGTTCCCACTTCCCACTCCCGTCGGTTGGCCCAGTGACAGCGACCTCGTTCGCCGCGTCATGGGAAGTAGTTGTGGCCCACTGCTTGATTTCGTCGTCGGTGGCCCAAATGTTCTGAACCCACGTCTCGGATTCGCCGTCGGAATAGATCCAGCGGCCCCGTTCCGGGCGTGACCGCGGCACCGGAAACGTTCCGACGAGACGCATCCAGTTCTGCCGCCGGAATCCCGCGAGCCCGCGGAACCCGAGGCTCGTGATCAGTCCGATTCCACCGGTGATCTGGTGGTCGATTCGTTGTCCGGCGAGCACGATGTGAACGCTGAACGCCGCGCCTTGCCACATGGAGGCATCCCGCGCAGCGCTGACGACACCGCCTCTGATCCGGCATCCTTGTCTCATGCCACGCGTTGACTACTACGACGACCCAGCAGCTCCGCCTGCCAACTCCCTCGTGCCGTCTGTGACCGCTGCCGTCCGAGACGAGGAGGGACGTCTCCTGATGATTCACAAGGTGGACAACAATTACTGGGCTCTCCCCGGCGGTGGGATGGACCTTGGCGAGTCGGTAGCCGCTGCGGCAGCGCGGGAGGTGCTCGAAGAGACCGGCGTGACTGTGGAAATCACCGGCCTCGTAGGTATCTATACTAATCCGAAACACGTGATGGCCTATGACGACGGCGAGATTCGACAAGAATTCTCAATCTGCTTCCACGCTCGTCCGCTTTCTGGCGCCCCTCGGGAAGATGGCACGGAAACCAAGGCAGCAAAGTGGGTCGAGGTTGATCAAATCCGCAAATTGTCTATTCATGAGTCGATGCGCCGGCGCATCGAGGATGCATTAGCCAAAAGTGAGCGGCCAAAAATCTCCTGAACCGGCCGCCTGTAGACGTGCAGTAGTCCGCGAAATGGCCGCGCTGATAAGCGGTTGAGCAGAAGTCATTGCTCGACCAACAACAGAGCTAGAGTCGTAGCGATCTAGAATCTCGGCGAGGCGGGCGGTGTAGTCGAATGGCTCACCACTTGGACCGGTGGTCATGTCTGCCATCCACAAGGCGTCCGCCGTGGCCGAGCGTTCTCGTTGCCACCGACGTAACTCTGAAAGCAGTCCACGTTGCTCAGCTTCACACTCTGCCGCGGAGTGATGCGCAACTAGGGCGCATAAGCGCTCCGAGTAGCCGAGACCGGCTAAGTATGAGGCGCCGTCGATTTGATGCATTCCGGTCTGTCGAGCATCAGGCGCGTAACCGAGGTCATGCCACCATGCGGCAACAATCAACAGGTCAGAGTCTTCGGCGGGCACAGCTAGCGAGAGGTCAGCCGCCCTTGCCGCCACAGCTACCGTGTGCTGCCAGCGTTGACCTAACGGCTCCAGGAGCTCGCGTGCGACCTCGGCGGCGGCCGACGGACTAGGCATCTCGGACACGTCCAGGACTCTACGGCGGATCACTGCTTACGGGGCGGCGGACCTGGGCGTAGATCGCCGTCCGAGTTCATAACCACAGCATCCGCCCTGCGGGGTATGCAGGGGTATGCGGACTGAAATTCCCCACCCCCACCATGCACGAATCGGTAAGCCTCACCTAATCCCTGCTGCGCTCTGGGAGAATTTGGGTCCGCATACCCCGCAAACCCCGCACAACCCTCAGTAACCGAAAACCACCCACAGTAACCGAAGGCCGACGACTACACAAAGCCACCACGCAATCACGTGATCATGCGACCATCACCCAATCACATGATCACACAATCACGCGATCACAAGCCTTTGACCAGCAAAAAACACGCGCAGAACGACGCAGTCGTTCTGCGCGTGTTTTTGCTGGTCAAAGGCTTGTGATCGCGTGATTGTGTGATCATGTGATTGGGTGATGGTCGCATGATCACGTGATTGCGTGGTGGCTTTGTGTAGTCGTCGGCCTTCGGTTACTGTGGGTGGTTTTCGGTTACTGAGGGTTGTGCGGGTTTGCGGGGTATGCGGACCCAAAATTCTCCCAGAGCGCAGCAAGGGATTAGGTGAGGCTTACCGATTCGTGCATGGTGGGGGTGGGGAATTTCAGTCCGCATACCCTGCATACCCCGCAGGGCGGATGCTGTGGTTATGAACTCGGACGGCGATCTACGCCCAGGTCCGCCGCCCCGTAAGCAGTGATCCGCCGTAGAGTCCTGGACGTGTCCGAGATGCCTAGTCCGTCGGCCGCCGCCGAGGTCGCACGCGAGCTCCTGGAGCCGTTAGGTCAACGCTGGCAGCACACGGTAGCTGTGGCGGCAAGGGCGGCTGACCTCTCGCTAGCTGTGCCCGCCGAAGACTCTGACCTGTTGATTGTTGCCGCATGGTGGCATGACCTCGGTTACGCGCCTGATGCTCGACAGACCGGAATGCATCAAATCGACGGCGCCTCATACTTAGCCGGTCTCGGCTACTCGGAGCGCTTATGCGCCCTAGTTGCGCATCACTCCGCGGCAGAGTGTGAAGCTGAGCAACGTGGACTGCTTTCAGAGTTACGTCGGTGGCAACGAGAACGCTCGGCCACGGCGGACGCCTTGTGGATGGCAGACATGACCACCGGTCCAAGTGGTGAGCCATTCGACTACACCGCCCGCCTCGCCGAGATTCTAGATCGCTACGACTCTAGCTCTGTTGTTGGTCGAGCAATGACTTCTGCTCAACCGCTTATCAGCGCGGCCATTTCGCGGACTACTGCACGTCTACAGGCGGCCGGTTCAGGAGATTTTTGGCCGCTCACTTTTGGCTAATGCATCCTCGATGCGCCGGCGCATCGACTCATGAATAGACAATTTGCGGATTTGATCAACCTCGACCCACTTTGCTGCCTTGGTTTCCGTGCCATCTTCCCGAGGGGCGCCAGAAAGCGGACGAGCGTGGAAGCAGATTGAGAATTCTTGTCGAATCTCGCCGTCGTCATAGGCCATCACGTGTTTCGGATTAGTATAGATACCTACGAGGCCGGTGATTTCCACAGTCACGCCGGTCTCTTCGAGCACCTCCCGCGCTGCCGCAGCGGCTACCGACTCGCCAAGGTCCATCCCACCGCCGGGGAGAGCCCAGTAATTGTTGTCCACCTTGTGAATCATCAGGAGACGTCCCTCCTCGTCTCGGACGGCAGCGGTCACAGACGGCACGAGGGAGTTGGCAGGCGGAGCTGCTGGGTCGTCGTAGTAGTCAACGCGTGGCATGAGACAAGGATGCCGGATCAGAGGCGGTGTCGTCAGCGCTGCGCGGGATGCCTCCATGTGGCAAGGCGCGGCGTTCAGCGTTCACATCGTGCTCGCCGGACAACGAATCGACCACCAGATCACCGGTGGAATCGGACTGATCACGAGCCTCGGGTTCCGCGGGCTCGCGGGATTCCGGCGGCAGAACTGGATGCGTCTCGTCGGAACGTTTCCGGTGCCGCGGTCACGCCCGGAACGGGGCCGCTGGATCTATTCCGACGGCGAATCCGAGACGTGGGTTCAGAACATTTGGGCCACCGACGACGAAATCAAGCAGTGGGCCACAACTACTTCCCATGACGCGGCGAACGAGGTCGCTGTCACTGGGCCAACCGACGGGAGTGGGAAGTGGGAACCGGGCACGCCGACCGCCGAGGAATCGACGCAGAGCGGCACGGAGTGGGTGACGGGAAACGTGGACGCGGCCGCCTACCTGGGCATTTATCCGGAAACCTTCAGGAAGCGGCGACAGGCCCGCGAGATCCCGAACACACAACGGGCGGGACGGTCTCCCACATGGACCACTCAGAGCCTTGACGAGTGGGGCGCCATGTGGGAACAGGAAACTTCCGACCAGCCCGCCGAAGTAGCCTGACCGACACAACAAGAAACCAGGAAGTCAGCCCTTCAGAACCTCGCCAGGAAAGGACACCGATCGGAATGTCCGGAGAGACCGTCACCACCATCATCGGGCACCTCACAGCCGACCCCGAGCTGCGATTCACCGAGTCCGGTACCGCGGTCGCGAACTTCACCGTCGCATCGAATCCACGCACATTCGACCGACAGACCGGCGAATGGCGCGACGGCGACCCGCTGTTTCTGCGCTGCACCCTGTGGCGCGATCCCGCGGAAAACCTCGCCGAGTCCGCACGCAAGGGAGACCGACTGATCGTGCACGGCCGACTCGTGCAGCGCTCGTTCGAGACCCGGGAAGGCGACAAGCGCACCGTGATCGAGATGCAGGCCGACGAGGTCGGCGCCTCGACCCAGTTCGCCACCGTCGTCATCACCAAGCGCGGCAGGAACGGCGGCGCGGCACCGGTCGACCCGCGCACCGGAGAGACCGCCGACCGCAGAACCCGACCACCCTGGACTGAGAAGCCGCAGGGCGACGCCAAGGGCCAGGACAACGAGGAGGGGCCGTTCTGATGGGCGTGCACGGCCGCAAACGCCTCCCGCTCGGCCCCCTCGTGATCAACGCTGCGGCCACCGGATGGCTCCGGTGGCGGATCACATCGGTGACCGTCCGGCTCGGACCCTGGTCCTGGAACAGCTGCGCGCACCGCCAGCGCGTCGACCTGCCGGGGCCGTGGTCCTGGACAGGCAGGAGGGGGAACCGATGAACACACGATCCGGCGTCGTCGGCGCGTCTACCCCGACTCAGAGTCTGGTTCCGGTAGGAATGGCTCATGTCATATGGACCAACGCCACGCTGGGGGCCACGCAACCCCTGCAAGGTGCACTGGCCAGCCGAACACCGGGCCCTCTACGAGGAGCGCGCGACCGCGCTCGGACTCAGCCTCAACGAGTATCTGATCCGGCTGGTGGCCAAGGCTCACGGCTTCCCTGTGCCCGACCACGCGAAGCAGTTGGACCTCAGCGCCTAACCGACCCTGAACATGCGAAGACCCCCCGTCTCGTTTCGCGGCGCGTCGGGGGGTCCTCGACCGAACTACCTCGTAGGAGGTCGTGCGTGCGACTGTACAGGCCAACGCCAGGCCAGGCGACGCAAACTAAGCGTGTTGCTACTACCGGGACGCGGCGGTGGGCCCGGTGAGCGGGAAGGCCGCGAGCAAGGCGGCGGCATCCGCTGCTAGTACCGAGAAGAAGTCGCCGACGCGTCGGCGCCGCACGTCCGGCAGCACCGGAGGGGCCGCGCCCGGGCGGCCGGTCTCGCGGGGCCCGGAGCGGCCGGAGCTGGTGATCGAGTCCCCTGCCGGGTCTTTGCAGTGGCTCACTGCTTCGATGGGCGCCGGGCCGCTGTCGGGCGTGTTCCGGCGCGGCTACGACGTCGTGCACACCCCTCGCGTCGGTGAGGACGGGCACGTGCCGCCCCGCGATCCGGGCGACGATGACGGGCCCGCGCAGGTCCGGCGTGTGACTGCCCGCCAGGTCGCCGCGCTGGTCGATCAGACGCATTCGTGCCGCGAGATCCGCTACACCAAGGACGGCGCGCCGCGTGAGGTCGACACGCTGTTCCCGCTGGAGGCGGCGCAGCGGGCGGTGGACTCGCTGGATTACATGCGGTCGCTGCGCCCGTTGCGCGGCGTGACGCACGTGCCGACGCCGCGCCGGGACGGCACGATCATCGACCAGCCGGGCTACGACCCCGAGACGCGGTTGATCTTCCTGCCGCCGGACGGGCTGACGGTGCCGCCGGTCCCGCAGGAACCGACCCGCGCTGATGTCCGTGCGGCGGTCACGCTGCTGTCGGACATGCTCGGCGACTTCGCGTTCAAGTCCGAGGCCGACCACGCCAACTACGTCGGGATGCTGCTGACCCCGCTGCTGCGGGAGATCTGTCCGCCGCCCTACAAGCTGGCCGCGATCGGTGCCCCGTCGCCGGGGTCGGGGAAGTCGCTGCTGTCTGACATCATACGGACACTGCACGGGGGGGTGTTCCGCGCGGACACCCCCGCCGACTCGGAGGAATGGCGCAAGTCCATCACCACGATCCTGGACACCACGACCGCGCCGGTGGTCGAGTTCGACAACGTGTCCGGGACGCTGAAGTCCCCGGTACTCGCTGGCCTGCTCACCTCGCCGGTCTGGTCGGATCGGCGACTCGGTGCGACCGAGATGGTGACCGCGAAGAACGATCGCATCTGGGTGGTCACCGGGAACAACATGTCGCTCGGGGGGGACCTCGTCCGGCGCACCGTGCAGATCACCATCGACCCCGGCGTCCCGCACCCCGAGAAGCGGAACGACTTCACGATCAAGGACCTGAAGAGCTGGGTCGGGCAGCGCCGTGGTGCGCTGATCGGGGCGCTGCTCACGCTGATCAGGGCGTGGGTGGTCGCCGGGCGGCCCCTGCGCCGCAAGGCCGGAGCGGATTCCTACCGGGCGTGGATCGAGACCGTGGACGGGATCTTGGGGCACGCTGGCATTCCCGGCACGTTCGACGGGGCCGACTCCCAGCGGATCACCGTCGGAGACGACGACCAGGAGTGGCGAGACTTCCTCGAAGCGGTGCACTGCCAGTTCGGGGAACGAGCTTGGACGGTCAAGGAGCTGCTGGCGCTGGTCTCCGAGGATCACCACGTCGGGAACGGCGAGTTTGATCAGGCGAACGCGGCGCGGCGGCCGATCCCGCTCGACGCTCTCCCCGCAGAGCTGGGCGAGAAGGTCGTGCGCGGACGACTCGGTGTCGGTGTCATCGCGAAGAGCCTGGGGCGGTGGCTGACCAACCGGGAAGGACGATGGGCGGGCGAGAAGATCACCGTCCGGCGGGCCGGGCGGACCCGCGACAAGATCGGGATGTGGCGCATCGAGCATCTCGGCGAGACCGAGGGCTACCCGGTGCCGGTCAAGGCTGCGGTCGGGGGGCCGGAACCGCTGACCACGGGCGCGCGCACCGCGGCGCCGGAATCGTCTCCCGCTCAGACCCCTGCGGCGGCGGGCGCTGGGTGTGTGGCCTGTCAGGTCCCCGGGCCCGCCTGCGGGTTCGGAGTGGTCCTCGACGAGGGCCAAGAGGAGCCCTGCGTCCTGTGCGGGCACCCCACGTTGATTCGGTCGCGGTGCGGCACCGCTCGGCACGCGACCCCGGACGGCTGCCCACGCCGCGACTGTGACCGCACCTCGGCGCCGTCGACCCCGCCGGAGCAGGACCGCCCTGCCGATGACGGCCAGGTGCTGACTCCGCCCGCGTCGCCCGAGCCGCCCGCCGCGAAGTCCGGCGCGCGCCGTGGCTCGTCGGCGCGCGCGTTCGCGCAGAAGCGGCGACAGGAACAGGCCGCGCGGCTGACAGCTGACACGGCCGCGCTCGCCGACGGCGACCCGCTGCGTGTGCTGCGGGCCCTGGAGGAGGAGTTCGCGCCGCGCCGCAAGGATGCCGAGGGTCGGCTCCGCCGGCCGTTCTGGCGCCCGCCGCTGCCGGGGATCACGTGGGCCGCGCATGTGATCAGCTCGTGGGCGTGGGAGCGCCCGTTCGCCGGGGAAGTCGTGTCCCTGGACCGCTCCGGCGCGTTCGTAGCGGCTGCGTCGTCGGTGCTCGTGGCACACGGCGGGTTGGAGCACACCGGCGAATGCGAGTTCGACGCGCAGCGCGCGGGCTACTGGCAGGTCCAGGTGCACCCGTGGGCCGAGGGGGACGAGCTGCCGCACCCGCTAGCCGGGCACGGAAAGGCCACCGAGCTGTGGGTGCCGACACCGACCGCAGCGTTGCTACGGGATCTTGCCGAGGAAGGCCGCTGGGCTGACCTGACGGTACTCGACTCCTACACCGCAGCCGGTGTGCGGCTCTCAGGTTGGACCGGCTACATCAACGCCCTCAGGAAAGAGGCGATCACGACCTACGGTCGCGACTCGGACCAGTACGCGGCGGTCAAGACCGCGTTCGGACAGGCGTTGTCCCTGATGCTGGGCACCCCGACCAGCGGGAATACCCGTGAGTGGCGCGCCGCAGCACAGCGGCCAGACTGGACGCACACCATCCAGGCGCAGGCGTCGGCGACTCTGTGGCGGTGGGCGAACGACTGCCGCAAGCTCGCCCCGGAGCTCGGACCGGTCGCGCTGGCGAACGTCGATGAGCTGGTACTCCCGGCTGACGCGCTCGAAGTCGTGACCACCACCCCGCGGCCCGGGGGCCGCGCTCCCCTTCAGATTGATCCGGACGGCGTCGCGCTCGGCAGCTTCAAGGCGAAGACGCGCGAGACCCGGGAGACCTGATGGCCGGCAAGGACACGGGCCCGGCGACCGACTACACCGACACTGAGGAAGCCGCGCTGGAAGCGGCGGCTGAACGCGCCTGGGAGGAGTATCAGGCGGGGGAGGAGCAGATGCCGGAGCGGATGACGGTCTACGGCGCTCGCGTGGAGTGGGCCGGGGTCGAGACCCCGCGCGCGGCGGTCCGGCTCGACCGGCTCGACCTAGACCGGGTCGGGGCGGCACTGTCGTCGATGAAGCAGGCCAATGCTCGCGCCGCGCAGGGTGAGGCCACCAGCTACACCGCGACCGGCTGGCACGCTCAACTGCGAGCCCTGACCGGCACCGCGCGCGGGTCTGAGCTGGCGGACCGTGCCGGGCTCAACCCGACCGCCCGCACCCTGCGCGCGTGGCTGGCCGAAGACCGGCCCCCCAACGCGGCGAACCGCCGCGCGATCGCCGAGGCGTACTCGGGGCTGCGCACCTATGGCCGTGACCAGGCGCAGGACGAAGCGCGCGCCGCGCGACATCAGGTGGTGGAGGAGCTGAACTCCGCGATACGTGACAGGTACGGCGCTGACGTGCGGTTCCGCAATTTCGGGCGCATCGAGTTTCATGACTGACCGTCTAATAGGCTGCTTTTCACGCTCCTGTCATCCCTGGTCAAAGCGTCTGCGGTCACGTGATCGAGTGGCTACGTGATTACGCTGACCAGGGAGGGTGTTCACGTGATCGCGCACTTGTCCGAGGGCAAGTCGACCCGGACCGCAGCCCGCCCCCAGGGGCGGGTGAGGACCGGAAGCGGCGCGGCAGTACTGCGTGACCCGACCATCTGTCATCGCAGCAAGGTAGGGCAACACGCCGAGCCTCCTGGTGAGACAGCTGATCTTGGTCGATTGCTGTTCTCCCGGGAGGCTCACCCAGCTACACCACCGCCCTCACCAAGCCCCTGACCAGCAGAATCACGATGAAAAAGGCTCTCAGTGCGGCCTGCTGGACGACGCGACCCAACCTATAGTCGAGGAAGGTGCCGCTGGCCGATAGCGTTGTGCGTGTGAGCCTTGACGAATCTCCCTCGGTGGAGCGAACCGACGACACTCCGGAGCCCGTCGAGGACGATGCCGTCGATGTCGCTGGTGAGGTTCGCACGGTCACGACTGACGGATGGCCAGAGGGTTACGTCTACGGTGCTACTCGATACGCCGACGTGATCCTGCGAGAGGCCTTCCCCGAGCGGTTTAGTGACCTGGTAATGGCCTTGGACGCGTTCCGCCCGACTCTTGATGAGTTGCGAGCGGGCGGGGGCGGTCGCACCGTCTTCGTCGCTCGCTTCGATAGGTCGCTGGCTGACGTGCTCTCGCCAAGCGACGAGAAGGTGTGGGGAAAGCAGAACGTTACGATCGAGAAGTCAGTCCGACTCGACGGCGCCCCGCTGCGCACCAACCGTGTGCGTGGCCACGAAATCGACATGTTCGGTAAGGGTACGCTGGAGCAACCGCTGCCAGGTATCGCGGTTGAGATGGAATGGAACAACAAGGACCCGTTCTACGATCGGGACCTTGTTAACTTCAAGGCCTTGCACCATGAGGGAGCTATCGCGGTCGGCGTGATCGTGACGCGTGGCCCTGGACTGCAATCACTCATCGGCCCCACCATTCGTAGCAAGGATGGTGGCTACAAGTACGGGCAGTCCACCACCCACTGGTCAAAGTTGGTCCCAAAGGTTAATCTCGGTGGCGGCGGCGAGTGCCCGTTACTGCTGGTGGGGATCGAACCAGCACGTATCGATGGCATTGAACTGGCTGAACAGGTGCGGGCGCGGCTGGACGAGGCGGCAACGTTCAAGGAGGCTTGGCGTGATGTCTACTCGTCGTGGGCGGAGGCGAAGCCTCAGCATGACCGGATGTGGCAGGAGGCGATCGACCTCATGCCGCCGATGCGCGAAACGAAGGAAATGTAGACACGTTGCGGACGGCTAGATCTGTTGTCAGATCTACTTGGTAGGTTTAGGTCATGAGCCAGATAGTGGAGCCACTCCGCCCGGACGCCGTCGTTGCCCCGCTCCCGGAGACGGTCGGGGGTTTCAAGACTGTGTTGGCTGACCCTCCATGGAGATTCACCAACCGGACCGGAAAGGTAGCTCCGGAGCACCGGCGGCTGGATCGCTACTCCACGATGACCTTAGACGCGATCAAGGACATTCCCTTGGGGGGGGTGGCTGCGGACAACGCGCACCTGTACCTGTGGGTGCCCAACGCTCTGCTACCGGACGGGTTGGCTGTGATGCAGTCCTGGGGTTTCCGCTACGTCTCCAACATCGTCTGGGCGAAGCGACGGAAGGACGGTGGTCCGGACGGGCGTGGGGTCGGCTTTTACTTCCGCAACGTGACGGAGTTGCTGATTTTTGGCGTCCGGGGCTCGATGCGTACGCTGAGCCCGGCTCGAAGCCAGGTCAATATGATCGAGACGCGAAAGCGCGAGCATAGCCGCAAGCCGGACGAGCAGTACGACCTCATCGAGGCATGCTCCCCAGGGCCCTTCCTCGAACTGTTCGCTCGTCATCCACATGAGGGGTGGACGGTGTGGGGCGATGAGTCCGGTGATGAAGTAACACCTCGGGGAAGGCCGCGCCGAGGGTACGGCGGTGGCCCGATCCTTGCACCCGTCCTCGCCCCGCACGAGCGGATGCCGCAGGGCACGTACGACAAGGTTGCGCAACGGCTCCGCGCTGAGTACGAGAGCGGGACGAGCATCAGAGGCCTGTGCAACCAGACTGGTTACGGCATCACCCGCGTCAGGTCGCTGCTGGTCTCGGCAGGGGCCACCTTCCGTGAACAGGGCGCGCACGAGGGGAGCGCCTATCCTGCCCGGTAAACGTATGTGTGATCACGTGATCATGCAGACACGTGATAACCTGGAATAGGGGTGGTCACGTGATCGCACACTCGCTACGCTGGGACTATGACTGCGTCAGTGGTTGTTCTGTCCGGCAAAGGGGGCACCGCCAAGACTCTGTGGCAGACGCTCATAGCTGGTGAGGCGTCCCGCGAAGGATTACGGGTGCTGCTGGTCGACGTCGATCCCGAGCGCAACCTGTCCAACCGGTTCGACGCTCCCGCACACGTCCCCGGGCTCGCCGGAGTGCTCACCGACGCCGGGGTGACCTCCGGCGAGTCCAACGCGGAGAAGGGTGCCGCCCGGGTCGACTCGGAAATCATCCCGACCCGCTGGCCGGGCGTGGACCTACTCCCGGCAGGCGCGTCGCTGACCGGAATCGCGCAGGTGGCGATCCCGGACCTCTGGCTGTTGCGTGACATCGCCGAGGCGGCCGGGTTCGGGCGCCGTTGGGACCTCGTGCTCTACGACACCGGTGGCCGGACCGGCGCGCTCACCACGTGCGCAATGTACGCCGCAGACGTGGCCTACGCGCCGATCACCGCCACCACCGACGCCATCCGTAAGGCAAGCGAGGCCCGAGACCGGGTCAAGAAGATCCAGCGGTCGCACCGGCTGCGATGGGCTGGTGTCGTGCTGAGCGGGTTCGACACCCGGATCAACGTACAAACGGTCATCCGGGAAGACGCCATCACGCAGTTCGGCGACCAGGTGCGTGCCGAGCTGCCACGTCGCGCCGCCGTCGACGAGGCGTTCCAAGTGGGCTGGCGGCTCGGCGACCGGCGCGACCCGGAAATCACCGCCCTCGCCGACATCGTGCGCGGCTTCCTGTTGCGCGACCTCATGCGCCGCCGTTCAACTCACAAGACAGGGGAACCCTAATGACCGCAAAGAACCGACTCCGTGAGCAGATGCAGCGCCCACAGGCTATTGACCCCGACACCCCCGCACCGCCGCCTGAGAATGCCAAGGAGGAGCCGAAGCCCACGCGGAAGCGTTCCACCCGCACGACCGCCGAGAAGCCCGCAGCGGCTACTACAGCACCCACCGAGACCCCCGCTCAGGAGCGACCGTCGCGCGCACAGGTTCTCGCGCCACCCTCCGCCAAGGTTGCACGCCGGATCGGGCTTTACCTCCACGACGAAGACTATCGCACGCTCAAAACCGCAGAACTAGACGACCGAGCCGACCCCCAAGACCGCATGCGAGCAATGCTGGCCCTCTACCGACACAACACCCGATACCGCACGGCTGTCGACCGCCTCGCCCGCACAGCACCAAAAGGAACCGGGCGCGTCTAAAGGGAGAATTCTCAGGAAATCACTTATGGAGCCTAGGTGGCCTCCTGAGAGTACTGCGAGCGCTGACGTACGATTCCGTGATGACTGTCCCAGGTTACGAACCTGGGACTGTCCCAGGTTGGTTCCCCTGGTCAGCCCCCCTCTGGGACACCTAGGACACCTGGGACGAGGCACGTTCAGGCAGTAGAGGCACTTGTTTCGATAAATTCGCTGAATAGTAGCATAATTATCCGCGAGTGATTTTTTCCTGCAGATCCGCGTCAATCTCAACCAAAACTGGGACTTCCCTCAGTCGTTCAACGGAAACGTCAACGCCATATCGCTTAAGCTTCTGGCGAATCGTTTCCCAGTCTTGAGCCTCTCCCGTCCTTTCTGCATCGTCAGGCAAAAGAAAATCGATAGCGTCCTCTCGCAGTTCTAGCCTGGTCAAAGATGAGAGCGCAGCACTAGATGATTTGCCACCAGTAGTTTGCGACCAGCCATGCTTTCGAACTTGTATCGTGCGATAATCTCCAGTCCTTACGTATTCAACGATAACAAAGTGCAGCGTCCAGTCTGGAACGCCACCAGCGTAGGAGACTTGAACAATCAATGTTTGAACTTCAGTGGACATATGAGGTTAATTATCCGTTGCTAGAATAATTAAGCGCGTCACCAGCTGAACACTCCGACACAACTCCTTTACTTCGAGGAGAATTGAGAGGCATCTCATATTCGATGTCTGCGCAGGCCCGGATCTGATCGCTGTGCGTTGCCACAATAATTGACGCGCCTTCCGCACTAAGTTCACCCATGACATCGATAACCATATGAGTATTGTCGTTATCCAGTGCTGATGTCGGTTCATCAAGAAGTACAATTGGAGGATTTTTTATTAGTAGCTGAGCTAGGGTTATCCGTTGCCGCTCTCCTCCGCTGAGATGGTAGATTTTCTCCTTCTGTATACCTGCCAGACCTACACGTTCAAGGGCCTCTTCTTCGGGCTTTGGACGCTCTCGCCGTCTCGTACGCGCCAGCCGAAGGTTCTTCGATACCGTCTCGTTCTCCACTAGCGCAGGGGTTTGTAGCAGATAGCCGATGTTGTGGCGGCGATATTTTAGTCTGGCTCGATATCCGAGCTTAGTTACGTCGATCTCACCACCGTATACAATTCGCCCGCTAGTTGGCCGTTCAAGGAGGCCAAGACAGTTGAGTAGCGTTGTCTTGCCCGAGCCGCTCGGTCCAGAAAGTACCGCGATGCATCCGTCGTCAACAGACATACTAAAATCAGACCACAAAGTTCTAGGACCGAGTACTTTTCTCAAGCCATCAATAAGAATCATTATCTAATCTACTCCTTATTGAGAGTGTGTTTGAGAAGATCTCGGACGGGACGACCCTGTTGATCCGCTCGGCCCACCTGGGGGCGTTGTGGCAAAAGCCGTCGCAGTGGCCTGCCCTCGGCTCTCGGCATGCGCTTCTCAAGCACGTTCTGAGACAAGGGGAGAGCTCTGGTTGCAACCACCCGGCGATGCATAACATATAGAAATGCAGTGAACAACACAACCACCATTTCGGAAGTGCTAATCATGGGTACCAGTCGGCACCAGTCAAGAGCTGGAGCGGATGGCAGCGGAAGGATGTTGGCGTTGAGATGCTCGGCAATCTTATAACCTGCATATCCATGACAAAGCATCAAAGTACTTAGGGGAATAATAACGATCTCACGAGTGGGCACACTCTAGCGAGTTCCCCAAAAGCTTCAAATAGGGTCGGCGGGCCGCGCTGAACAAATTTTCCGGTAGCTAATGTAGAGGAGTCCAATAAAGCCTGCCGATGTGATTCCCGCGATCGACATCGCCGGGACTAACCTTTCCCAGTCTGAGGGTGAAGCAGTAGGAGGGGGAGGCATGCCTGCGGTGATGTAGGCGTTTATTTCCTTTGATCGCAGCCAATTGCTCATAGCAATCCAAGCTAAGATAGTTACCGGGATCGAGATTTCTTTGAGTACCGCTCGGTAATGAGTGTACCAGAATCCGCGCCCTGCGATGTGCCCCGCATACATGGCTTTCTTTAGTCTTTGCACCTGAAGTGTGCGCATCGTGGTCACGGTCAGTGTCAACGTAATGGAAAGTAGGCTGAGTGTCAGCAAGTCTTCACTCAGTCGATACTTCGCTATCACGTAATTGTCGTCCAGCAATCCGCGGATTGGGATTGCCCCTGCTAAGTGCTCAACGGGAGCGTGTGAGGATTTTGATGAGATATCATCCTTTGAGGTGATAGCACCGTTATATGAAGCCCATGCGGCTAGCCGTTCATTACTTATCAGGGGGGTGCCATTTTGCATTGAGATGATTACCGGGTCATGACTTACTGGCCAGTCGACTGAATGACCGTCAGCAGTGCTGGTCTGACTGCGGGTTCCATACACAAATACTGACTGGCCGCTTTTCGCTAGTACTGTCTGAATCTGTGGCTCCGCGACCCCTGTTGGCAGTGCTTCACTAGAGAATTCAGATTGTACGCTCTCCAGGATGGCGCGTGAGTACTGACCAAGATGCTCTGGAATAATCACACGAATTACTCCGTTCAGAGAAGGTCCAATTCGGACTCCAGCAAGGTCAACTAATGGTTGCTCAGCAAGGAGCGTGCCATTCGCCCAAAGTAACTCTGTATTCTCTAGAGGGATCCACTCGGAAACATTACTTCTCAGTGAGTCTCGCTTCATAACGATGGCTCGACCGCTCAAGTCGAGCCGCCTCAGCCATGCCCCGACTTCTTCGAAATCTTTATTGCTGTCTTCCTCAGTGCGATGCGCTGGCATAGCGATACTTGCCCGACTGTCTATATTTGTATACGCAGGAGGGTCGAAAGTCCGATGCGTGAGGCTCTCCCAGTCGGTGGCCACTCCAGTCACTGCTGGGATAACGAGCAGAACTGCCGAAATTCGCCAGAAGTACAGGACGCCAACTGAAAATAATACCCGCATCCTTCCTTTTAGTGAACTCATCGCCGATGAAGAAGACACGACAAGTAATCCTATAAAATAGGCTACCGATATTGCGGTCCCCGTCAGGAGGCTCATCGCTACAGAAAAGCAAGCAAAGGTAGAGACCTGAGCCCACTTATTATAGATAAAAAGAACCGCTGTTGTGATCCCTGCGTAGACTGTAATAGAGGCCGCCAAGAACGGGAGGATGGACCGCCCGTCCCAGTAAGCCATTCGAAGTAGACCTGCGCCATGCAGGCGCCATACTGCGTATCGTCGAGCCTGAAGCAGTACCGTTGATATAGCCATTGTCATTATTGCAGCAATTAATCCGCTAAATAATCCGGCAGATCTCGCCGCATAGAGTGCCATGACTTCCATGACGGTAGGAGATTCGGTCAAGACTCCCGTCATTCCTAGTTCTTTTAGGCGAACCGAGAGTTCATCAGCCGCATTACGTGATCCGTAAATTCGATATAAGGCCCGTGAGTCAAGCGAATCTAGAGGATCAAAGGGGCGGATGTCTAGTTTTAACACCGATGAGGTGCTGAACGGTCTCAACCTCTCCTCGGCCCAGGAAGTTCCACTCGATCCTGAGGGGCCGGTCGCCACGTAAACTTTGCGGCCGCGATCACTGTCTCGACGATCACTGTCAATGCGCAAGACCGCGGCGTCGTGTTTATCGGCGACTTCAGCGATAGCTGCGACTGTATTGGCCCACGGGGTGGCATTGCTCGACCTTGTGATCTCTAGAACTAGATCGCTATTCCAACCTGGATAGCGATCTCCTTCCATTGAAACTGTCACGCCCATGAAAGCAGCTACGACTAGAGAAAAACAGACTATATATCTCGATCCGCTAGAACTGGTTCTGCCGAAGTGCAACATCTTGATCGCGAGTTTCACTGAGATATTCTCACTAGCTTTTTGATTGTGTTGTTCGGTCCTGCTCCACACCGAGAGGCTTATTCAGGCCCCGTGAAATAACGATCTAGCCCGGCGTGTCGGGTTGGGCGACAGCCCGTCCATCGCGAATATTGGTTTGCCGAATCAATCCGAGATGAACGGGCTGCCGCAGTATGTACTATACCACTGGTTTCCGGCGTGATGAAATTCAGGATCTTGTCGCTATAGTGTATGAGCAGGATCAGCGGGACGCGACGGAGGCACGTTTGTCTTGGCCGCCGGTTCTGGGGTTGTTCTGGTCGGTGGTGATCACGTTGGCGTATCTGCGCGGGAATCGTGTGCAGTGGGAGTTGGCGGAAACCTATGGGGTGTCGCAGTCGACGGTTAGTCGAGCGATCACGGGGGTGACACCGTTGCTGGCACAGGCGCTGCGGAGTGTCGTTCCGACGGCAGAGGAGCTTCGTGCCGATCGGCAGTACATCATCGATGGAACCTTGCTGCCCTGCTGGTCATGGGCCGCGGTGCCGGGTCTGTGGTCGGGCAAGCATCGCACCACCGGCGTCGTCGTCCAGGTCGCAGCCACCCTGGAAGGGCAGCTGTCGTGGATCTCCGACCCGACCCCAGGCTCCCGACACGACCTATATTGCCTCGACCAATCCGGCGCCCTCGACCACCTCGCCACATACCCCCCGATCGGCGATAAAGGATACATCGGGCGCGGCATGCTCACCCCGTTCAAAAAACCACCCGGCCGGGAACTTCTCAACTGGCAAAAAACATTCAACAAGAGCCTCAACCACACACGCGCCACCATCGAACGAGTCATCGCCCATATCAAAACGTGGAAAGTTCTCCACACAGACTACCGGCGGCCCTACGCCACATTTAAAACGACAATCTCGGCAGTCATCGGACTCATCTTCTACACACTTACCTGACGGAGCCTGAATAAGCCTCCGAGCACAACCGAACAACATGATCAAAAAGCTAGTGAGAACACCTCAGTGCCCGAAAGGTGTTCTCGAGCAGGGCGTTTCCGCGTTCGGTGAGAGCTCTGGTCGCAGAGTGCAGAGCGTTGACGGTCCGCTGGTTAGGGGTGAGTCCGGCCCCGGCGCAGGTCTTAATCGGCAGGGGGTGAGCCGGCGGGTCCTCGCCCTGGTAGCCGAGATCGGCCTGTACAGTATGGTCGTCGTCGCTGAAACTCACCTCACTGTCGCGCTACGTGAATTACCAGCGCCAGGATGTCTTCATTGCGCCACCGAGTGGATTACGCGAAAGGGAGGTGTTCGCCCAGATTCCTCGCTTGACATCTGCGCGTGAAATCCTTTCATCCTGACTCGTGGTTGCGCCGTGATGTCTGTCCCGGTGATAATAATTTGACCAACCATTAACCACGGTTGTGCCGTAGTCCCAAGTACCTCCGCCTACCTGTGCCCTAACCGCATGCCGAGTCGTATTATCTTCACTGGGGGACGTTACGACACCAGGAGGCTTATTCAGGGTGATCATGAAGTGCGGTGTTTCTCCAGGTCGGGACCGCAGCGAGGTAGCCCGCCAGGCGGCCCTGAATAAGCCTCCAGGGGGAATAATTACAGACCCGCCAACAATTTCACCTAGTTGATTGTGCTGATCAGGGCCTTTAATCACTCCACTATCAGCAGGTGTTGGAATGGGTCCATCTTCTGCCCATGCAGAGTTGAAGTTGAATGCGGGCGTGGCGGTCTGACTAATTCCTGCTGGAGTGCTGGTGAGGTGTGGGGTGTTTGCTGCGGCGATTCCGCTAGCTGAGCTCATTGCAATGGCAGTGACGAATGCTGCAATGGTGAGGGAGCGCGCAATCTTCTTTGGTTGCATGGAAGCATGCGAGCACGGTGGACTGCCCTCTGTCAAGGGGAAGCACGTAGCGTAATTGTGCTGTTGCTGTGAGTGGTTTTTGACAGTAAACGCTTGAAGTGCGACATCACCTAGAACCCCCTGCGGGGTTTGCGGGGTTTGCTAGGCTCTCCTCCCCCACTCCCATCATGCACGAGGTGGTAAGCCTCACCTAACTCACTGTCATCACTCTAGGGGAATTCACTCCGCCAAACCCCGCAAACCCCGCACACTCACAGTAATCGAAAACCACCCACAGTAACCGAGAGCGACAACTACACAAAGTCAACACGCAATCACTCAATCACGTGATTATTACCCAATCATGCGATCACGCAATCACGCGATCACAAGACTATGACCAGCAAAAACACGCGCAGAACGACGCAGTCGTTCACCAACACGCGGGCGCAGCCCGCGAGCCCCCCCTGCGCAGGGGGGGCTCGCGGGCTGCGCCCGCGTGTTGGTGAACGACTGCGTCGTTCTGCGCGTGTTTTTGCTGGTCATAGTCTTGTGATCGCGTGATTGCGTGATCGCATGATTGGGTAATAATCACGTGATTGAGTGATTGCGTGTTGACTTTGTGTAGTTGTCGCTCTCGGTTACTGTGGGTGGTTTTCGATTACTGTGAGTGTGCGGGGTTTGCGGGGTTTGGCGGAGTGAATTCCCCTAGAGTGATGACAGTGAGTTAGGTGAGGCTTACCACCTCGTGCATGATGGGAGTGGGGGAGGAGAGCCTAGCAAACCCCGCAAACCCCGCAGGGGGTTCTAGGTGATGTCGCACTTCAAGCGTTTACTGTCAAAAACCACTCACAGCAACAGCACAATTACGCTACGTGCTTCCCCTTGACAGAGGGCAGTCCACCGTGCTCGCATGCTTCCATGCAACCAAAGAAGATTGCGCGCTCCCTCACCATTGCAGCATTCGTCACTGCCATTGCAATGAGCTCAGCTAGCGGAATCGCCGCAGCAAACACCCCACACCTCACCAGCACTCCAGCAGGAATTAGTCAGACCGCCACGCCCGCATTCAACTTCAACTCTGCATGGGCAGAAGATGGACCCATTCCAACACCTGCTGATAGTGGAGTGATTAAAGGCCCTGATCAGCACAATCAACTAGGTGAAATTGTTGGCGGGTCTGTAATTATTCCCCCTGGAGGCTTATTCAGGGCCGCCTGGCGGGCTACCTCGCTGCGGTCCCGACCTGGAGAAACACCGCACTTCATGATCACCCTGAATAAGCCTCCTGGTGTCGTAACGTCCCCCAGTGAAGATAATACGACTCGGCATGCGGTTAGGGCACAGGTAGGCGGAGGTACTTGGGACTACGGCACAACCGTGGTTAATGGTTGGTCAAATTATTATCACCGGGACAGACATCACGGCGCAACCACGAGTCAGGATGAAAGGATTTCACGCGCAGATGTCAAGCGAGGAATCTGGGCGAACACCTCCCTTTCGCGTAATCCACTCGGTGGCGCAATGAAGACATCCTGGCGCTGGTAATTCACGTAGCGCGACAGTGAGGTGAGTTTCAGCGACGACGACCATACTGTACAGGCCGATCTCGGCTACCAGGGCGAGGACCCGCCGGCTCACCCCCTGCCGATTAAGACCTGCGCCGGGGCCGGACTCACCCCTAACCAGCGGACCGTCAACGCTCTGCACTCTGCGACCAGAGCTCTCACCGAACGCGGAAACGCCCTGCTCGAGAACACCTTTCGGGCACTGAGGTGTTCTCACTAGCTTTTTGATCATGTTGTTCGGTTGTGCTCGGAGGCTTATTCAGGCTCCGTCAGGTAAGTGTGTAGAAGATGAGTCCGATGACTGCCGAGATTGTCGTTTTAAATGTGGCGTAGGGCCGCCGGTAGTCTGTGTGGAGAACTTTCCACGTTTTGATATGGGCGATGACTCGTTCGATGGTGGCGCGTGTGTGGTTGAGGCTCTTGTTGAATGTTTTTTGCCAGTTGAGAAGTTCCCGGCCGGGTGGTTTTTTGAACGGGGTGAGCATGCCGCGCCCGATGTATCCTTTATCGCCGATCGGGGGGTATGTGGCGAGGTGGTCGAGGGCGCCGGATTGGTCGAGGCAATATAGGTCGTGTCGGGAGCCTGGGGTCGGGTCGGAGATCCACGACAGCTGCCCTTCCAGGGTGGCTGCGACCTGGACGACGACGCCGGTGGTGCGATGCTTGCCCGACCACAGACCCGGCACCGCGGCCCATGACCAGCAGGGCAGCAAGGTTCCATCGATGATGTACTGCCGATCGGCACGAAGCTCCTCTGCCGTCGGAACGACACTCCGCAGCGCCTGTGCCAGCAACGGTGTCACCCCCGTGATCGCTCGACTAACCGTCGACTGCGACACCCCATAGGTTTCCGCCAACTCCCACTGCACACGATTCCCGCGCAGATACGCCAACGTGATCACCACCGACCAGAACAACCCCAGAACCGGCGGCCAAGACAAACGTGCCTCCGTCGCGTCCCGCTGATCCTGCTCATACACTATAGCGACAAGATCCTGAATTTCATCACGCCGGAAACCAGTGGTATAGTACATACTGCGGCAGCCCGTTCATCTCGGATTGATTCGGCAAACCAATATTCGCGATGGACGGGCTGTCGCCCAACCCGACACGCCGGGCTAGATCGTTATTTCACGGGGCCTGAATAAGCCTCTCGGTGTGGAGCAGGACCGAACAACACAATCAAAAAGCTAGTGAGAATATCTCAGTGAAACTCGCGATCAAGATGTTGCACTTCGGCAGAACCAGTTCTAGCGGATCGAGATATATAGTCTGTTTTTCTCTAGTCGTAGCTGCTTTCATGGGCGTGACAGTTTCAATGGAAGGAGATCGCTATCCAGGTTGGAATAGCGATCTAGTTCTAGAGATCACAAGGTCGAGCAATGCCACCCCGTGGGCCAATACAGTCGCAGCTATCGCTGAAGTCGCCGATAAACACGACGCCGCGGTCTTGCGCATTGACAGTGATCGTCGAGACAGTGATCGCGGCCGCAAAGTTTACGTGGCGACCGGCCCCTCAGGATCGAGTGGAACTTCCTGGGCCGAGGAGAGGTTGAGACCGTTCAGCACCTCATCGGTGTTAAAACTAGACATCCGCCCCTTTGATCCTCTAGATTCGCTTGACTCACGGGCCTTATATCGAATTTACGGATCACGTAATGCGGCTGATGAACTCTCGGTTCGCCTAAAAGAACTAGGAATGACGGGAGTCTTGACCGAATCTCCTACCGTCATGGAAGTCATGGCACTCTATGCGGCGAGATCTGCCGGATTATTTAGCGGATTAATTGCTGCAATAATGACAATGGCTATATCAACGGTACTGCTTCAGGCTCGACGATACGCAGTATGGCGCCTGCATGGCGCAGGTCTACTTCGAATGGCTTACTGGGACGGGCGGTCCATCCTCCCGTTCTTGGCGGCCTCTATTACAGTCTACGCAGGGATCACAACAGCGGTTCTTTTTATCTATAATAAGTGGGCTCAGGTCTCTACCTTTGCTTGCTTTTCTGTAGCGATGAGCCTCCTGACGGGGACCGCAATATCGGTAGCCTATTTTATAGGATTACTTGTCGTGTCTTCTTCATCGGCGATGAGTTCACTAAAAGGAAGGATGCGGGTATTATTTTCAGTTGGCGTCCTGTACTTCTGGCGAATTTCGGCAGTTCTGCTCGTTATCCCAGCAGTGACTGGAGTGGCCACCGACTGGGAGAGCCTCACGCATCGGACTTTCGACCCTCCTGCGTATACAAATATAGACAGTCGGGCAAGTATCGCTATGCCAGCGCATCGCACTGAGGAAGACAGCAATAAAGATTTCGAAGAAGTCGGGGCATGGCTGAGGCGGCTCGACTTGAGCGGTCGAGCCATCGTTATGAAGCGAGACTCACTGAGAAGTAATGTTTCCGAGTGGATCCCTCTAGAGAATACAGAGTTACTTTGGGCGAATGGCACGCTCCTTGCTGAGCAACCATTAGTTGACCTTGCTGGAGTCCGAATTGGACCTTCTCTGAACGGAGTAATTCGTGTGATTATTCCAGAGCATCTTGGTCAGTACTCACGCGCCATCCTGGAGAGCGTACAATCTGAATTCTCTAGTGAAGCACTGCCAACAGGGGTCGCGGAGCCACAGATTCAGACAGTACTAGCGAAAAGCGGCCAGTCAGTATTTGTGTATGGAACCCGCAGTCAGACCAGCACTGCTGACGGTCATTCAGTCGACTGGCCAGTAAGTCATGACCCGGTAATCATCTCAATGCAAAATGGCACCCCCCTGATAAGTAATGAACGGCTAGCCGCATGGGCTTCATATAACGGTGCTATCACCTCAAAGGATGATATCTCATCAAAATCCTCACACGCTCCCGTTGAGCACTTAGCAGGGGCAATCCCAATCCGCGGATTGCTGGACGACAATTACGTGATAGCGAAGTATCGACTGAGTGAAGACTTGCTGACACTCAGCCTACTTTCCATTACGTTGACACTGACCGTGACCACGATGCGCACACTTCAGGTGCAAAGACTAAAGAAAGCCATGTATGCGGGGCACATCGCAGGGCGCGGATTCTGGTACACTCATTACCGAGCGGTACTCAAAGAAATCTCGATCCCGGTAACTATCTTAGCTTGGATTGCTATGAGCAATTGGCTGCGATCAAAGGAAATAAACGCCTACATCACCGCAGGCATGCCTCCCCCTCCTACTGCTTCACCCTCAGACTGGGAAAGGTTAGTCCCGGCGATGTCGATCGCGGGAATCACATCGGCAGGCTTTATTGGACTCCTCTACATTAGCTACCGGAAAATTTGTTCAGCGCGGCCCGCCGACCCTATTTGAAGCTTTTGGGGAACTCGCTAGAGTGTGCCCACTCGTGAGATCGTTATTATTCCCCTAAGTACTTTGATGCTTTGTCATGGATATGCAGGTTATAAGATTGCCGAGCATCTCAACGCCAACATCCTTCCGCTGCCATCCGCTCCAGCTCTTGACTGGTGCCGACTGGTACCCATGATTAGCACTTCCGAAATGGTGGTTGTGTTGTTCACTGCATTTCTATATGTTATGCATCGCCGGGTGGTTGCAACCAGAGCTCTCCCCTTGTCTCAGAACGTGCTTGAGAAGCGCATGCCGAGAGCCGAGGGCAGGCCACTGCGACGGCTTTTGCCACAACGCCCCCAGGTGGGCCGAGCGGATCAACAGGGTCGTCCCGTCCGAGATCTTCTCAAACACACTCTCAATAAGGAGTAGATTAGATAATGATTCTTATTGATGGCTTGAGAAAAGTACTCGGTCCTAGAACTTTGTGGTCTGATTTTAGTATGTCTGTTGACGACGGATGCATCGCGGTACTTTCTGGACCGAGCGGCTCGGGCAAGACAACGCTACTCAACTGTCTTGGCCTCCTTGAACGGCCAACTAGCGGGCGAATTGTATACGGTGGTGAGATCGACGTAACTAAGCTCGGATATCGAGCCAGACTAAAATATCGCCGCCACAACATCGGCTATCTGCTACAAACCCCTGCGCTAGTGGAGAACGAGACGGTATCGAAGAACCTTCGGCTGGCGCGTACGAGACGGCGAGAGCGTCCAAAGCCCGAAGAAGAGGCCCTTGAACGTGTAGGTCTGGCAGGTATACAGAAGGAGAAAATCTACCATCTCAGCGGAGGAGAGCGGCAACGGATAACCCTAGCTCAGCTACTAATAAAAAATCCTCCAATTGTACTTCTTGATGAACCGACATCAGCACTGGATAACGACAATACTCATATGGTTATCGATGTCATGGGTGAACTTAGTGCGGAAGGCGCGTCAATTATTGTGGCAACGCACAGCGATCAGATCCGGGCCTGCGCAGACATCGAATATGAGATGCCTCTCAATTCTCCTCGAAGTAAAGGAGTTGTGTCGGAGTGTTCAGCTGGTGACGCGCTTAATTATTCTAGCAACGGATAATTAACCTCATATGTCCACTGAAGTTCAAACATTGATTGTTCAAGTCTCCTACGCTGGTGGCGTTCCAGACTGGACGCTGCACTTTGTTATCGTTGAATACGTAAGGACTGGAGATTATCGCACGATACAAGTTCGAAAGCATGGCTGGTCGCAAACTACTGGTGGCAAATCATCTAGTGCTGCGCTCTCATCTTTGACCAGGCTAGAACTGCGAGAGGACGCTATCGATTTTCTTTTGCCTGACGATGCAGAAAGGACGGGAGAGGCTCAAGACTGGGAAACGATTCGCCAGAAGCTTAAGCGATATGGCGTTGACGTTTCCGTTGAACGACTGAGGGAAGTCCCAGTTTTGGTTGAGATTGACGCGGATCTGCAGGAAAAAATCACTCGCGGATAATTATGCTACTATTCAGCGAATTTATCGAAACAAGTGCCTCTACTGCCTGAACGTGCCTCGTCCCAGGTGTCCTAGGTGTCCCAGAGGGGGGCTGACCAGGGGAACCAACCTGGGACAGTCCCAGGTTCGTAACCTGGGACAGTCATCACGGAATCGTACGTCAGCGCTCGCAGTACTCTCAGGAGGCCACCTAGGCTCCATAAGTGATTTCCTGAGAATTCTCCCTTTAGACGCGCCCGGTTCCTTTTGGTGCTGTGCGGGCGAGGCGGTCGACAGCCGTGCGGTATCGGGTGTTGTGTCGGTAGAGGGCCAGCATTGCTCGCATGCGGTCTTGGGGGTCGGCTCGGTCGTCTAGTTCTGCGGTTTTGAGCGTGCGATAGTCTTCGTCGTGGAGGTAAAGCCCGATCCGGCGTGCAACCTTGGCGGAGGGTGGCGCGAGAACCTGTGCGCGCGACGGTCGCTCCTGAGCGGGGGTCTCGGTGGGTGCTGTAGTAGCCGCTGCGGGCTTCTCGGCGGTCGTGCGGGTGGAACGCTTCCGCGTGGGCTTCGGCTCCTCCTTGGCATTCTCAGGCGGCGGTGCGGGGGTGTCGGGGTCAATAGCCTGTGGGCGCTGCATCTGCTCACGGAGTCGGTTCTTTGCGGTCATTAGGGTTCCCCTGTCTTGTGAGTTGAACGGCGGCGCATGAGGTCGCGCAACAGGAAGCCGCGCACGATGTCGGCGAGGGCGGTGATTTCCGGGTCGCGCCGGTCGCCGAGCCGCCAGCCCACTTGGAACGCCTCGTCGACGGCGGCGCGACGTGGCAGCTCGGCACGCACCTGGTCGCCGAACTGCGTGATGGCGTCTTCCCGGATGACCGTTTGTACGTTGATCCGGGTGTCGAACCCGCTCAGCACGACACCAGCCCATCGCAGCCGGTGCGACCGCTGGATCTTCTTGACCCGGTCTCGGGCCTCGCTTGCCTTACGGATGGCGTCGGTGGTGGCGGTGATCGGCGCGTAGGCCACGTCTGCGGCGTACATTGCGCACGTGGTGAGCGCGCCGGTCCGGCCACCGGTGTCGTAGAGCACGAGGTCCCAACGGCGCCCGAACCCGGCCGCCTCGGCGATGTCACGCAACAGCCAGAGGTCCGGGATCGCCACCTGCGCGATTCCGGTCAGCGACGCGCCTGCCGGGAGTAGGTCCACGCCCGGCCAGCGGGTCGGGATGATTTCCGAGTCGACCCGGGCGGCACCCTTCTCCGCGTTGGACTCGCCGGAGGTCACCCCGGCGTCGGTGAGCACTCCGGCGAGCCCGGGGACGTGTGCGGGAGCGTCGAACCGGTTGGACAGGTTGCGCTCGGGATCGACGTCGACCAGCAGCACCCGTAATCCTTCGCGGGACGCCTCACCAGCTATGAGCGTCTGCCACAGAGTCTTGGCGGTGCCCCCTTTGCCGGACAGAACAACCACTGACGCAGTCATAGTCCCAGCGTAGCGAGTGTGCGATCACGTGACCACCCCTATTCCAGGTTATCACGTGTCTGCATGATCACGTGATCACACATACGTTTACCGGGCAGGATAGGCGCTCCCCTCGTGCGCGCCCTGTTCACGGAAGGTGGCCCCTGCCGAGACCAGCAGCGACCTGACGCGGGTGATGCCGTAACCAGTCTGGTTGCACAGGCCTCTGATGCTCGTCCCGCTCTCGTACTCAGCGCGGAGCCGTTGCGCAACCTTGTCGTACGTGCCCTGCGGCATCCGCTCGTGCGGGGCGAGGACGGGTGCAAGGATCGGGCCACCGCCGTACCCTCGGCGCGGCCTTCCCCGAGGTGTTACTTCATCACCGGACTCATCGCCCCACACCGTCCACCCCTCATGTGGATGACGAGCGAACAGTTCGAGGAAGGGCCCTGGGGAGCATGCCTCGATGAGGTCGTACTGCTCGTCCGGCTTGCGGCTATGCTCGCGCTTTCGCGTCTCGATCATATTGACCTGGCTTCGAGCCGGGCTCAGCGTACGCATCGAGCCCCGGACGCCAAAAATCAGCAACTCCGTCACGTTGCGGAAGTAAAAGCCGACCCCACGCCCGTCCGGACCACCGTCCTTCCGTCGCTTCGCCCAGACGATGTTGGAGACGTAGCGGAAACCCCAGGACTGCATCACAGCCAACCCGTCCGCGT
>NZ_JAHLJC010000022.1:0-34211 GCF_020496255.1 Pseudonocardia sp. ICBG1142 | reverse complement strand
GTCCCGGGGTCGTCGGCCGACGGCGAGGGCGAACTCGGACGGGCTGACCGCCGGTGCCGCGGAGCGGGTGCCTGGGGGACGCTGTGACCGGAGGGCCGCCCAGACGTCGGGGTGGCTGGCTCCTCAGCCGCGGCCGGCTCCTCGATGGGAGGGGCCGATTCACTGGTCTGCGGTTCCTCGGGGGCGGGCGCCGTCTGGCCTGTGGCCGTCCGGCTCGGCTTCTTCCCCGCGGGCTGTATGTCGTCTGCGGACTCGCGAGCGGGGGGCGCCCCGCGCCGGGATGAGCGCTGGATGCCTGACTGCCGGGACTGGCCCAGGAGTACATCGAGGGGTCCTGAGTCCAGTCGTTGGCTTGGTGGTTGTTACTGGTGGTCTGCATGATCGGTGCCTCCGCTTAGGGCGTCGCGGTAGGGATGAGGGACGGGTTGACGACCAGACGTCCGCCGGGATCGCGGTTGTCGCGGGTGACTGGCACGGCCATGGACAGCCAGTAGGCGGCTCCGGCTGTCCATCCGTCGGCGTGTGGCGCTGGGGCGCTGGACGGGGGCATATCAGGGTCCGGCCACCGATCGGTTTCGGTGGGCGTCGAGTCGTCGGCTCGGTGGTAGGGCGTGATGCGGACCCAGACCTCGACCAACACAGTGGTGGGGCTGCGTCGCTCCATCCGGCCGTAGACCGGGGCGTCGGCTCGCTGCCGGCCGGCCCCATTCCATCCGAGTGTGCTCGCATGACCGGCGGCCAGATAGGTTCGCAGGACGTTGGAGCGGCGTCCCGGTGTGTCTTCGTCCCAGGACAGAAAGTCGCAGGCGAAGCGGACAGCGAAGGTGCCGGCTTCCACGTCGGCGACATGGCGGTGGGCGGCGAGACTGCCGATCATCGCTGCGCCGTTGTCGTCTCGAACGAAGTCGAGTGAGGTCGAGGGGCCGTGGTGACCGTTGCGGCCGGAGCGGTGACCGTTCCGGTGAGCGGTGCGCTCGGCATCGGCGGGTGCGGTAGGGGCCCAGACAGATGCGCCGTCGTCGGTGACGATCTGCTCGCCCGTGTCCACGGTGAGGTGGGTGTACAGGTGACCGGCCGGCTCAGCGGCGGAAGAGTCTCGGGGGCTGGTGCCGCCACTCTTCTCCCGCGGGTCTGATTCTGGAGGAAGGGGCGCCGGGGCGGTCGCCTCTGGTTCTGGGGTCCAGTGCCGCTCGTCGTAGCTTGCGGGTGGCGCCGGCGCTGGAATTCCGGGATCGCTGAACGGCGGCCGGTAGGCCGGGCTCGGCGGCTCCGGTTCGGGAGCGGCTGGGGTGGATGGCTGGGGCGCGGGCGCTGGTGGGGCCTCCTGGGCTGCGGACGGACCCCGGTGGGGTCGGTAGACGGCTCCGTGGTGCAGAGCCGCACGGTGGGTTGCTTGCTGGTCGCGGTCGGGAGCGCCTTGTAGTCGGCGCGCCCCCCGCCTGGTTCTTGGCATGAGCGGTCGTCCCCGTCGTGACGCGTCACGAGCCGGCTGGCGTTGGCGTGACGCCACCGAACTCGCGACTACGGGTAGGGCGAGCTGGTTATAGCAGCATCTTCTAGTGATAGTAAAGATGCTGGCAGCGTTACGGCTCGCTGTACATGCCAATGACCGCAGTAGGTGTGCATCCGCGCTGGGCGAGAGCAATGCTTGAGACTGCGCGCGGCGCGGCATGCGAGCACCCGTGCTCGCGGTCGCTGACGGCGCGCTCGGGTTCTGGGGCGCGCTGCGCGAGGTGTTCCCGCAGACCCGCGAGCAGCGCTGCTGGGTCCACAAGACCGCCAATGTCCTTGCCGCGCTGCCGAAGTCAGCGCATCCGGGGGCGAAGAAGGCGCTGACCGAGATCTGGAACGCCGAGGACAAGCGCAGAGCCCTCGACGCCGTGGCCCGCTTCGAGGCCGCCTACCGGGCGAAGTTCGGCAAGGCCGTCACGAAGATCGGTGACGACCTCGACGAACTGCTCGCCTTCTACGACTTCCCCGCCGAACACTGGCAACACCTACGCACCACGAACCCGATCGAGTCCACGTTCGCGACGGTCCGCCACCGCACCCGGGTCACCCGCGGGCCCGGGTCACGCGCGGCCGGACTGGCGATGGCGTTCAAGCTCATCGAGGCCGCCCAGAACCGATGGCGCGCCGTGAACGGACCGCACCTGGTCGCCCTCGTCCGAGCCGGAGCCCGATTCGACGCCGGCCGCCTCGTCGAACGACCCGATGCCCACACCCACACCGAAGCCGCCTAAAAGATCTTCATCCACAGGTCTTGACGATTGCTCCTGGGCGATCGAGCAAGGTTGACCAGGACTGGCACCGCTCGTAGGGCCGGTCCGACCCGCACTCCTGGGTTCGCCATGCGATAGCCCCTCACACGTCCCGACCCCAATAGCGCATGAACTCGTTAGCTGATGACCTGACCTCGGGCCATGACTAGCGCGACCGAGCGGAGGACCTGGAGGTCGGCCGCCGGGTCGCCGGGCACAGCGATCAGGTCGGCCGCCATACCGGGGGCCAGAACCCCGACCGTCTTGTCCAAGCGGAGGGCACGGGCAGCCTCGGAAGTGGCGACTTCCAGCGTGCGGTCGCCGAAGCCGAGCCACTCGTAGGTCTCCAGGGCGGAGACATAGTCACCGAACGGCGACGTGGTGACGCCTGCGTTGCTGCCGATGAGGAGAGACACGCCGCGCTCGTCGAGCCAGGTGTAGCGGGAGTACCAGCGGTCGAACGCGGCCTGTTCGCCGTTGTTAGCGATCATGTGGCGGCGGTTCGACGCGGACGGCAGACAGGCGATGATCCCGCGCCGGTGCATGTCGATGGCGGCGGCCTCGTCCCGGCCGAACTGGCCTTGGGCTTCCATCCAGACGAGGTGGTCGATGATGTCGACCCCGGCAGTGATCGCGTGCCAGGCGCCATCGGCGGCATAGGTGTGCGCGGAGACGCGGAGCCCCTGGCGGTGGGCTTCCTCCACGAGGAGCTGGCATTGCTCCGGGGTGAAGTGCGTCAGCCAGCCCTTCCGGTGCCACGGCCCGGGGAAGTATCCGCCGCTGTCGTGGTAGCTGAGAAACTCGGCGCCGCTGTCGGCGTGGGCGCGGACAGCGGCGCGGATCGCGTCGTCGCTGTCGACCGCGCCGCCGAGGAGCGAGCCGTCCCCGCCGGGGATGGTCAGTGGCGCCCCGGAGCAGAGCACGCGCGGGCCGATGGCGAGTTGGTCGGCGATCTGGCGGCGGTAGCGCAGGACAGCGCCGTCCGCTTCGCCGACGTCGCGGATCGTGGTGACCCCCGACAGCAGTGTGCGTAGCCCGTTGCCGGCGACACGCTGCCCGAGGGTGCCCTGCTGCTGGTCGCGCGGGAGATCTTCGTACGGGGTGGCGTCACCGGACAGTGTTAGCCGCACAGCCCCGTCGATGAGGCCGGGCATGATCGTGCAGCCGGGAAGGTCGGTGTGTCTGGCGTCCGGGGCGGCCTGTTCGGTCACGGTCGCGCGACCTCCGACCGCGGTGATCGTGTCCCCGCGGACGAGGACCGCCCCGTCCAAGATGGCTGGCTGTCCGCCGCAGGGGCGGATGGTCGCACTAGTGATGATGTGGTCGCGGTCCAGCACGGTGCTGTTCCTCCAGACGCGGTCAGGTGCGCGGTAGCAGTGTCTTCTCGCTCACCAGGTCGGCGAGCTGCTCCAGCAGGTCATGGTCACTGGTGGGCGGGTCGGCAGCAGTGTCCCCGGTTGGGCTGTGCCGGTGCTGGTCGACGAGGGACCACAGCCGGTCGTTGTCGAGACGCGTTCGCTTGAACTTGGCGATCGCGACTTCCAGCTGGTCGGCGGCGGCGAGCTGACCCGGATCGCCGTCGCGGTCGGGCTGGCCCGCTCGCAGGTAGTACAGGGCGTCGAGGCACTCGGCCCGGCGCCGGCGCAGCTGGTAGTCCAGTGGGCCGACGCTGCGGAGCTCGACCTCCGGGAACGCTGTGGTGCTGATCTGCCAGAGCGGCTCGATGCGGGCATAGGACCGCCGGTTGCGGCGTCCGGCCCGCAGAGCTTGCAGTCGGCCGACTACTAGCGGGAACGACAGCCCGGCGAAGATGAGTGGACTACCGACAGTGGATGCGACGTAGATGAACCCTGGTGGTGCTGCGGTGACTGGGCCGCCGAACAGAATCACGATCGGCGGGATGGCGCGCAGCAGCGAAACCAGGCCGGCGACGAGCAGACCGACCCCGGCAACACGGGTGCCCCAGCGCAGGGCCGGAGTGACGTCGGCGGCGCGGGTGCGGCGAACGATCCAGATCACGACCAGCAATCGGACGAGGAACAGATAAGGACCTGTGGTCGCGAAGTAGAGCAGCCCCGGGGTGTGGGCGAAGGCGGCCGGTCCGTAGAGCATCGTCTGCCCGCGCGAGGTCGCCAGAGCGAACATGACGATCCAGCCGGCGAGCAGACCGAGACTGAGCACGACGAACCGGATCACTCGGGGGCTCCGTGGCCCATAACGGTCCACGGCGAGGCGGAACAGGTACAGCCCCATGGTGCTGCCGACGATGACGATGAGCGCGCCGTAGAACCGCTTGGCGCCGGGGTCGACCTCGCCGAACCACCCGGCCTCGATCATCCGTTGGAGTGCCGGGTTGGCGACGGCAGCAATGATCGCGGCGAGCAGCACGAGGTGCCCGAAGCCGGTGAGGCGTCTCCGAAGTTGGTACCCCTGCCAGAGCACGGCGTAGATTGCCAGCGTTACCACCAGCTCGACAGGCACTTACCTCACCACGCCCCTTGGTCGCCCAGGTATTCGTCAAGGCTCGACCGGGGTCGAGCCGGGATGTATCCGGCCTGGCCGGGAACCCAGCCGAGCAGGATTGTTGCCAGCATCTCGGCCTCCTGCTCACACACTCTGGCATACAGGTTGCCGCCGGTAATAGCTGACGAACCGTCGGTTGGATGGTGCGGTCGTCGCCCGGGGCGCCACCATCGGCGCCGTCTTTGCTGCTGTGCGCTAGGCGGGGGCGAAATCAGCGCGGCGTCGGGCAGCGCCACCCCGAGGGCTTCAGCCACCGCGCCCGCGTCGATCTCGCGGAACGTCTCGACCTCGGCCTGCGTGTGAAGCACCTCAGATGGCGGGTGGCGCAGGAGCATGTGCGCGAACTCGTGCAAGATGATCAGTTGCTGATGGGAGGAGGTCGTGCGGGCCTCGTAGAGCACGACGTCGATACCGCCCTGACTGCCGGTGACTCCGAACGCGGACCCGGGCGGCATCTCATCGTTGGGCACCAGGGCGATGGTGCTCTGCCGGTCGCACTCCAGGGCTGCGCGGAGCCTCTCGGTGTCGAGGGGTGGGGTTAGGCCCAGTTCGTTCAGTCGCCGGCGGGCCAAAGTCAGCAGCTCGGGGTACCCCCTGGGCCCTTCTCCCGCGGGCATGGGTGGTCTCCCTTCGTCGAGGCGCGTACTCGGAGCCGCCTCCGCTCCTCTGGGCAGCCTAAAGGACGGGCGCGGAGAGTCCGGGGCTGATCACTATGTGCCAGCGGCCGATTCGTTGGAGCGTCGGGACAGTTCGAGCTGGAGTTGACTGTGGATCGCTACCAGCTCGTCGTTAGTGAACGAACTACTACGGCATGGGCCGTGGACGGCGATGCCACGTCGCCGCGCCTCCCCATCGAGGGCGTGCCGGTCGTCGATGAGGCGGGCCACGGCGGGGTTGAGGAAGTAGTCGACCGGAACCCGAAGAGTCTGGGCAATCAGAGTGAGCGTGCGGAATTCGCGAGCCGAGGCCGGCGATGTGGAGGCGGCAGCCCGCTCCGCGGCGGCAAGCCACTCGCGCGCGAGTGACAGTGCGAACGCGGACCGGATGCCTGCGAGGCGTGCGGCGAGGATCGCGACGGCATCGAGCGTGTCCACGGTTACGAGGTCGCGGACTGCGGTGCTGGTGCGGGCGATGTGAATGATGCTCGCGGCAACCGGGTCGAGAAGTCCGTCAGCTGTGGGCACGGAAACGCCCCCCCCTCCCCGGCGGACCGTACTGAGCCTTTCCCAACCTGTTTGTGCTGGTCAGGCGGGGTCGGAGCGGAGGAGCTGGGGCGCGATATCGCGTTGAACCCGTCTTCGCCGCCGTCGTGGGGGCCGTTCAGTGCTTCAGCGCGGCGTTGACCTGCTCCCCGGGAGGGGGCGGCGGCTGAGTGCCGCGGCGGCGGCCTTCTGGGGCGCCGCCCGGGAGGTTGGGAAAGGCTCACTGGCTCAGGGGCGCGGTCTGTCGGTCGGAGACGTGCCCCCACGTGCGGCAAGTTCGCGCTGGACCAGAGCTGCCAGGGTGTCCCGGTCGGTCGGTTGCAGGCTGGCCATGCGAGTTGCCAGCTCGACGAGCTGGTCGCTGTTGCCGGCCTGTCGGTTGATTTCCTCGATCCGGTCGAGTTCCAACGACACCCGCTCGTAGATCTCGGGGTCGCAGAAGTAGCCCGGTGAGACCCCGAACGCCTCGGCGAGCTGCCGGGCGTGGTCGAGGCTCGGCTTGGTCTTGATGCCGCGGCGCAGGTCGGCTACATAGCCCGCGGAGATCGACCCGCCCCGCTCGCGAACGCGTGCGGAGATCGCGCGATCGCTCAACGGATCCTGCCCCGGCGGGTGCATGACGGCAATGAGCCGGCGGAGCTGGCTAGCGAAGTCCTGCGGGCGCCGATCCGGCTGCTCCGTGTGGTCGCCGTTGGTCATCGGTTGTGCCCCCTGCGTCCGTGGTGGTGCAGCGCTGCTGGTGCTCGGTAGTGCGTCGTGCACCCCGGGCACCAGCTACAGCGTACTCATGAGCCACAAGAGTTCGCTGTAGAGAACATCGAGAAGGGAAGGCTAGCAGTACGGTCCGTCACTCTATGTTCTGGTCAAAGGGAGTGCAAAGCTCGCGTTGACACGCGCTCATGGTCGGTTACGCTCTGCCTTGTGTTCGCCACAGTGCGCGAACTGTCAGCACGTGTTCGCTACAGCGGGCACTGCAAGGTGGACCGGAGCCCGCGACGCAGAAAGGAAGAGTGCGCATGTCGCTGGATCGCACAGCCACCGCGGCGGAGCCGCAGGTGGGGGTGTCGCCCCCCGACCGCGATTTGAGTGCGCCGCTCGCCGAGCGCAGGCGAGCGCGAGCGGATGCCGCAGCGACCCGCCGTCTGCCGGAGCGGCTGCGGTCGCAGCCGTCCATGCAGGACTTTCGCAACGACCTCGAGGACGCCCTTGTCAATGTTGCTGCTCAGGTCGTGCAGGCGATGATCCGGCTCCGTGAACAGCGGCAGGAGGGCGTCGTCGACGTGGGGGCGGTAACCGACAACGTGACGGCGGCCGTTGAGGCATTGGCTGCTGCGGAGCTGACTGCTGTGGTCATGCGATCCGTCGTGCCCGCGCCGCGGGCCTGACCACGGCTATCAGCTGTCGAGGAGTCGGACCTCGTCAATCAGGCGCGCGATGACTTGGCGGGCCTGTGGACCGATCCCATCGAGCTTCTGGACGAGATCGCGAAGCTCCGGTGTCCGGACGGCGTTGAGCAGTCGGAGATCGTCGGCGGAGATCACCGACTCCTGATCCTCACCGGAGAAATAGCCCACCGGGACGCCGAACAAGCGGGCCAGGGCCACGACGAGCGGCCAGGACGGCTTGTCTCGCCGACCGCGGCGAAGCTGCTGGACATAGGCCGTTGAGACGGAGGGGCCGCCGATGCGGCGAAGGCCGTCGGATACCTCCTCGTTGGTCCACACCTGCCCGTCGGGGCGCTGAGTGGTGATCAGTGCGTCGAGCCGCTCAGCGAAAATACTGGGACTCCCCTGACCCTCGGGCTTCCCGCCGGGCACGCGCCACCCCCTTGCCGGCCGGGTTGGCCGGACTTGTCCTCGCGCCGCCGTTGTCATTGTCATGTCCTTCCCGGTCGCTGGCGAGGCGGCACTCAGGCAACCGGCGGCGCTGGCCGAGAGTAAAGCTGCCAGCAGCGAGAGTAAAGCTGCCAGCAGCGAGAGTAAAGCTGCCAGCAGCGAGAGTAAAGCTGCCAGCAGCGAGAGTAAAGCTGCCAGCAGCAAGGGTGACCCTAGCGCCTGCTCGTTCGTGTCGCCGGATCCTGAAATCTGACCCCCGAGATGAACGCCCGCCGACCGGGCCGGTGCGCGGCGGGCCGGTTGACCTGGGTCTCGGTCGCGTCCAGCCGCAGTGTGACGCCTTCGTGTTCGGCGTAGGCCACCACATCGGCCAGTGTGCGCAGCCGCACCCCAGCCCGGTCGGTCACCGCGTGACCACGCCCGGCCAGCAGTGGCCGGACCTCGCCGACCGTGCGGGAGATCGTGGCTTGATCGACCCCGAACAGTACCCCGAGCACCGTTTGGGGGAGGTCCAAGCGCAGGTAGATCAGGGTGACCAGGACCCGATCGCCGCCGCGGCGATCATGGAGTCGGCCTTCCCGCTGCTCAGCCCAGGGCTCGGCCAACTCGGCAACGAGGTCCCCCAGGTGCTGACCAGACACACCGGTCAGGGCAGGATCAGACAAGGCGGCACGATCGATGATCATCGTCAACCATCGTGCCGCCACCCACCCCCGACACCGACACCGCTACTGCGCATCAGGTCGTATGGCGTTTGCGTTCGATCGGTAGGCGTTGCGTCCCGCCTGTCGAGCGAGCGTTCGTTGTCTCTGACGAGCACGTTGACACAAGCATGATGTCTACAGCATTGTTCTAGCTGCACAAAACAACTAGCACGATCACGGTCGGCCGGTGCTGCTGTAGATCAGCCGGTCGTGGTCTCCACCGGCTCGCGGGGATGGGGACAGCTGTCCGCTCCCGCGCCCCGGGGGTGCTGGCCAGGGTGGTGCGTGGGCCCCCTCGCCGAGACCTCGGACAGCACCCCCGGGAACCATCACGCAAGGGGGCATCCGCAATGAACCGTCCGGAGACGGTCGAGGTGCTGGCCCAGCTCTCGACCGAGGGCGCCGTCACCTGGATCACCGACAACGTCTTCAAGATCGTCCTGCTCTTCATCGTCGTGGTCCTCTTCGTGACCTCACTCAAACAGGACCTCGGCAAGATTTTCACCATCGTCTCCGGCGTGCTCGTGGCGATGGTCGTCCTCGGATTCGCCTTGACCGACGGCGCGATCGACAACACCGCTACCTGGCTGAGCAGCCTGTTCACCGGGGGGAATTGACGGTGCGCTCGCGCAGCGACGACGAGCTGTACTCGTTGCAGAACCGCTGGCTCGGCCCACCCGGCCGGACCCTGCTGTGGCAGGCCAGATACGCGGCCTACATCGTGTGGGTGGGCTACTTCTTCGTCTTCCTGGTCCTTCGCCAGCAGCTCGGCGACCTGCTCTCGGGCTTCCTCGGCTACCTGATCGTCGGCATGACGGCCCTGCTCGCCACCCACGTGACGATGCGGGTCGTCACCCCGGAACGGCCTGCCGGGCAGGTCCTACGCATGTTCTACGCAGAACTGAGCGCGCCGCGCACGATGCAGGCCGTCCGCACCGTTGCCACCCCCGACCCGCGGTGGGTGCAGGTGACCGTCGCCCGCCCCACCCCGGGAGACCGCCGATGACGACGACTAGACACGCTCAGCCTGACCCCGCCCCCAGCTTCTCCCCCGCGGGCTCGCTGTCCCGTCCGCTGCCTGTCGACATGACCGAGGCCGCCGTGGGGCGCCAGCGGCGGGACGAGAGGAAGCCACGTAGGGGCCGGCGCCCGGCGCCACCTCAGACCGGTCACGACCCGGAGATCAAGGAGTACGCGCCGAACCTTGCCATCCGTGGGATCAGCGGCCACCTCGTGCGCGCCACCACCGGCACGACCGCATGGTACCGGCTCGCCCCGCGCCCATGGTCGATGCGCTCGGACCAGGACCGCGAGGGACTGATCAGCACGACGGGTCTGGCACTGACACAACTCGTCGGCCGGTGGCTGCACTGGCGGGTCACCTGGCGGCCGTTTCCCGCCGCGGACTGGGCCCGCCTGCACGACGAGTGGGCCTGGCCGCTGCCCGACCAGCCCGACGGGGTGAGCTGGGAGGAACACTTGCTGGCCGAGCAGGCGCGGGCCTTGCAGTCGCCGAAGGCCATCAAGGAGGTCTTCATCGGTGTGGAGATCAGGCAGGGCCGCAGCAAGCTCGGCACCCTCGGCGACCGCCTGGCCGCCTCGTCGAGTCACCGCGTCGCGAACCTCGCCGGCCGCTGGGTCGACGCCGAGCTCTCCGCGCTCGACGACGAAATCCGGCGCGTCGACTCGCTGATGGCGACCTCGGCCCTGGCCGCCGAGCCGGTCAACGCAGCACAGATGCTCCACCTGCTGTACCGCTCCTGCGCACTCGGCCTGCCGGCGGAGACGATCCTGCCTGCGGCCCCGCACACCGAGTGGGAGGCCGAGGACATGGCCGCGGTCGAGGGCCTCGCGCAGTGGTCCTCCGAGCCGTATGCGCCGACCCTCCAGGTCCGAGGAGTTGCCGGTGGCCGCCGGCACGACCGACACCTGCTGGTCGCCTCCCTCGGCCGCATGGGCGAGATCGACGTGCCCGTGACCGACCTGCCGTGGATGACTGTCACCGACGAGCTGGCAGCCCCGGTCGAGTGGTCCGGCCGGATGCGAGTACTGCCGCAGGAGGTGTCGGCCCGGAGCCTGCGGCATGTCGCGGCACGGGTCGACGCGCAGCAGTCGCACTACGAATCCGAGCACGGCCTTGACGCCCCACCGGTGCTGGCCCGACAGATCGACCTCGCCTCACAGGTGCGCGACGAGCTGGACACCGACCACACTGGCCTGTCTGCGCGTTGCGAAGGCTGGTGGCGCCTGGCGATCCCGGGCGAAACCGAAGCGGAGGCGCTGGAGACGTTCGAGCAACTGCGCCACCTCTACCACCCGAAGATCGCAGTCGAGCGCAGCGAAGCGCAGCACGCGCTCGCCCGCGAGTTCATCCCCGGCGAGCCCCTGGCGACCACTGCCTACCGGCGCCGCATGAGCGTCCGGCACGCGGCCATGGCTGTACCAGTCGCCACCGACATCATCGGCGACCAGTACGGCCCGCTGACATTCACGTCCCGCACCTCGGACCGGGTGATCCCGTGGAACCCGTGGCACGACATGGACAACCAGCAGGTCTCCGGCCTCACCCCCGTGATCGGCGGATTGGGCTCTGGCAAGACCTTCCTGATGGGGACGCTGGCTGCGCAGGCCGTGCGCTCGCTGTCGGCCTACGTCACCTTGCTCGACCCGTCCGGACCGCTGACCGAGCTGACGAAGATGCCCGAGCTGGCCCCGTACGCGCGGGGACTGGCCCTGCTCGACGCCCCAGCCGGGACCCTCAACCCCTACTCGATGATCAGCGACCCCCAACCAGACCGCTACCCGGCCGGCAGGGAAGGCCAGGAAGCATGGGAACGGGACTGCGACGCCGCCCAGGCGCAGCGCTCAACCCTCGTAATCAGCGTCCTCACCCAGCTCCTCCCAGCGTCGATTCGCCGGACCGGGGACGTACAGCAACTTCTCCTCCAGGCCGTCGACCGGGTCGGCACCGGTCCGAACCACGACCTCGCAGAAGTCATCGACGCCCTCCGCCACGCAGGGAACGACGGGTATCGCCTCGCCGGCTCGCTCGGACCGATCCTGTCGACCTCGGGCCCGGCGCGACTGCTGCTGGGGAAACCGGGCAGCGAGACATGGGCCAGTGACACCGACCGGCTACTGGTGCTGTCGACCCGCGGCCTCTCCCTCCCGCGGGAGCATGTCGACCAGCAGGACTGGAGCATCGACGAGCAACTGTCGCTACCCCTGATGCACCTCGCCGCCTGGCTGGCCTATCGACGCGTCTACCAGCTGCCCCGTAACGCCCCCAAGATGGTCGGACTGGACGAGCTGCGTTGGTTGTCGGCCACCGCGACCGGAAAGACACTGATCACGCAGTTCTCCCGGGACAACCGAAAGTTCCGCACTCGCGTCCTGGTCGCCGGGCAGCTCGCCTCGGATGTCCTCCGCCTCGGCGGCGGCGACGAGACCGGCCTCGCCTCCCTGTGCCACGACGTGTTCGTGGGCCGGACCCTCGGTGACGAGGCACAACGGGACGCGCTGCGACTGCTACGCATCCCGACCGACATCGGCTATGAGGGGCGCCTCGGGGATCTGTCGACCTCGCCGGTCGGGGAGACACCGGGACTCGGCAACGGATCGAGCGCAGACGCACCGCGCGAGTTCGTGTGGCGTTCAGGGAGCTACTGCGAAGACGTCCGGCTCGACCTCGGCGGCGACCACTTCGCCTCGCTGCGGTCGGCGCTGGACACCAACGCCGCGCGGGCCCAGTCGTGAGTGCCGACGCGCTCCGACCGATGAGACCCCGCGGGCGGCTGTGGCGGTCCCTGGCTCGCTTCGTGGTCGTGACCACGATGGTGACCGGGCTGGCGGCCCTCGGTGCGGGGACCGCCACAGCACAGGACGCCGATCCCTGGGGCTGTAGGGAAGCTCCGGCCCCGACGGGCCCCACATCGGGCCCGGCCGGGTCGCTCAACCCGGGCATCGCCGAAGGTGTCCCTGCTGGCGGTGCCCTGGACGGGATCGACCCGCTCGGCACCTACGGGTACGGCGGCCTGGAATGGTCGACCTACGATCTGGGCTGCGGAGGCAACATTCGTGACCCCGCAGCCCTGATCGACACCATGTTCGGAAACATGTTCCTGGGGACAGGCAAAATCCTGTTCGCCGCCGAGCAGGGGCTCAAAGACTTGGCCGCCAGCATTGACGCTACTGACACGGTTGCCGAAGCTGCCCGCGAGTCGGCCGACCCGGTGCGCGAAGCCATTTTCTCCCCGTGGGCAGGGGCAGCTCTGGTCGTGGCGGCCACCGTCATGCTGATAGCGAGCCAGCGCGGCGATATCGGTGAAGTGATGACCCGGGCCGGTGCGATTCTTGCTGCCATCACGGTTGTGGCGTTGTCGTTCGGCTCGGGCGCACAGCTGTCCAACGATCTGAGTGGTGTCATCAGGACCGCGATCGACGACGCCATGCAAAAGACGGCGCAGGTAGCATTCCCGTCGGGCAACCTCTCCGGGGAGGAAGACCCGTCCTACGGGATGCGGAACGTCATCTATCGCGAACTGCTGTGGAAGGCGTGGAAGGACGGCGAGGTCGGCGTCAACGGTGACGAGCAGCGCGCCTGGCAGCTGTTCGAGCAGCAGGCGCTCAACCGGGCAGAAGAACAGCAGGTCAACGAGGGGAGCGGCGGCGAGGACCTGATCGAGGAGAAGGACGAGCAGTGGCGGACGATCGCCGACGATGCTCCACCGATGGAGTATCGCTCGATTCAGGGGCGCGGCGACTCCCGAACGGCGGCTGGCCTGTTCGCGTTGGCGAAGATCGCCCCGGTGTCGCTGCTCCAGATTTTCGCGTCGCTCGTGCAGTACGTCATGTACGTGTTTCTCGCACTGATCCCCGTCGGAGCCCCACTAGTCGCGCTACTGGCAATTATGCGACCCAATACCACTGAGAAGTCGGTGAAGGTGGTGGGGTCGGTGATTCTGGGTGGCCTCGTTGCTGCGGTCGCTGCAATCGTGCACGCGATCATTGTGATGTTCATGGCGCAAGGTGAACTCGGGTCGTGGGGCGCAATTCTGGTGGTGTGGGTGGCGACCGCTGTTCTGTTTAAGATAATGAAGCCGGTTGTTTCGCTGGTGGGGATCATCGAGTCGGTCCGGGGGCAAGCGGGATCGATCGGCTCTCGTGTCGGCCGGGCCGGATCGTGGATCAAGGGAGAGCGTCGGTTCCGGGCAGGGGTGCGGGTTGACGCGGAGCGGCATCAGGAGTTGGTGGGCGCCCTCAGCCGGCGGGTCGTTCCCGGCCGGGGCGGACTTCGGCCTGGCCCCGACGAGGGCGGCGGCCCGAACCGGCCCGACGGCGGCGGCCCGAACCGGCCCGACGGCGGCGGCCCGAACCGGCCCGACGGCGGCGGCCCGAACCGGCCCGACGGCGGCGGCCCGAACCGGCCCGACGGCGGCGGCCCGAACCGGCCCGACGGCGGCGGCCCGAACCGGCCCGACGGCGGCGGCCCGAACCGGCCCGACGGCGGCGGCCGCGGGAGCGGCACGGGCAAGCCGGACGAGCGAAAGGAGAAGGGCCGCTCCGGTGGCGACCCATCGCCCACGGGGCACAGGTCGACCCGAGGGGAGACAGGACCGTCGGGACGGAGCCGGGGCCCCTCCCCTCGCGGTGAGCAGACCGCGGCTCGTGCAGTCGGCAATCCCGCCGTCACCGTCGCGCGACGCGCAGCGTCGGCGCGGAACGTCGGCGGCGCTCGTGGGGCCGGCGTCGGCGCCTACCGGCCGACAGGAGCGGGCCGGCGCCCACACCGGCCCGGGACACCGGTCGGCGCAGCCCCCACAACTGGCGCCGTCGCGCATAACAGGAGGCCACGATGATCTGGCGCGCGCTGGTCGGATGGCTCCTGCGGTCGCGGGCCCGGTTCTTCGGGATGCTCGCCGCCGCCCTGGTCGGTGGACTGCTTCTGTCGTCGCTCACGTCGACAGGCGACACCCCGGCACCCGAGGCAGCGGCCCCGCCCCCGCCGGCCACCACGGCGGCACCCCCTCCGAGCATTCCATCGCAGCCTCCCGCCCCGCCGAGCCAGACCCTTCCCCCGCGGGACCTGGCGGTGAAGGTGGCGGAGCTGTGGGTGGACAGCAGCCCGCCGCAGCGGGAGTGGTTGGCGAAGTTGAAACCCCTGGTGACAGAGGAGTACGGGGCAGTCACGTTGGCGCAGGTTGACCCGAGGAATGTGCCGGCGTTGCAGGTGCTCGGACCGGCGACGCTGCGGGAGAGCCCGGACCCAGGGACCGCGATCGCCGACGTCCCACTCGACACCCTGACCCTGCGGGTCGAGATGGTCGACACCGGCGATGGCGGCTGGCGGGTGAGCAGCCTGGCCCCGGAGGAAGAGACGAGGGGAACCGCGTAGTGCCGGCCCCAGCCCTGGCCTCCGCGGCGGCGTACTACGCGCTGCGGACCCGCACCGGCCGCCGCATCGTGATCACCAGCGTGGCCCTCGGAATGGTGATGGTGCTGATGCTGGTGGTGGCACTGATGGCGGTACTGAGCAGCTCCGGGGGCGGCGTCAGCCCCGGCACGGCTGGCTGCGTCGCCGGGATGGCAGCCCCGCCACCACCCGGGGAGCCGGCCGCGGATGGCCAGCAGTGGGATGACGAACAGCGCGCCAATGCCGCAGTGATTGCCGCGACAGGTCAAGAGATGGGCGCCCCACCTCGGGCGCAGTGGATCGCGCTTGCCACCGCTATGCAGGAGTCGACGCTGCGGAACCTGTCGGGCGGGGACCGGGATTCGCTCGGGTTGTTCCAACAGCGGCCCTCGATGGGCTGGGGGTCACCAGCGGAAATTCAGGATCCGGCGTACGCGGCCCGCATGTTCTACGAACGGCTCCTCGAATTGCCAGGGTGGGCAGAGATGGCGCTAACCGCGGCAGCCCAGGCAGTGCAGGCGTCAGCGTTCCCGGACGCTTACGCGCGGTGGGAGCAGGCTGCCGCAGACCTGCTGGCAACGCTCGGCGGCGATGCGGCAGCCGGACTGGCGTGCCCGCCGGTCGCGGCGGCGCCGGCACCTGGTGGCGGGGGGTCGGCCGAGGCCGGAGCGGGCGGGCACGCGGTGGAGTTCGCGCACGCACAGCTCGGCAAGCCGTACGTGTGGGGGGCAACAGGACCCGACGAGTACGACTGCTCGGGCCTGACGATGCAGGCGTGGAAGGCAGCTGGCGTCCAGATCCCCCGGGTGAGCAGAGATCAGACGAAGGCCGGCCAGCAGGTGCCGCGTGAGCAGACGCAACCCGGCGACCTGGTGTTCTGGTCGTCGAACGGCGCCGAGTCTGGGGTGCACCACGTGGCGCTCTCGCTCGGCGGGAACCAGATTGTCGAGGCGCCGGAGAGCGGCACCCCGGTGCGTATCCGGGAGCTGGGAGGCTCCTATGACGAGCAGCGGTTGTTGCCGTACGCGGTCCGGCCCGGCCCCGCAGCGGAGCCGAGGGCTTAACGTGCGAGGACCGAGCGATTCACTGCCCTGGCGGCATCAGCAAGGTCGGGGACCTCAACGACGTCGACCCCGTGCTCGCGCAGGATGCGGGTGCTCTGGACGTCGGTCACGAAGTGGTCGGGCTCCCGCCATGCGAACACGACCCGTCGGATACCGGAGTCGAGGATCAGCTCTGTGCAGGTGCGCGGCTTGCTGGACCGCTGCGAACACGGTTCGAGGCTGCTGTAGAGCGTGGCCCCCGCCGGCGGTGTGCCGAGCCGGGCGAGAGCGACCTCTTCGGCGTGCTCGTGCGGCCCCGTCTCCCGCGAGTAGCCCGTGCTGACGCATTCACCGCCGACCACGATGAGCGCGCCGACGGCAAACGCGGTGCCGCTCGGCGGACACTGCTGCGCGAGCGCGATCGTCTGCCGGAGCCAGGTGTGGTGGTTGTCAGGCAACAGCGCTCTGCTTAGGCAGGAACCGCAGGAGTGTGACGTCCCCGATCTGGCGGCTCTCTGCGGGCGCCATCCGGTTGCGTGGGCCGCCGGGGAACTCGGCTGGGCTCACGAACCGCGGGGCCCCGCTCTGGCCGACGAGCAGCGGCGCGATGACCATGTGGAGCTCGTCGGCGAGCCCCTGCGACAGCAGAGCGGTGTGGATCGACCCGCCGCCCTCGACCATGAGGCGGCGCACGCCCCGGCGGCCGAGGTCGTCGAGCATCGCCGGAAAGTCGATCTCGGCGCCGAGGCTGTGCACGTCGGCGAGCTCGCCCAGCTCGGCCCGCAAGACTGGTTCGCCAGTGTCGGTGGTGTAGGCGAGCTTCTGCCCGCCGTGGTGCCAGAACTTGAAATCCGCGGCCAGCTTGCCGCTGCCGGTCACGGTCACCTTCAACGGGTACTCGGACCGTCCCTCAGCGACACGCTGCTCGCGCCGCTGCGCGCTGTTGACCAGCAGCCGCGGGTTGTCGGCCCGGAGGGTGCCGGCGCCGATGAGGATGGCGTCGGACTCGGCGCGGACAGAGTCCACGCGGTCGAAGTCGGCGTCGTTGGACAGCAGCAGGCGATCGACCCCAAGGTCGTCGATGTAGCCGTCGATGCTGGTCGCGACGCTGAGCAGGACGTACGGGCGCACGCGCGCTCCTTTCCTCCGCGGGTGCTAGGCGGTCAACGTAGCGTCCCGCATCGCCTCCCGGAACGCGACAGCATGTGGCCCGTTCTGCTCGGCGAGGGCGACGTCGAGCTGGCGCAGCTCTGTCGCGGTCCGGCCGGAGCGGGTGTCGCGGGCGATGGCGAGAGCCTGGAGGCCGGCCTGCGAGGCGGCGGCGGTGTCGTGGGCTCCGGCGTGGGCGATTGCTTCGCGGGCGAGGTAGACGCCGCGGTCACGGTGGAAACCGGCCGGGAGCCGGGTGATGGCGGCCCGGAAGGTCTCAACCGCGTCGTCGTGCCGCCCGAGGGTGGACAGGCTGCGGGCGCGGTGCATGTCGATGTAGGAGTCGTCGAGCCAGACCCCCCACGGGGACTCGCCGTCGAACTGGTCGGCGGTGTGGCGTGCCCCGTCGTAGGTGGCTTCGGCAGCGTCGACACTGCCGGCGAGGGCGTGGCCGTGCGCACCGAAGGTGTGGGCGATGGCGGCGATGCGTTCGTTCGGAGCCGCTGCTGCGGCGGCGTCGGCGAGGTCGATGGCGCCGAGTGCGTCGCCCATGTCGCCTGCGAGCTGGCTCTTGCGGGCGAGCACGTAGGCGGTCAGCTCGGGGTCGCCAGCCGGGTAGGACCACTCCAGGGCCCGGTCGAGCCAGTATCGGGACTGCTCGAAGTCGCCGAGGTCCTGGCACATCCAGCCGGCCAGCTCGGCGAACCGGGCCTGCATGTTGAGGAGGTCGCGGGCGTCAGCTCCCCGGATGGTCTGACGAATCGCGTGGAGGGAGCGGAGTTGCTCGTGCACGCCCGGTAGGGCGGTGGAGGCACCGAGCATGTTGTCGGTGTCGATGAGAAGTCGATGCGCAGCCTGAAAATGGGCGAGCGGCTTAACGTCCGCGGCAGCTGCCGGAGCCGCGGGAATTGTGCTGAGAAGCGACGCTGCCGCGGCAGCCCCCATGCCTTGAATGAATTGTCGGCGCGACGCGGGCACGAATACGACCTTTCCGTTCGGCAGCTCCTGTGCAATGAGCGGCTCGCCGGGCGAGCTGCTCGCTGCTGACGGTACCTGCTGCCGACCGGCCACCCAGAGCTGCTCGAAGTGCCCACCAGCGCGGAACAGCAGGTCGACGGCCTGGGCGAGCTGCTGGGTGGGGGCCCGCTTCCCGGTCTCGACCTTCGATAGCTGACCTGGGGAGTAGTTGAGTTTCGCGGCGCACGAACGCAGGCCGAGACCCCGTTGTGTGCGGGCCGCGCGAAGCTCCTGACCGAACACTAGGAACACTCCAGCCGGTCGATCCGATAGGTGTTGCCAACTGTTTCCAAAATACGGCAACGGGAGGCAACGGGAAACACCTTCCGTTCCTCCTTTCGGGTCGTCACGCTCTCTGTATGCGACAGATCCGCGGTGCCGGTCTCCGGCCATTCGACGCCTCCGTTTCAGCGGTGGGTGCGGTGTCGCATGGGCGGCGGGGCGGCGGCCCGGTGCGCGCTTGGCGGCCCGCGGACCCGACCGCTCCTTTGGGGTGACTGCAGCGTTAGCGGCCAGAGGTGAAGTTGTCACGCTTTAACGTCTTGACGTGAACATGTGGAGAGGGCTAACTTGTGGACATGCTTCGCCCCGCCAACCAGGGAGAACCTGAGATGAAGCCGAACCGCCGCAGCGCACGCATCCCACGACCCAGCCGCCGCCAGCTCCAGGTAGCGCTCTCCGGCGCGATGCTCACCGTCGTCGTCGGCGCCCCGGCCGCCGCCTCGTTCCACGGCCTGACCCAAGCCGGGGCCGGCGCTCTCGGCCTCACCGGTGGATGGGAGGTGCTGGTTCCGCTCGTGCTCGACGCCGGCGCCGCCTACACGGCGGTGCTCGCCGTCCGTGACGTGCTCGCCGGGGACTCCGCGTTCCTCAACCGGGCGCTCACTTGGCTCTACGCCCTCGGCGGTGCCGGCCTCAACGCCTGGTGGGGAACCACCCTCAACACGGCCGCCGCCCTCTACTTCGCCGCGGCCACCCTCTCTGCGGTCGTGCTGTGGGACCGGACGCTGCGCGCCATGCGCCGCGACCAGCTCCGCGAGCGCGGCGCCGTGCAGGACCCGACACCCCGCTTCCGCCTCGCGCGCTGGCTGGTCGCCCCCGGGGAGACGGCCCGCGCATGGCGCGAAGCCGTGCTCGAGAACGTCACCGACCCGGCGACGGCGGTCGACCTGGCTCGCGCGAAGGCCACGGCCGTCGAGACCGAGCGGCTGCACGGCCACATCGGCCGCGCCGACGACACCAGCGAGCACGACAGCGACGAGACGCCTAACGAGCTGGAGGGGATGAAGAAGGCCGCGGCCATCCGCCACGCCCTGACCCGCCTGGGCCCCGGCGCCGACCCGAAGGACGTTGTCGCCTGGCTGGAGGAGCGGGGCGTCCGAACCCAGACCTCCTACGTCTACGACGTCCGCAACCGCGACAACGAGAAGGCGGGCAACCGCGAGATCGGCAGCGCCGAGCCGCACCGCCAGCTGCACGCGGCCTCCTGACCTGACCGAACCCGACGAACCCGAGAGGTAGACCGATGGCACCCCAGGACCGAGGCCAGCTGGTCCACGCGGCACTGCTCCGACGGCTCGCCGACCACACGCACGCCATCGCCTCCCATGAGGCGGAGGGCGTGGCGGAGGTCGCCGCCGTGCTGTGCACCGACGCCCTGGAATCGGTGGCCCGTGACCTGCCCGACGCCTTGGTGTCCAGCGCAGCCCACGTGATCGCGGCTTTGCAGAGCTTCGGCCCGGCCGGGTCGCCCGACCCTGGGTCCGCGGCGGCCTCACTGGTGCACCTGGCGGAGGTCCGTAAGCGGATCGCCACCGCCGAGGCCATCGCACTCGTGATCACCACCAAGCCGGACCTGTGAGGGAGCAGCCCGATGAGCCTCTACGCCGCCCTGTTCCTGCTGATCGTTGTCCTGCTGATCGCGGCAGTCGCCCTCGCGAAGGCGGGCTCCGCGCTCGGAGCGCTGGTGCTCGGTGGCATCGCGCTGCTGCTGCTGGTCACCACGCCGATCGGCGCCGGCCTGCCGGCAGCGACCGCCGGAGCGACCCGCTCGATCGGCGAGTTCGGCGGGCCGGTCCTGGAAGGCAAGCGGCCGGAGGTCCTCACCGGGACCGCAGGGGAGGTCCTGGTTCGCCCGTGGGAGCGGGCCGTGGATGGGGCAGGCGAACTGCTCGACAGCGCAGATCAGCAGTGACCAGCAACGAACGCACACACCACCGGCGGTGCGGGCCCGAATGCCCCGGCCGAGCAACGGAGGAACGCAATGATGAACGGCACCGGAGTTTTCGCCCGCCCGCGCCGCCGCGGAGCCGGCCTCTGGCCGGTGGTCCTGCCGGCCAGCGCGCTCCTGGGCGTCGCCGCCGTGGCGACCAGCCAGAGCCGTCAGCTGGAGCGCATCGCCGAGATCGGGACGGTCCTGCTCGCGGTGGCGGTGGCGCTGTTCACCGTGACCATCGGCCTGATCGTCCTGGTGGCTCGCTTCCGAGCAGCCCGCCGCGACGACCAGCAGCTCGCCCCCGTCCCCGCCCTTCCCCCGCGGGGCATGACTAACGCGGCGGAGCAGATCGAGGAGGAGGCCGCGTGATGGCGCAGGTGATCGCCCTCCCGGTCGCGCGAGTCCCGGAGCCGGACCCGGAGCAGGTGGATAACACAGGGGTCTCTGCGGAGCCGGGGTCGGTCAGCGAACGGGCGGAACGCGCAGCACGGGCCGTCGACGAGTGCGCTGGCGAGGTGGAAGACCTGCTCCGGGTGGCCCGAGAGCTGAGGGCCGAATGGCTGGCCGGGCGTGAACCCGACATGCAGGTCGCACTCCTGGCTGTGACGACCCGACTGGCAGCAATCGCAAACGTCCTCGGCGAGACCCACGCCGACCTCGACGAGATCAGCAACGAGACGACTGGAGGTGGTGCAGCGTGAGCACCAACGCCCGAACGATCCGAGTCAAGGCCGCCGAGCGGGGCCTGACGGCCGAGCTCACCGCCCTGATCCTCGACGCTGACAGGGGCAGCGCAGAGCACGACTGGCGCCACCAGAGCGCCTGCGCGGCCCGCATGGACGACCTGATGTTCCCGGCCGGCGAGCTCGGCAGCGACGTGCGCCTCCGCGAGACGGCGGGGGCGAAGCAGGTGTGCGCGAACTGCCCGGTTCAGGCGCAGTGCCGCGAGTGGGGCATTGAGAACGAGGCGTGGGGCGTGTGGGGCGGCCTCGACGAGGACGAGCGAGCGATCCTGCGTCGCCGCCAGGGTCGGCCCTCGCTTCCGGACCTGCTTGCGGCCGAGCAGGACTGGGATGCGGCGTGACTGCGAGGCACGACGGCGCCGGTGCGACGCGGGCGACCGGCATAGCACCGGCCTGCGTCGCACCGGCCGGCCACTGCGAACTGCAGCCCGCGCTCGATGCGACAACGGTCATCGCGTTCCGCGCTGACACGCCGCACGCGGCGATCTCCGGCAGCAGCGCCGACACCCATGCCAGGCGCAAAGAAGCCGCAGCACGCGTGAACACGCGATCGCGTGAAACCGCCAGGACAGCCCCGCTCTGGGGGGCAAGACCGAACGAGGAGAAGCTATGACGATCACCGAGATCATGCAGTTTGTCGCCGCCGGGGCCGGCGGCGCCGGCCTGGGCGCCGCATGGGCGGCCTACTCCCGGTCGATCAGGGCGTGCGCGGCACCGGCGCGGGCGAACCGGGCTGCGGCCCTGGCAAAGCGAGGGGTCGAGCGCATGATGGGCCGGGCCGACGCCGGATGGGGTGACGACGAACGCAGCTGCGCCCGCCAGAACCCCGCGGCCGTTCCCGACGACGGGCCGGTGAGCGGCGGCGCCGTCTGCCCGCTGTGCGGAGACTCCAGCACAACCGGCAGCAACTACGACGCTCGATACCAGGACCTGACGGTGTGGCACGGGGACGGGTCGCACTGCTCGGAGGCGCCGGTCGACCCGGACGGCAGCCGTCTGCGGGCTGGCTGGATCGTCGCGCGACCCCATATCGAGACCTGAGTCAAGTGAGGCACCGAGGCTGCGATGACGAGCGGCAATGTACGCGACAGTGGTCACGTGAAAACGCGATCGCACAAAGCAGTGATGGAGGGATGACGCGATGAAGCTAATGCGTCAACGAGCTGGCGGCCGTCGGATGCTCGCGCACGGCCCGCTGTGGCTGCTGGTCGAGCTGACCATGACGAGGACTTACCGGTTCGCAGCCGGACAGGTGGTGCTGAGGTCCCCGGGCCGGTACGACTCGCGCTATCGCACGTGGGCTCCGTCTGTGCCGGAGGAGGTGCGGCTGTCCCGCGCCGAGGGCATCCCGCGTTCCACGTGGGCTCGCCGGCCGGGCTGGCACCGGCAGCTGGTGCGAGCTCTCGCCGTCGCGTGGGTGTGCGGCATGTTCGCACTGCCGACTGTTGCGACGCTGACGGGTCTCACCGCGGTCGCGGCGACGGCGGTGCGGGGCATTGTGCGAGCCCGGGTGCGACGTCGCTACGGCCCGATCGTCGCGCCCTGGTGGGAGTACGCCGCCGGGAAGCTCGGGCACGATCCGCAGAGCGACCCGATGCGATGGGTCGCATTTCCGAACCGCACCTGGACATGGGAGCCGATCGAACCGCTCGTAAGCCTCACTGCCGAGGACTCGTGGCTGTCCCGCCGTGCGGACCGGTTTGCCGGCTGGCTGCGGCGGTTCGTGACCCCCATCGCCGAGCAGGACTGGGTGACCAAGGCGCGTGCCCTCGGGGAGACCGAGGGGGTCGGCCAGGGCGCCCGGATGCTCGCTCGCCTTGTCGGCTGGCTTGTGCGCGCGGTCGAGGCCAGCCGAGCGGTCCGGGTCTGGCCTCACGTGAAGGTGAACGACCTGGCCGACGACGAGGCACGAATCCAACTGCACTACCCCGCCCGCTATGCCGGTCACGACGAAGACGTGAGCGCCATCAGCAAGATCGTGTGCCCCCGGCTTCCCGGTGAGTGGGAAGCCCACAACAGGAAGAGGGATCTGATGCTCGAGTTCCGCCACCCCACCCGCATGCCCGGCGCGTTCACGGTCACCAGGGATGAACTGCGCAGCGGCAACCCGCTGAACCCGCTGATCGGCAGGGACACCAGCGGTGATGTGACGATCCCGCTGAAGACGAAGACCCCGCACGTGTCGCTGGCCGCCTCAACCGGGTGGGGAAAGACCACCAGCGCCAATGTCATCGCTGCTCAGCTGCTTCTTCACGGCTGGCGCGGAGTCATCGTGGACCCCAAGCGGATCGGTTTCGTTGGCGCATTCCGAAACGCCAGCCCCAATGTCGAGATCAGGACCACGCTGGAGGGGCAGATCAAGGCGATCTGGGAGATCCGGGAAGAGATGAACCGTCGCTACGAGTTCATCGAAAATTACGTCGAGCGAACAGACGAACTGGGTATCGCGCCAATGCGGGAAAACCCGGAGGACTACTTCGAGCCGCTCTTCCTGATGGAGGACGAGAAGGGGTCTCTCACAGTCGCCATCAAGTCGTGGTGGAAGCGCGAGGGCGGCGGTTTAAAGGAGGACGGCACCTCGATTCCGGGTAAGGGCGAGCCGGAGCCGCTCGTGTGGATGCAGGAAATCCTGTGGCGCGGCCGCCAGGCCGCAATTCACGTGATTACACTGGCACAGCAGAACAATCTCAACGTGTTTCTGAACTCCGACATGCGCGACCAGTACATGTTCCGCATCCTGTCGGGCCCGCAAACGCAGTCGAGCTGGGTTATGACGTTCCAGGGAAACAAGCGGAAGAAGGTGCCGTCGAAGAAGGGCCGAGCGGTGTACGGAATCGGTCCGGAAGAGCCGCGCGACGTGCAGCTCGCCGCCATTACCGACGCCGAGGCGCGCCTTTGTGCGGAGGCAGGAATCGCCGTTTCGGAGGCCGCCAACGAGGAGCGCGCCGAGCGCCTCGCGCAGGTGGTCGGAGTGCCGACGGGCGCCGTGTCCCCCCGTCCCCTCTGGGTGGACGGGCCTGCGGAGATCGACTCCGGTGTCCCGGGACAGGCAGGCAGGGGGGACACCCCCGAGCCGTCGGCGTCACGCCCCCTGGCGATGGTCGCGCAGGCGGCCGGAGAATCCGCAGGTAGTGGCGTTGAAAACACAGACAGCGAGATCAACGAAATTAACGTGAACGCGCTAAACCGTGACTCGGAGAACGAGACCGAGGACGCCTCGGACAGCTCGAACGAGGGTTCGGATGAGGCGGCGGAAACCGACCCTGATCTGATCATCGGCGCCGCGGCTGCCGCAGCCTTCCTCGAAATCAAGGAGGACACCTTCAACAAGCGCCGCCGGCGCATGAACGGAACGATCCCCGGCGAAACTCTGGTCGGCCGCGCAAAGGCGTGGCCGAAGGTCGAGCTGATGGAATGGAACAACCTCTACCGCGAGAGCGAGAAGGCGGAGACGGTCAACGCATGACAGCGCTCAGGAAGCTGCTAGCCGGAGTGCGTGCACCCATTCGAATGCGGTTCGGATTTATCACCATCAACGGAGCCTGGGACCCACCGCTGCGATGGCGCTACACCTCCCACACATGACACTTGGGGCCCTGGTCGCGCAACAGCTGGACAGGCAGGGACCGCGTGCCTCTGTTCGGGCGAGTGCACTGGACAGGAAACCTGTTTGGGAACGGGAGGACGGAGTCAAGAAATGAAGACCAAGCACACAGCGCGGCGCTGCCAGGAATCCCTGCTGCTGCAAGTGGTCAAGCCGTTCCCGATGCAGGTCTGGACGGTCGCGCTCTACGACCCGCGGACCGATCCGTGGTCGGTTTGGCTGCTCGCGCGCGGAGGGCTGTCGAACGGTCCGGCCAGCCGACTGTCGGCGGGCTGCTACCGGACGATCGCCCGCGACCTGCTCGCCGCCGGCCTGTTCGAGCCGGTCGGCTGTCGGGAGCAGGTCGCCATCGAACCGGCCACCGTGGGCGACGCTGTCCGGATCGCGCACGGACCGACCATCGCCCACATGCGAGCGAACCGGCTCGGCAGCTTCCTGAGCCGCACCTACGCGCTCGTCGAGCCCGGCACCGAATCCGCGTGGGTCAACCCCGACGAACAGGTCGGCGCACTGCTGGCTGCCTAGCCGCAAGGGGAAGGGGCCGGCCCGGGAGGACCACCCGGCCCCTTCCCCGCGGGCGACGACGCCCACCTCGACGAACAGGAGTATTCGATGACCACACACCTCTACAGCCCCGGGCGCCTGCGGATCACCCCGCACAGCGCTGCGGCGCTCGACGACCATGTGCTGCCGCTAGGGTTCACCGACACTGGCCTCGCCGCGGTCAACCTCGACGAGGACCGCCACGTTCTGGTGACCGGCCCCGCGAGCAGCGGCAAGGCGACGGTCGCCCGAGCGCTGGCCGCCTACCTGCTCGCACAGGGCTGGGGAGCCATCATCACCGGCCGCAGGGTTCGCAGGGACTACGGGAACCTGGCGGGATGGGCGAACGCGCACGTCCGCGAAACCGAGGAGGCAGAGGCGGAGGACCTGCGGACCCTGGTGCAGGCGGAGGTGATGCGCCGGTTCGAGATCATGCGCGCGGTCAGGGCCGAGCACCGGGACCTCATCGGCTACGAGCCTCGGCGCTACTTCTGGCCCCTGGTCCTCGTCGAGGACGGTGACCTGCCGTTCAGCGCAGAGTGCCTGGCCTACTACTGCGGGTCCGCGGCGGTGCACATCGTCCAAGTCGTGCAGGCCGACCAGATCAAGGAGCGGGGCGACTGCCACCGCTTCTTCACCACGTGGATCGTCACGGCCCGGCCCGGACGCACGATCAGCGAGCAAACGTGGGGGCAGCTGTTCCCACGGCAGGTGTCGCCCCCAGTTCGGACCGGCCCCCACGTGAGCATCGCAGGTGAGGCCGCGGCGCCGCGCCCCCTGGAGTCGAGCTACTGCGATCACGTGGATCTGGAGCTGTGCGCGGCGGCAGGCGCCGCGCTGGCGGTCACCCAAGACGAGCACCGCTCGATGCAGCTCGCCGAGGTGCTCGGGACCCGGCCCGGCGCCGTCGGGCCGGCACCGGCGTGGCTGCTACGTGGCGGTGACCTCTGATGGGGGCCTGGCGGACCTGGTGTGCCGGCGCAGTGGCAGTGGCGGCCCTCGGTGTCGGGATGGCGAGCACCCTGCCCGAGTCGGCCGGGGCCCCGGCCGTCGAGACGGCCCTCGCGGCCCCCACGGCGGTGGCCGAGCTGCCGCCGCTGCGGATCGCCGAGGACGGCCCGGCCGACGGGTACCGGCGGTCCGAGTTCGGCGACGGCTGGGCTGCCGCGGTCGGGCCCGGCTGCGACGTCCGCGCCGCCGTGCTCGCTCGCGACATGGTGGCAACGACTGTCGAGGACGGCTGCGACGTCACCGCCGGCACGCTGGCCGACCCCTACAGCGGCGAGACCATCACCGGCCCGAGCCGAGAGGTCGACGTCGACCACATCGTTCCGTTGTCGCTGGCGTGGCGCACCGGGGCGGCGCACTGGTCGGATGAGCGGCGCGAAGCGTTCGCCAACGATCTCGCCAACCTGCGAGCGGTGTCGGCCCGGGACAACCGGTCCAAGGGCGACAAGGGGCCGGAGGAGTGGCTGCCTGACACCGGCGGGTGCGCCTATGCCCGAGACTTCGCGGCCGTCTCCGCGCGGTGGGAGCTGACGGTCAGCCCTGCGCGCGTTCACGCGGTCGAGGGGGCTTGTGGGTAAGGTGGTGCGTCGCACTGGTTTCGGAATCAGGAATTCGGCAAGGTATTGAGCATGGCCCCAACATCACGGCGGCCCGGGCGCCCCGATAACGGCGAGCGGGTCCAGAAGACGATGCGGTTCCCGGCCAGCTACTACCACTCGGCCTACCTGGCTGCGGCGGCGGAGCTCGGGCTCGACTTCAACGCCTACGTCAACTACGTGCTGGCCCGGCGGCATCGGCTCGCGCCGCCGGGCTGGGCGGCGCCGGCCCCTGATGAGCGGGGCGATCAGCTCCAGCTGGAGGAGTCGGTGTGACGGCCACCTAACAGTAGAAAGCCCGCCCCCGAAGGGGCGAGCTCCGGCAGCGGCGCAACGAGTGAGTCTTGGTTTGGCGGCCTTAGTCCACTCGTCACACCCGAGGTCTCCCAGCTCGTAGAGACACGTCTCTGCGGGCCGAGGTTTTCGACTGCAAGAGCGAGGTTACCCGTTGAGCGCTCCCGCGCACACCCCACCAGACGGCTTCGGCGACCGCGTGTCGCTGGAGCGGTTCCTGAATGCGCTGACCGAGGCCGGTGTCTGGCACCGCGTCCGGGGGATCACGTCGACTTCCGATGCCCCCTCCCCGACCATCCGGACACCGACGCCTCCGGCTCGGCGGACTGGAAGCCGCCGGACGGTGCCCGGCCCGGCCGGATGCTGTTGAAGTGCCACCGGTGCGGACAGAAGCGCACGGCCGAGATCTTCGACGAGCTGGCCCTGCGGCAGACCGACCTCTACGACGACCCGCCCACCCGCCCGAACCGTCCTTCTGCCCCGCGGGCACGGGCCGCGGCCGCCGTTGCCACGCCGCAGCGTCGGGCCCGGCCCGCCCGGGGCGACAAGAGCGCCGCCCCGCCCGCAGGGCTACCGACCACGAGCACGGTGCGCCTGTTCACCGAGGCAGACGGCACCGAGCGCTACCGCCTGACCCGCCGCGACCCGACCGGGCCCCGCGCCCACGAGGGACGCAAAGAGTTCAAGTGGGAGCACCGCGGCCCCCGCGCGACCCAATGGAGGATCGGCAAGGAGTGCAAGGGTTACTGCTACCGCTGCAAGGTCTCGTTCAACCCCGCGGACACGGTGAACTGCCCCAGCTGCTCGGCCCGGCGCGTCTGCACCGCGTGCGAGCACGGCGACAAGCCAACCGTCCAGCTCTACCGGCTCCCCGAGGTCCTGGCTGCGGTCGCCGCTGGCCACCGGGTGTGGCTCTGTGAGGGCGGAAAGAACGCCGACGACCTGGCTGGGCACCTTCCGCACGGAGAGGTCGCCACCACCGCGCCGGACGGCTCCAAGGGCGAATGGAAGCCCGAACACACCGAAACCCTCGCCGGCGCGAACGTTACGATCATCGCCGACCGCGACAAGCCCGGCTACGACTACGCCGCGCGGATTGCAGCCGAACTCAGTACTGCGAGCTGCACCGTCCACGTCGTCCGCACCCCGCTTGACCAGCCCGGCGCGGACGTCTCCGACCACCTGGCCGCCGGCCGGACACTGGCCGAACTCGAGGAGGGCTCCCCCGAGACGTGGGCGAACCCCGGCCCGGCCGCCCCCGCCGCAGCTCCCAGCCCAGCGGAGGAGTCCGTCGCCAGCGTCGCCGACCGTGCCCGCCAGAACGGTGACGACCACAACGACGGTGGCGGCAAGAAGAAGGGCAAGGGCGTCGGCGGCGGCGGGAACCGCGGCAGCCGACTACTGGAGATGGCGCTGGAGGAGTACGAGCCGGTCTGGGCGACGACCGGGGAGCACTACCTGATCCCGCGGAACGGACCCCGTGTCGCCCGCCGACTGACCGAGGGGCGCCGCTCGTTCATCGCCGAACTGTGCACCAACTTCCACGACCGCACCGGCGAGTTCGCCGAAAGCAACCACCGCAGCAACGTCCTGCTGATGCTGCGCGGCTACGCCGAGCGGACCGAGCCGATCGAGCTGGGGAACCGTGTTGCCCGCCACGACGACTCGATCCTGCTTGACCTGGGGGACGAATCGGGCCGCGTAGTCCAGATCGACGCCGACGGATGGACCGTCCTCCCGGAAAGCCCGGTGCTGTTCGGTCACACCGCCCGAACCGGAGCCCTGCCGGTCCCCACACGCGGCGGGGGAGCTCTCCGAACTGTGGGAGCTGGTCAACGTTCGCCCGGCAGACCGGCCGCTGGCCGAGGCCGAGCTGATCGGACGCTACTTCCCGAACATGTCGCACCCACTGCTCGTGCTCTCGGGCGATGCGGGCAACGGCAAGACCTCCGCAGCGGAGACCCTGACTCAGCTCGTCGACCCGTCCCCCGCCCCCGTGATCAGCCTGCCCACCGACCAGAAGGATTGGGCAGTGCAGATCGGCCAGGCGCACTCGTTGGTCTTGGACAACGTCGCGAACCTCCAGCAGTGGCAGTCCGACGCGCTGTGCATGAGCGTCACCGGCGGGCGCACCCAGTTCCGAGCCCTGTTCACCGACGGCGGGCTGGTCAGCTTCGGTGGTCAGCAGTGCATCACCTTGACCGCGATCGACATCGGCGCCCAGAAGGCAGACCTGACCACGCGGATGCTGCCGGTCGAGCTGGAGCGGTTCTCCCGCGGCCAGCGGCTCTCGGAGCAGAGGTTGAAGGCTCGGCGAGAGGAGATCCGGCCTCGGCTGATGGGGGCCCTGCTCGACCGCGTGGCCGAGGCGATGAGGATGCTGCCCCGCGTCGACGAGCTGGACCTTGACCTGCCGCGTCTGTCGGATTTCGCCCGGCTCTGCAAGGCCCTCGACCTGGCCGACGGGAACGGTGCCGACCGGTACGGCGACTACCTGCGTCTCCTCGGTCAGCAGGCCGCGACGATCGCCGACGAGGACGAGGTGTCCGCGGCCGTGATCGCCTGGATGCGCACCCGCGCGAGAAACGGGGGCGAGACGAGCTGGGAAGGCACCTCCACTGAGCTGCACGGCGAACTGAATCGCGCCACCCTGCACCGGTCGCGGTACTGGCCGGAGACCCCCATCAGCTTTGGCAAGCGGCTCTCGACGGTGGTCGCCCCGCTGCACGAGGCCGGTGTCGACGTCAGCAAGCCCCCGCGCAGCGGCAAGAAGCGCACGTGGCGGATCACCCTGACCGGGGACAACGAACCGGCCATTGAGGCCGCGACCCCGCAGACCTCTCCCCCGCGGGATACCGGGGTCGAGACCCCGATTGAGGCGACGCCGCAGCTCACCGAGCAGGCCCCTGTGGCATCCGGAGCCTGCTCGTCCTGCGCCGATCCCGGTCCGTTCTGCGGCCACGGTGGCATCGACGACCAGGCGGCGCCGTGCGTGCTGTGCCATCAGCCCACGGTGGTGCGTTCGGTGTGTGGGGCCCCCAGGCACGGGGACTGCATGGGAGGCGGCGGCCAGCCCTCTCAGCCAGCCCCGGTCCCGACGTCGACCCCCGCGCCGCCTCCGGAGCCGGAGCAGGAGGCCCGGCGGGAGGCGGCGGCGCCTGCACCGCGTGACTCTCAGTCTCGTCGGCGTGGCCCGGCACGCGCGACCCGCTCCATCCGCCCTCGGGAGGACGACGACGATGAGCGGGAGCGCGTCACCCTTGACGAGGAGTTGCGGCACTTCGCGTCGGCACTGCGGAACCGGGGCGTGCAGGACTCGGACCCGGACACGGTGCGGCAAGGTCTGGAGCGGTTCCATGAGGTAACTGACGGGCTGCGCATGGTGTCCTACCCCGGTGAGGTCGGGGTTGCGCTCTACGCCCGACTGGCGGGGAAGCACGGCAACATGAAGGTGCCCGCAGAGTTTCACAACCCCCAGGTCGAGGAGATCAGCAGCAAGCTCCGGCTGTTCCGCGACCACCTGATCCCCGGCGCCGAGATCACGGACGAAGTGCAGTACCGGGTCACCGGCTGTGACGTGAACGCGCAGTTCCTCGCCGCAGCCGGTTCCGTGGAGCTGGGCCACGGCGACCTGATGGAGGTTGACAACCCCCGCAGCATCGACGGACTGGTCAAGCAACCCGGCTACTTCCAGGTGGCCCGCGACGTCGACACCGGACACAGCGCGTTCGGACGTGTGAGGAAGGGTGAGTGGCTCACGACGCAGTCGGCCAAGTACCTCGTCGGGGACCGCGACGTCGACCTGCCGGTCAGCAAGGCAGTCATTTGGGAGACCAGCAGCAGGGGCCGGCGTTTACGCGCCTGGACGGGGCAGATGCGTACCGCGCGGGAGCAGCTCAGTAGCGCTGCCGCAACCGACCCGGGCGCCGCCTACGCGCTGATGGTCGTGAAGTCCATCTACACCAGTTTTCTTGGCGGCATGCTCCGCAGCGAGAAGCGGAACAAGACCGTCACGATGCGGCGCGACTGGTCGGACCAGGTGGTCACGCTCGCCAACGCGAACATGTGGCGTGCCCTCGACAAGATCACCGACGAGCGTGTGCAGGTCCTCGGGGTGCGCCGAGACTCCGCATGGTTCCTCGCGTCGGCAGAACTCGGACACGTCGAACCATCCGGGCTGGTGTTCTCCGAGCAGCCCGGCAAGTGGCGGGTCGAGCGGAACCGGTCCGGCCCGCTGACCGCCGACATGCTCGCCGCCTACGAGAAGGGCTCGGCCGAGCGGTTCCTGCACGGGCTGATCCGGTCCGCGGAAGCAGACGCACAGGAAGGGGCGGAGTGATGCCGAACGCGCGCACGATCCTGCAATCCCTGGGTAGGGCGGCGAACCCGCGGGAAGCGATCGAATCCCTGACCGCTGAGCACGGCCGAGGAACGACCCGCTGGGTCGCCGAGCAGCTCGGCGTGAGCATGAGGACCGTGCAGCGATGGCGGAAAGGCACGCAGAGTCCCCGAGACACGGGACAGGTGACCGGCCTGGCGAACGAGCAGCGGGTGCGTATCAACGCGCTGCGCAACGCCCAGACAACCTCGGTCGGCCGCGTCTCGGTGTACTCCAGGAGCAGCGGGACGCTCGACGGTGGCCGGGACGTCGGAACGGTCGGGGTGGACTTCAACATCGCGGCCGACCTGATGGAGCAGGGTGCCTCGGAGGAAGAAATCCAGGCGGCGATCAGCGATGCCGTCATGGACGGCTACGGCGGCAACGGCTTCGGGGACGTCCTGACTATCGACGACTACGAGTCGTTCGACCTAGCGTGACAGTATAGCGACTTCACGCGAACACGTCAAGACGCTATTGTGCCGGTCATGTCCGCATCCCAGAACCAAGGTCGGCCGCCGAAGGTGCTTGCCATCAGCTCACCGAAGGGCGGTGTCGGTAAGACGACGACCGCAGTGAACCTGGCACACCTAGCGGCGCTGGAGGGGTACCGGACTTTCCTGGTCGACGCTGACCCGAACCGATCGGCGACGGAGTGGGTGGAGAGCGCTGGCGAGCGGATGACGTTCGAGGTCGAGGCGGTGGAGAAGGTCCAGGAGGGGAGCCTGGCAATGCTGCGTGAGCTGCAAGGCTTCGACCTGGTGCTCGTCGACCTGCCCGCCGCGCGAAGGAGTCATCGGCGTGGGACGTGCTGCGGAGAGGGACCGGCGGCGTGCCCGCCTTCGATGCGGTAGTCGTGACGTCCGGTGTGAACACGATGGACATGCGGCCTGTGCTCCGAGAAATCGACGCCAGCCTGTACAAGGAAGAGGTGCCGTACCTGCTGGTCGGCTGCCGGGTCAAGACTCAGAGCGTGCCGCAGGCCACGACGGATCTCGCCGAGATCGCAAGCCTGGGATACACAGTGGCGCGGACCCTCATCCGCGAGTTGACGGTGCACTCAGACTGCGTGCGGGAGTCGCGCCCGATCACTCAGATGCCGGGCGGTGCCCACTCCACTGCTCGGGCCGCTGAACGCGAATACCGAACCCTTGCTAGGGAAGTGTTTGCCGGACTGCTCGGGATGGGGACGGAGGCCGATCGAAAGCTGCTCGCGGGGCGGCGTGGGATGAAGTGGCCTGACGCCGCTTCCGAGTCCTCACAGAAGAAGGGGAAGAAGTGATGGCAGCAAAGAAGTCAATCCTGGGCACCCTCGACTGGTCGCCGAAGCCGGAGGACGAGGCCGACATTCCGGCCCAGGCTGAGGAGCCGCCGCCGGAAACCGAGCAGTCAGCGGCCCGGCAGACCAAGGTGGACCGCAAGACGCCCGCCCGGCGAGCGCCGGCTAGAAAGTCGACGCCCCGCCAGGGAGCTGCGAAGCAGACCGAGCCTGCGGCTGGGCAGGACGAGGCCGCCACCGCCGAAGAGTCGAGTTCTCGAACGAGGCGGGACCCCCCGAAGGTGCTGAAGCCGGCGTCCACGAGCGAGGCTGCCAGGATCAGCCTCTACCTGCATCCGAGCTACAAGCGGGAACTGGCGTTGCGGAAGGTCGACGACGGGGTCGACGAAAACACTCGCATTCGTGCCGCGCTCGCGCTGTACCTGCACGACGAGCGAATCCAGAGCCGCGTCGACAAGCTCGCCCGCGAGAGCCGAAACCAGTGAGCGCACAGTTGTCGCCCGGATGAACGAGCCGGGCAGCGATAGTGAGGATGGCGTTGTCCGCGAACCGGCGCGACGATTAGGCCGGTGACAATTGGCGGTAGAACTGATCGGAGAGAACGCGGATGGCGCAGATTAAGACGATTCGGCTGGTCGACGACCTGACCGGGCAGCCGGCCGACGAGACACTGGAATTCGGGGTCGACGGCAAACGCTACGAAATTGAGCTGTCGGCGGACAACGCGCCCCGCCTGCGGAATGTCTTGGCAGAGTACGTCGCCGCGGCCCGGCGCAAGAGCGTTGCGGCCCGGCCCCCGCAGTGGTGTCGGGCAGCGTGCGGTCGTCGACCGAGAGCACAACCGAACAACATGATCAACAAGCTAGTGAGAACACCTCAGTGGGCACGAGCCCGCGGCATGAAGGTCTCTGATCGGGGCCGCATCCCCGCGGGTCCTGGGCGCCTACCACGAACGCAGCGCAGGGTGAGCTGAACGAGGCAGCGAGTGGAGCCCGGCCCCGAAAGGGCCGGGCTCCACTCATGTGCAGGGGTGATCGCCACAAGTTCACGTGTTGACGTGAACACGTGAAACCGCTAACGTTGTGGACGTAAGCGATCGAGAGCGGAGAAGGCGACTGTGACGACCGCAGCGAGGTCCGCGACGACCGACGAGACGCAGGCAACCTGCCCGGCCGTGGATGCCGTCAGCGTCCGCGTCGTCGCTGAGTTGACCGGCCACCTCGGCCTGTCGGCCGACGAGCCTCGGCCTGTCGGGCACGGGCTGAGCTCGCCTGCGAGGGGGCGGCGGTCGGTGGGGTGGTGGGTTTTGGGCCCTGGGCGCGAGGGGTGCGGGAGAGGCGATCTGGGCACCTCGGTCGGCTTCCGGGCCGGGGTGGAGCTGCCTGCGCGGAGCGCGGAGTGCTGA
>NZ_JAHLJC010000021.1:0-29242 GCF_020496255.1 Pseudonocardia sp. ICBG1142 | reverse complement strand
GGACGCAACGGCGGACTCGCCGGAAACAGCCGCCCGGAGGACTCGCAAGCAATAGTCGCCCCGGAGGACTTGTACGTGCTGTGAGCCTCGCAGAAGGAAAGCGTCAGCGTCATGCAGTGATCGAGCAGCGGGCGTTCTGATGCCAGCGCTCACGCCGCGCCGCCGGAACAGGACTGCTCGCGAGATCGCGGCGGAGGTGGGCCTCTCCGAACGGACTGTCGTCCGGATGGTCGCCGAACCGCGAGTCGGCTACGAGCGACGGGCCAGGAAGCGTCGCGCTACGGCTGTGAGGTTGCGCCTCCAAGGGCTGACCTACCGCGAGATCGCTGAGCAGGCCAACATCAACCCTGGCAGTGTCGGTCAACTCCTGATGCAAGCTCGGCGCAACGGCGAATGGGCCGCCGCTGTGGAATGCCACCGCGGCAGTCACGCAGAGTGAGATTTCGGGGGATGTCCCGAAACGCCCCCCAAGCCGGGGCAAGCCGGGACAGCCGGGACACCTCACCTATTTCCGCAGGTCATGAGGGGATTTTCGGTGTCCCGGCTTGAGGGGGTGTCCCGGCTCAAGCCGGGACACCCCCTGAGTCCTTCCCCGCGTGGGCCGTAGTCGGCCCACGGTGCCTCCGGATCGGCTCGGAGTTGCTGGAGCAACCGCATCGTCGGCAGGGCGTGTTCGTCGCCGAAGGCGGTGTGGCAGTCGGCGAGGAGTCGGATGCGTTCGGATCGGTCGTCGCCGGTGTCCTCTTGCTGGAGGTCGAGGATGGCTTGGCGGGCGCGGTCGGGCCAGTGGCCTCCGGCGTGGTCGGCGATGGCGATGAGTGGTTCCCAGGTGTCTGCGGCGCGGTCTTCGACGGGCATGGCCGGTTCGGCTGCTTCGAGTGCGGTGAGGTCGTCGCGGAGCCATGCGTGGAGGCGTTCAGCGAGCCGTTGAAGCTTCGGGCGGTCGCGCCGGTGTCGATACGGTGCGACGGTCTCTCCGGGTGCTCTGCGGCGCATCTGGACGACGACGGCGCGGTCTTCGACGGTGTCGGGCATGCGTCCGATCCCGGCCAGGGCGGCCATCGCGAACGTCGAGATGGACTCGACCCGGTTTTTGGTGAGGTCGTAGCGCTTCGCGGGCCGGTTGCGTTGGTGTCCGGCGTTGAGGAGTCCGCGGAGGTCTTCGTGGCCGGTGGCGGCGGGTCCGAAGATGGTGTCGGCTTCGTCGACGAGCATGGTGGGTGGGTCGGCGGTGATGGAGCGGTAGACCGCTGCGGGGGTGGCGTTGACGGTGATGAACGGTTGGTGGCAGGCGCCTTCGACGACGTCGAGGAGGCGGGATTTGCCGCAGCGCTTCTCCGGCGCCCGCACGACCAGCCGTGGGGCGTGCGCCCAGGCCGGTTGGGCGTGGGTCGCGGCGATCCACAGCACCACGCCGACCACGGCGGCGTCCGAGGGCAGGGCGACGTAGCGGCGCAGGGCGGTCTCCAGGTCGTCGAGAATCGCAGCACCGTCGGTGCCGGGAACCGTGCTGCCGGACGGCTCGTCGGTCGGGGTGAAGGTGCCGGATCGGGAACCTTCGGTCTGACCTGCGGGAACCTGGTCGTCGGGGGTGCTCACGTGGTCCTCCTGGTGCTCGATGCGGCGGTTGCGGTGGTTGGGTGCGGGTGGTGGCGCCAGATGCGTCCGGTGATGTCGTCCTCGACCGGGTGCGGCACGAACTCGTTGCTCGGCCGGTAGGTGCGGAGTTCGGCGGCGGGATGGCCGTCCGGGTAGCGGGCGGCGGCGGTCTGCATGGCGGCCAGGTCGGCCCGCCAGTACCAGCGCCCGCGCCACGGCCCATCGACCAGGACGGCCAGCTCTCGGCCGTCGGCGACCTGGACCGCCAGCCGCGACATCCGGGACGGCCGGTGTGTGGCTGGAAGGTGCTGCCGCGTCGCTTCCGGTCCTCGCCCGCCCTGGGGGCGGGCTGCGGTCCGGGTCGACTTGCCCACGGCCCATAGGGCGTTGTCTGCGGTGGTGGTCATGCCGCTGGCCTGGCCGTGCGGGTGGCCCAGTCGGTCGGGTCGCCGTGGGGCGGGTAGCGGCGGCGCATGAGTTCGGCCCAGGACGGCTGCCGGGCGAGTCCGGCAGCGGTGTAGGCGACCGAGACCTGCGTGCTGGCGTCGCGGAGCGCGGTCAAGTGGGCGTGGCGCAGGTCGGCGACCTCGACCCCGACCCGTGCGGCGACCAGCAGCGGCGCGGTCGGCTGCGCCCTCCCGAGCACTGCGGCGAGGACGGCCGGGTCGAGGTGCCCGATCACCTCCAGGGCCTCGGCACGATCCGCCTCGCCCAGGCGCGGGACCGGGACGGTCAGGGCTCGGGGGACGGCTGGTTCAGGTGTTGCCGGTAGTTCAGGAACAGGCATGACCTCTCCTGCAAATCGGTGACTGTGTGTGACCATGCGTGGGTGTGTGGAAGCGTGGGGTGAGGCATCCGTGTGGGGTGCCTGTCCCGTGTTTTCGCTGGTTTTCGTGGGGGTGCGGGGGTTGCCTCACCCCGCCTCACTCCTCACCCCGCAGCCGATCACTGCTGGTGATGCGGGGTGGGGTGGAGGGTGAGGGTGGGGTGAGGGTCGGGGTGGACGTTCACCCCGTCTGCGGGTGCCTCACCCCACCCTCACCCCATCACTGTCAGTCCAGTTCGTTACTGTGGGTGACAGATTCGGTGTTGTCGGCGCTGTTCTCGGTGTCGAGGAGTCGGTCGGTCTGGATGGTGAGCAGGTCGGTGAGCCGGACGACCGGGTAGCCCTTGATGGATGCGGCGGGGACGCCGGTGTCGGTGAGCCAGGCGGCGAGGGTTTTGGCTTCCCAGGTGCCGTAGGTGGGCAGGTCGTGGTCGTGGAGGCGGGCGAGGAGGTCGGAGCGTTTGAGGTGGCGTGCGCCGTCCATGACCGTGATCACGGCGGGCAGGTGATCAACCTCCGGGACGTCCTCCCTGCTCTTGGTGGCGCTGGCGCCCCGGGTGGCGCGGAGGGTCTTCGCCTGCTGGGCGAGTTCGGCGGCGTGGTCGCCGCTGATGTAGTGGGTGCGCAGGATCGTCGAGGATTCCCCGGCGGGCAGGTTCATCCCGGCGCCGTTGCAGACCAGGACGCCTTTGTCGATGCCTTGGCGGAGCCGCTGCGGTGCGGCACCTGCGTCGACGGCGGTGTCGCCGAGTGCCATGCGGGCCTGGGCTTCAGTACCGACGACGAGGGAGGCGCGGATGTGGGCGCCTTCGCGGACGAGTTTGGGCAGGTTCTGGTCGGTCGGGTCCTGGGTGCCTTGCCACAGGGTGACGTTGACGGCGCGGCCCTGGTTGTGCAGGCGGCGGGCAGCGGTGAAGTACCGCGAGCGGGCTTTCGTCCCGCCGTAGGGGTTGCCGTCGGCATCCAGGGCAGGACACATGAATGCCTGTTGGGCTTCGTCGACGATGACGAACAGCGGGTGGAACCCGGACCCGGGTCGTCGGGCCAGATCGCGGGTGACCCCGTCGGGGAACCGGTCGCGGTCGAGAGCGGTCAGACGCCGCTGCATCTCGGCCACAGCGGTCTCAAGCAGGACGGTGGCGGCGATGACGTGCTCATCAGCCGGACCCTCGACCAGCTCGGTGGCCAGGCCGTCGAACATGTGCCAGTCCCCGATGCCTTTGAGATCGGCGATCCAGAACTCGGTGGTCGGGTCGAAGGCCGCCCACAGAGCGAGGGCGCGCAGGGCCGCGGTTTTGCCCTGGTTGGACAGGCCGGTGATCAGCAGATGGTGCTGCTTGAGCGAGATCGAGCACTGGTCGCCGCGCAGGTTTTGGCCCCAGGGTGCTCGGCCGGTGTAGATGTCGGCGCGGATGCCGTCGGGGTCGAGGGCCATCGGTGATGGGCCGATGGGCTCGTCGAGTGCGCCGGGGTCGGCGATCCAGAGCCGCACGGTGCGCCGGGCGGGGATGGTGATGAACAGTTCGTGTTCGTGGCGGTCGAGGTTCTCCGCGAGCCGACGCCGCCGGGCCTGGATGTCGGTGGTAGTCACCCCGGAAGGCAGCCGGATGTCGACCTCGACGCCGTGCCCGGCGATCCGGATCGGGGACAGCATCGCCCCACCCGCATCCTCGCAGCGTTTGATCGCCCTGGTCAGGGTGGGGATACCGAGGTCGCGGAGCGCGATGACCGTCTTCGACGGCGTCACCGTCTCATCGAGGCGGCGTTGCCCGACCGGGGCGACCCACGCCGGAACCTCCGTCCGTGCCCGGCCGAGTGCCCACAGCCCGAGCACCGCCCCACCGAGAGCGAGTGTTCCGAGCAGGGAGGCGTAGACGGTCACGAACGTGACGGTCCAGGCGACCGCGTCGATCACTGCGGTGATGGGGGCGATGACCAGGGAGATGTCTTTCGCGGCGATGGCGAGGACGACGCCGAGGCCGAGGAGTATCCCGAGCGCGATCAGCGCGCCGACACCGGCAGCACGCGCCCAGGCGAGAGGGGCGTTGATCCAGTCCATGACCCGGCCATGGCGCCGCTGTTTTTCGGCGGTGTCGCGGGCCTCCCATTCCAGGAGCCGGTCCTGGTCCCCGGCGATCTCAGCGGCCCGCATCTGCCGCTCGTAGCGGGTGGTGCCGTGGGTGTCGCGCCAGCGCTGGATGAGGACTCCGGCGCCGGAGAACACGAACCACGTGTTCCTGACCAGGGCTTTCGCGCTGGTGACGGTGGCCGGGTGGGTGGCGACGGTGACGGCATGCCGTTGTGCCGTCACGAGGTCGTGGCGGTAGAGGTCGCGCCGCGACACCAGCTCCGTCCCCGGGGTCGAGGTGCTGTCTGCCTGCGGTCCGCAGGTCTGGTCGACGATCTCGCCCTCGATCACCACCGAGGACTCGGCGCCGGTGTCGGTGTGGTGGTTGTCGGGCCGGTGGTGCAGGGTGATGACCGGCGCCAGCTCGTCCCCTGATGACGCGTGGTGGGCTGGGCTGGCGCCGCCCACCTCGTCGCGGCCGGTCTGGGCGTCACGGCTGTCGTGGTCGTCGTGGTGGCTCATCGCGAGCCTCCGGTCGCGTCACGGAACTGATCGCGGAGTTGGCGGGCGCGGGCGGCCGAGCAGCGCAGTGTCCGGCGGATGGACTCGGCCGACCTGGGGTCGACCCGACTGTCGTCGACCGCTGCGCGGAGCAGCTCGCGAAGATCATCCAGAGTGCGCGGGGCCGCCCCGGTTTCAAGATCATGGTCGGGGTCGACTCCCAGGGTCGACGATGATCTTGGGTGGGTCGACTGTCGCAGGTCAGCCCTCGACTCCCCACCCGGCTCCTCTGGTGTGCGGTCGAGGACGGCGACACCGCCCCCATGATCATCGTCGCCCTCGGAGTCGACCCCGGAGTCGAGGCAGTCGAGGGCCGGGTCGGCCTCGTAGTCGAGGTCGTCGGTGAGCCGCGAGCCGCCGCATCCCGCGCCCTCGACGAGGGCGGCTAGTGCCCAGTCCCAGTCCCAGTCGTCGGCGCGGCCCCTGCCGACCGGCGCGGCCGGTGTGACAGGTCGTTCCGGGGCGGTGGTCGCGGCCAGGGTGCGGCGGTGGACCTGGAAGACGCCGGGTCGGTAGACCAGCTCCGCAGTCCCGTCCGCGGCGATGACCGCTGCCGCGTCTCCGATGGCGAGGCGCCGAGCGCGGTCGGTCTTCGCCTCCACCAACGCCGCGAGTCTCGCGGTGCGGCGTTCGGTCCAGGAGCGGGGCGCCCCGGCCAAGGTGAGCTGGTGCGCGGCGACACCGGCGATGGACACGACCGCCATCACCACGGCGGCTGTCCAGCCCTGGTGGAGGCCGTGGAGCAGGTTCATCCCGGCCGCGACCAGGGAGAACAGCACCACCCCGGCCTGCAACCCGACGACCGGCCGGTCCGGGTGCTGGTGTCGGGAGGCGGTGATGGCGAGGGCGAAGGCCCACATGCCGAGTTCGGTGATCCCGGCCAGGAGGACGCCGAGCGGGCCGTAGATGGTGGTGCCGTAGGCGGCCATCGCTGGTGCGGCCAGGGCGAAGGACAGCAGCGCGATCGGATAGATCAGCAACTCGACGGCATGGGTGGATGCCCAGGTCAGAGCCTTGGCCCGGGCGGCGGCCCGGACAGATGCGCGGGATCGTCGCTGCTCGTCCCGGCGCCGCTCAGCGCTCTCGCGGTCGGCTCGGTCGCGGTCGCGGCGGGCGTCCTGTTCGGCGATTCGCCGCTGCGCGGCAGCGTCAGCGGCTTCCCGGGCGAGGCGGGCGTCCAGAGCGCGGGTCTCCCGGCGTTCCGCCGCCCGGCTCGCAGCCCACGAGGTCGAAGAGGAAGACGTGGTGGTCATGCTCCGGCCCTCCCCTCGTCCTGCTGACCAGCCGAAACCCGCTCAGAAGGCGACTCGGCGGCCTCTGAGACGACCTCTGTCAGGGCCATCTCGGCTCGGGCGGTCGAGGCCGGGACGGTCCGGCGGGAGCGCCGCAGGCGCAGCTCGGCGGCGATCCACCACCCGGCGGCGAAGCCCAGCGGCCCGGCGAACCACCAGGTCACGAACACGGTCGCGGCCCCCAGGGCGGCGATGACGGCGATCTCGACGGCCCGCTCCCGGACCGCCCCAGCGACACAGCGAAGCAGCGCGTTCATGCCGCTTCACCACCGGTGACAGCCGAGTGACCAGCGGAAACAGCCGCATGGCGACGTGCCGGGAGCACGAACAGACGTGTCTCGACGTCACCATCTAGAGGCCCACTGGGCCCGTCGAGGTCGGTGAGGAGGTCGCCGTAGAGACGGTCGATGACCCGCTCGGTCAGACCATCCGGACACCACGAAAAGCCCAGCTCAGCGCCGGGATCAGGATCACCGTCGGGGGAGTCTGGAAGAAAAGTTCCACCCACCGGTGGATGCGTGCAGACGCCAAGGGCAGCATGGCCCATAGCCGATCACCTGTCCTCACAGGTCGTTCGGTTAGGTCGCCGCCCCGGCCTTTAGAACCGGGGTGGTGACCGCAACCCCGCCGGGCTGGCAGGCTCGCTCCTCAAGCAAGACACGCCCCCGCCCGGCCTGTCAAGCACCAATCTCGACCGGCCTGCCCGGCGCTCGCCCACACCCCACATTGGTCACGAAACGTGATGGCAGGACGCAGGGGGCCGCCTGATCGCTATTTCCCCTGGTCAGGCTGCATCTAAGGCGATCGTCTGCGCGCTTGGACGCGTGGCCCGTTGAGGGGGTGTCCCGGCTCAAGCCGGGACACCCCCTCAAGCCGGGACACCGAAAATCCCCTCATGACCTGCGGAAATAGGTGAGGTGTCCCGGCTGTCCCGGCTTGCCCCGGCTTGGGGGTCGTTTCGGGACATCCCCCGGAATCTCACTCTGCGTGACGAGTCGGGGGCTGGGGCAGCGAGCGGCGGGGGTCACGGTTTTCGGTGGTGCGTGGTTGCGTTTCCGGCGCTATAGATTGCGGCGCTCTGCAGGTGTTGCTGAGGGCTCCCCTGCCGCCTCTTCTGCCGCTTGTGGTGCCGGAGGGCTGGGCGTTGTCAGAGCTACGAATGAGTGCTCTTTTGCGCTAGGGCGGGTGGCGCCGGGCACGGTATTGACGCGACTGGTTGTGCGGTTTCAAAGGTGCCGCAGGATGGTTTTAGCATCTGCTTGCACGGTGTTGTGGTGCGTGCAGGAGCCCCCGCATCCGCCCGATGCGCGATCCGGCGGATGTGGGGGTTGTCGCGTTATCGTTGAGGTCGCGTGTCCTCGGTACTGTCGGCCCGACAGGTGGCCCAGTAACTCCCGAGAGGGGTTTTGTTACTCCCGAGAGAGCCCAAGATCGTTTTCGGGGGCGTCTTCTGGACTTGCCCCGGGGCGCTCTCAGGTAGGTCATCGTTGTGACCTGCTGTTGTGTGGGTGGTGGAGTGAGTCCCGCTGGGTCGGGCTGGCGCCCGACACCTCAACCACCCCGCTTCGCTGACGGCCGGTCGAGGTGTCGGGCGCCAGCCCGACCCAGCGGTGGGTGGTCGCGGAGCGGCCTTGATCGTCAGTACGTAGTTCCATGCTTTGAAAAAGGCAGAGGTGAAGGTCAACTGACTGCGGGAGGGTGGGCGGTTTGAGCTGATTTGGGCGTATCTGTCCGTAGTAGCGGAGTGTGTTCGTCTAATTGCTTCTGGTAGTGGTTCTTGACCAACGGGAGGGGGCGTGGTCACATGCGGTCATGTGCACGAAGAGGTTCGCATCCGTGTCCCGCACTGTGGGGACTGTGTTGGTTATGGCTGTTGCAATGGGTTCAGGCAGCGGAATCGCCGCTGCGGACACTCCGCGTCCCACCAGCGCTCCAGCGGTAATCAGCCAGACCGCCACGCCCACATTCAGCTTCAACAAGGTGAACGACTCCACCGGAGTTCTAACCCTTAGTGGCGCAAAGTTCGTCACAGACGGAACCCACACCTCCATCGTCGACGACTACGGCAAGACTCTTGAAGTCCTCCCCGCACGAATCGCCCAAGACGGAAATATCACCACTTTCACATACACTCTAGACGGCGACCACAAAGCTACCGTGCGCAGCGCAACAAGCCACAACCATCAGGTCAACGAGTACGTCAACTGGGCAAAGTGCACCATCGGAACCGCCGGCGGAGTTATCACCGGCGGACTTATCGGGGCTGGCATCGGCGGCGCATCGGGCTCTGCTATTCCAGTAGCCGGAACCGCCGCAGGCGCCATCGGTGGCGCTGCTATTGGAGCCACTGGCGGAGGGGCCACCGCCGCTGCAGCTAACTGCTTCCCCTGATCCCTCACTCAGTCAATCGGGATACTAAAATATGAAAAAAACTCCAGGATGGGCGCCAATCCTCGTCTTCGCTGGCGCCGGGGTATCGGTCTTTACTGATCTAATAATTGGAGTTCCACTCAACCGGGCCCTAGTGTCGCCCCTATTTTTGTTCGGATTTATCGCAGGACTCATCATTCTAGGTATCTATATTTTTCAGCAGAAGCGGCACCGCACATAAAAAAATCGCCTGATAGCCGCAGTCTCACCCTCCAATCCCAGGGATCTGGCATCATCGGTAGATGATCTTGTGGTGAGCCGTGCCGAGCGGCGCAGCTACGGCGCTCGGCACGGCACTGGGACGGGGCGTGGGCAAGTTGATCCGGACCGGAGCCCGCCCCCTGGGGCGGGTGAGGACCGGAAGCGGCGCGGCAGCCCGTGGTTGTTCGGCTCAGCGCAGCGACCCCGCACCAGCGGGGACCTTCTTTGCGACACCCACTTAGCCGGGCTAAGTGGCTAGCTTGGGTCCGCCGCAGGCGGGGCCGTGGCCATCCTCCGGGGCGTCGCGTCCGGGAGCGAAGCGTTCGCGCGGGACCGGCACCCGGCCCGGTGATCATCAGTGATGCATAGGTGTGGTGGCTGTTGATCTTGGTTGGTGGTGTCGAGCTCGTTGTAGGCGAGCGCTGTCGGCCTGGCGGGCCTCTTCGGTGGCGGATCGCCACCGAAGATCAACAGCCACCAGACCTATGCATCATCTGATGATCTTGGGCGGTGGGCTCCGGTCCGGGGCTTGGTCGTGGCGTCGGGGCGCCGGTTCACCGCGCAGCCGCGCATCAAGATGTGCGTTTTCCTCAGGAAAACGCGGGTGGGCGCCCCCGGCGGTGCTGCTGCTACTGCGGCGGCGGTGGGTGCCTTGCCGCTGGTGTGCGGTCGGAGGCCGGGTGGGGTGACACGCCCGTCTGACCTGGGGGTACGCGACAGACGGGCCTGTGACCTGGAAGTGTGCAAGTCAGTCAGCAGCAGCAACAACCAAGTCAGAGTTTCGGGTGAGCGCAAGCGAGCCCGCCCCCCTCCGGCCGCGTCAGCGGCCGGAGACAACACAGGGCGAAGCTCAATGCCCCAGACCGGCACCGCGCCCCTGTCGGCGGTGGTGAGGAGTTCCCCCGGATGACCGGCTCTGACCTGTGGGTTCCCCCAGGCGCTGCCTCGGGCGCGATCCTGGATGCCTCTCCCCGGGGCTCTGAGAGCCTCTGTGAGCCCCCGTTGGAGGGCCCGGGCTACCTAGTCGGGGGGCTGCCGTTTGAGGCGGCTACGGCGATCTGGGGGCGTATGTGGAGGTCGCGGTACCCACTCGCCGCCGACGAGTTCGACGACGGGGTGTGGCGGCAGTCGAGGGAGGTGGCGATGACCCGGATGCATGTCGAGCTGAACCCGAAGACCCTGTGGGGGATGATCGGTGTCGACGGGGACCAGGCCGACACCGTCCTGCGAGCGTTGTCGTGCATCGACCACCACCCGGTGCCGAACGTGATCATCGAGAACCCCGTGAACGGACACGCTCACTGCATCTGGTGCGTGAAAGTCCCGATCAAGGTCACCAACTACGGGTCCCGCCGATCGTTGCGTTACGGGCTGTCGATCGAGCACGGATTGCAGACCGCGATCGGTGGGGACCGGAATTACACCGGACGGCTCGTCAAAAATCCGTTCCACCCCCGGTGGCTCACCCACTGGATGCACGACAAGCCCGCCACGTTGACCACCCTCGGCGGGATCCTCGGCGAAGCCGGACACATGCCCGGCCGCGGCTGGCACGCCCAGCGGCGGCGTGAACCCGTCGGCTGCTCCCGCAACGAAACCCTCTTCCACATGGTCCGCCGCTTCGCCTACCGCGAAATGCGCCACCACTGGGGCGACACCGAGGGCTATCGCGCCGCTGTCGCCAAACACGTCGTGATCCTCAACGCCGACTTCCCGGTGCCCCTCGGCGAGAACGAACTCGGCCACATCTCGAAGTCCATCTCCGACTGGACCATCAACTACTCCCGCATGTGGAACGACGGCCCCGCCGCCTACGACGCCGCATTCTCCGCCATCCAAGCCGCACGCGGCAGGAAAGGATCAGGACGCAACGGCGGACTCGCCGGAAACAGCCGACCCGGAGGACTCGCAAGCAATAGTCGCCCCGGAGGACTTGTACGTGCTGTGAGCCTCGCAGAAGGAAAGCGTCAGCGTCATGCAGTGATCGAGCAGCGGGCGTTCTGATGCCAGCGCTCACGCCGCGCCGCCGGAACAGGACTGCTCGCGAGATCGCGGCGGAGGTGGGCCTCTCCGAACGGACTGTCGTCCGGATGGTCGCCGAACCGCGAGTCGGCTACGAGCGACGGGCCAGGAAGCGTCGCGCTACGGCTGTGAGGTTGCGCCTCCAAGGGCTGACCTACCGCGAGATCGCTGAGCAGGCCAACATCAACCCTGGCAGTGTCGGTCAACTCCTGATGCAAGCTCGGCGCAACGGCGAATGGGCCGCCGCTGTGGAATGCCACCGCGGCAGTCACGCAGAGTGAGATTTCGGGGGATGTCCCGAAACGCCCCCCAAGCCGGGGCAAGCCGGGACAGCCGGGACACCTCACCTATTTCCGCAGGTCATGAGGGGATTTTCGGTGTCCCGGCTTGAGGGGGTGTCCCGGCTCAAGCCGGGACACCCCCTCAACGAACGACACGCTCAGTCGGTCCGAAGATCGCCCTGAATGTGGCCTGACCAGTGGTTATGTATCGGCCCGACCCTCGTCTCCTTGTTCAGTACTGTCGGTGACCAGGTCAGGGGCGTACCGCTGCCAGGCATCGTTGAACGCGTCACGCTGGTAGCACCGGACCTTCCCGAGTCCAGGGAGCCGCATTTGCGTGGACTGGATGTTGTACTCGGCGAGCAGCTTCCCGAGGCGCATGGCGGTGAGTCCTTCCCCGCGTGGGCCGTAGTCGGCCCACGGTGCCTCCGGATCGGCTCGGAGTTGCTGGAGCAACCGCATCGTCGGCAGGGCGTGTTCGTCGCCGAAGGCGGTGTGGCAGTCGGCGAGGAGTCGGATGCGTTCGGATCGGTCGTCGCCGGTGTCCTCTTGCTGGAGGTCGAGGATGGCTTGGCGGGCGCGGTCGGGCCAGTGGCCTCCGGCGTGGTCGGCGATGGCGATGAGTGGTTCCCAGGTGTCTGCGGCGCGGTCTTCGACGGGCATGGCCGGTTCGGCTGCTTCGAGTGCGGTGAGGTCGTCGCGGAGCCATGCGTGGAGGCGTTCAGCGAGCCGTTGAAGCTTCGGGCGGTCGCGCCGGTGTCGATACGGTGCGACGGTCTCTCCGGGTGCTCTGCGGCGCATCTGGACGACGACGGCGCGGTCTTCGACGGTGTCGGGCATGCGTCCGATCCCGGCCAGGGCGGCCATCGCGAACGTCGAGATGGACTCGACCCGGTTTTTGGTGAGGTCGTAGCGCTTCGCGGGCCGGTTGCGTTGGTGTCCGGCGTTGAGGAGTCCGCGGAGGTCTTCGTGGCCGGTGGCGGCGGGTCCGAAGATGGTGTCGGCTTCGTCGACGAGCATGGTGGGTGGGTCGGCGGTGATGGAGCGGTAGACCGCTGCGGGGGTGGCGTTGACGGTGATGAACGGTTGGTGGCAGGCGCCTTCGACGACGTCGAGGAGGCGGGATTTGCCGCAGCGCTTCTCCGGCGCCCGCACGACCAGCCGTGGGGCGTGCGCCCAGGCCGGTTGGGCGTGGGTCGCGGCGATCCACAGCACCACGCCGACCACGGCGGCGTCCGAGGGCAGGGCGACGTAGCGGCGCAGGGCGGTCTCCAGGTCGTCGAGAATCGCAGCACCGTCGGTGCCGGGAACCGTGCTGCCGGACGGCTCGTCGGTCGGGGTGAAGGTGCCGGATCGGGAACCTTCGGTCTGACCTGCGGGAACCTGGTCGTCGGGGGTGCTCACGTGGTCCTCCTGGTGCTCGATGCGGCGGTTGCGGTGGTTGGGTGCGGGTGGTGGCGCCAGATGCGTCCGGTGATGTCGTCCTCGACCGGGTGCGGCACGAACTCGTTGCTCGGCCGGTAGGTGCGGAGTTCGGCGGCGGGATGGCCGTCCGGGTAGCGGGCGGCGGCGGTCTGCATGGCGGCCAGGTCGGCCCGCCAGTACCAGCGCCCGCGCCACGGCCCATCGACCAGGACGGCCAGCTCTCGGCCGTCGGCGACCTGGACCGCCAGCCGCGACATCCGGGACGGCCGGTGTGTGGCTGGAAGGTGCTGCCGCGTCGCTTCCGGTCCTCGCCCGCCCTGGGGGCGGGCTGCGGTCCGGGTCGACTTGCCCACGGCCCATAGGGCGTTGTCTGCGGTGGTGGTCATGCCGCTGGCCTGGCCGTGCGGGTGGCCCAGTCGGTCGGGTCGCCGTGGGGCGGGTAGCGGCGGCGCATGAGTTCGGCCCAGGACGGCTGCCGGGCGAGTCCGGCAGCGGTGTAGGCGACCGAGACCTGCGTGCTGGCGTCGCGGAGCGCGGTCAAGTGGGCGTGGCGCAGGTCGGCGACCTCGACCCCGACCCGTGCGGCGACCAGCAGCGGCGCGGTCGGCTGCGCCCTCCCGAGCACTGCGGCGAGGACGGCCGGGTCGAGGTGCCCGATCACCTCCAGGGCCTCGGCACGATCCGCCTCGCCCAGGCGCGGGACCGGGACGGTCAGGGCTCGGGGGACGGCTGGTTCAGGTGTTGCCGGTAGTTCAGGAACAGGCATGACCTCTCCTGCAAATCGGTGACTGTGTGTGACCATGCGTGGGTGTGTGGAAGCGTGGGGTGAGGCATCCGTGTGGGGTGCCTGTCCCGTGTTTTCGCTGGTTTTCGTGGGGGTGCGGGGGTTGCCTCACCCCGCCTCACTCCTCACCCCGCAGCCGATCACTGCTGGTGATGCGGGGTGGGGTGGAGGGTGAGGGTGGGGTGAGGGTCGGGGTGGACGTTCACCCCGTCTGCGGGTGCCTCACCCCACCCTCACCCCATCACTGTCAGTCCAGTTCGTTACTGTGGGTGACAGATTCGGTGTTGTCGGCGCTGTTCTCGGTGTCGAGGAGTCGGTCGGTCTGGATGGTGAGCAGGTCGGTGAGCCGGACGACCGGGTAGCCCTTGATGGATGCGGCGGGGACGCCGGTGTCGGTGAGCCAGGCGGCGAGGGTTTTGGCTTCCCAGGTGCCGTAGGTGGGCAGGTCGTGGTCGTGGAGGCGGGCGAGGAGGTCGGAGCGTTTGAGGTGGCGTGCGCCGTCCATGACCGTGATCACGGCGGGCAGGTGATCAACCTCCGGGACGTCCTCCCTGCTCTTGGTGGCGCTGGCGCCCCGGGTGGCGCGGAGGGTCTTCGCCTGCTGGGCGAGTTCGGCGGCGTGGTCGCCGCTGATGTAGTGGGTGCGCAGGATCGTCGAGGATTCCCCGGCGGGCAGGTTCATCCCGGCGCCGTTGCAGACCAGGACGCCTTTGTCGATGCCTTGGCGGAGCCGCTGCGGTGCGGCACCTGCGTCGACGGCGGTGTCGCCGAGTGCCATGCGGGCCTGGGCTTCAGTACCGACGACGAGGGAGGCGCGGATGTGGGCGCCTTCGCGGACGAGTTTGGGCAGGTTCTGGTCGGTCGGGTCCTGGGTGCCTTGCCACAGGGTGACGTTGACGGCGCGGCCCTGGTTGTGCAGGCGGCGGGCAGCGGTGAAGTACCGCGAGCGGGCTTTCGTCCCGCCGTAGGGGTTGCCGTCGGCATCCAGGGCAGGACACATGAATGCCTGTTGGGCTTCGTCGACGATGACGAACAGCGGGTGGAACCCGGACCCGGGTCGTCGGGCCAGATCGCGGGTGACCCCGTCGGGGAACCGGTCGCGGTCGAGAGCGGTCAGACGCCGCTGCATCTCGGCCACAGCGGTCTCAAGCAGGACGGTGGCGGCGATGACGTGCTCATCAGCCGGACCCTCGACCAGCTCGGTGGCCAGGCCGTCGAACATGTGCCAGTCCCCGATGCCTTTGAGATCGGCGATCCAGAACTCGGTGGTCGGGTCGAAGGCCGCCCACAGAGCGAGGGCGCGCAGGGCCGCGGTTTTGCCCTGGTTGGACAGGCCGGTGATCAGCAGATGGTGCTGCTTGAGCGAGATCGAGCACTGGTCGCCGCGCAGGTTTTGGCCCCAGGGTGCTCGGCCGGTGTAGATGTCGGCGCGGATGCCGTCGGGGTCGAGGGCCATCGGTGATGGGCCGATGGGCTCGTCGAGTGCGCCGGGGTCGGCGATCCAGAGCCGCACGGTGCGCCGGGCGGGGATGGTGATGAACAGTTCGTGTTCGTGGCGGTCGAGGTTCTCCGCGAGCCGACGCCGCCGGGCCTGGATGTCGGTGGTAGTCACCCCGGAAGGCAGCCGGATGTCGACCTCGACGCCGTGCCCGGCGATCCGGATCGGGGACAGCATCGCCCCACCCGCATCCTCGCAGCGTTTGATCGCCCTGGTCAGGGTGGGGATACCGAGGTCGCGGAGCGCGATGACCGTCTTCGACGGCGTCACCGTCTCATCGAGGCGGCGTTGCCCGACCGGGGCGACCCACGCCGGAACCTCCGTCCGTGCCCGGCCGAGTGCCGACAGCCCGAGCACCGCCCCACCGAGAGCGAGTGTTCCGAGCAGGGAGGCGTAGACGGTCACGAACGTGACGGTCCAGGCGACCGCGTCGATCACTGCGGTGATGGGGGCGATGACCAGGGAGATGTCTTTCGCGGCGATGGCGAGGACGACGCCGAGGCCGAGGAGTATCCCGAGCGCGATCAGCGCGCCGACACCGGCAGCACGCGCCCAGGCGAGAGGGGCGTTGATCCAGTCCATGACCCGGCCGGCGCCGCTGTTTTTCGGCGGTGTCGCGGGCCTCCCATTCCAGGAGCCGGTCCTGGTCCCCGGCGATCTCAGCGGCCCGCATCTGCCGCTCGTAGCGGGTGGTGCCGTGGGTGTCGCGCCAGCGCTGGATGAGGACTCCGGCGCCGGAGAACACGAACCACGTGTTCCTGACCAGGGCTTTCGCGCTGGTGACGGTGGCCGGGTGGGTGGCGACGGTGACGGCATGCCGTTGTGCCGTCACGAGGTCGTGGCGGTAGAGGTCGCGCCGCGACACCAGCTCCGTCCCCGGGGTCGAGGTGCTGTCTGCCTGCGGTCCGCAGGTCTGGTCGACGATCTCGCCCTCGATCACCACCGAGGACTCGGCGCCGGTGTCGGTGTGGTGGTTGTCGGGCCGGTGGTGCAGGGTGATGACCGGCGCCAGCTCGTCCCCTGATGACGCGTGGTGGGCTGGGCTGGCGCCGCCCACCTCGTCGCGGCCGGTCTGGGCGTCACGGCTGTCGTGGTCGTCGTGGTGGCTCATCGCGAGCCTCCGGTCGCGTCACGGAACTGATCGCGGAGTTGGCGGGCGCGGGCGGCCGAGCAGCGCAGTGTCCGGCGGATGGACTCGGCCGACCTGGGGTCGACCCGACTGTCGTCGACCGCTGCGCGGAGCAGCTCGCGAAGATCATCCAGAGTGCGCGGGGCCGCCCCGGTTTCAAGATCATGGTCGGGGTCGACTCCCAGGGTCGACGATGATCTTGGGTGGGTCGACTGTCGCAGGTCAGCCCTCGACTCCCCACCCGGCTCCTCTGGTGTGCGGTCGAGGACGGCGACACCGCCCCCATGATCATCGTCGCCCTCGGAGTCGACCCCGGAGTCGAGGCAGTCGAGGGCCGGGTCGGCCTCGTAGTCGAGGTCGTCGCTGAGCCGCGACCGCCGCATCCAGGTCGACAGGCCCGTCTAGTCGCGTCCCCCCAGTCGTCGGCGTGGCCCCTGCCGACCCGCGGCCGGTGTGACAGGCGTTCCGCGGCGGTGGTCGCCCAGGCCGCGGCGGTACCAGAAGCACGCCGGGTCGGTAGACCAGCTCCGCGTCCCGTCCCGGCGATGACCGCTGCGCGTCTCCGATGGCGCGCCGAGCGCGGTCGGTCTTCGCCTCCACCAACGCCGCGAGTCTCGCGGTGCGGCGTTCGGAGCCCACCGCCCAAGATCATCAGATGATGCATAGGTCTGGTGGCTGTTGATCTTCGGTGGCGATCCGCCACCGAAGAGGCCCGCCAGGCCGACAGCGCTCGCCTACAACGAGCTCGACACCACCAACCAAGATCAACAGCCACCACACCTATGCATCACTGATGATCACCGGGCCGGGTGCCGGTCCCGCGCGAACGCTTCGCTCCCGGACGCGACGCCCCGGAGGATGGCCACGGCCCCGCCTGCGGCGGACCCAAGCTAGCCACTTAGCCCGGCTAAGTGGGTGTCGCAAAGAAGGTCCCCGCTGGTGCGGGGTCGCTGCGCTGAGCCGAACAACCACGGGCTGCCGCGCCGCTTCCGGTCCTCACCCGCCCCAGGGGGCGGGCTCCGGTCCGGATCAACTTGCCCACGCCCCGTCCCAGTGCCGTGCCGAGCGCCGTAGCTGCGCCGCTCGGCACGGCTCACCACAAGATCATCTACCGATGATGCCAGATCCCTGGGATTGGAGGGTGAGACTGCGGCTATCAGGCGATTTTTTTATGTGCGGTGCCGCTTCTGCTGAAAAATATAGATACCTAGAATGATGAGTCCTGCGATAAATCCGAACAAAAATAGGGGCGACACTAGGGCCCGGTTGAGTGGAACTCCAATTATTAGATCAGTAAAGACCGATACCCCGGCGCCAGCGAAGACGAGGATTGGCGCCCATCCTGGAGTTTTTTTCATATTTTAGTATCCCGATTGACTGAGTGAGGGATCAGGGGAAGCAGTTAGCTGCAGCGGCGGTGGCCCCTCCGCCAGTGGCTCCAATAGCAGCGCCACCGATGGCGCCTGCGGCGGTTCCGGCTACTGGAATAGCAGAGCCCGATGCGCCGCCGATGCCAGCCCCGATAAGTCCGCCGGTGATAACTCCGCCGGCGGTTCCGATGGTGCACTTTGCCCAGTTGACGTACTCGTTGACCTGATGGTTGTGGCTTGTTGCGCTGCGCACGGTAGCTTTGTGGTCGCCGTCTAGAGTGTATGTGAAAGTGGTGATATTTCCGTCTTGGGCGATTCGTGCGGGGAGGACTTCAAGAGTCTTGCCGTAGTCGTCGACGATGGAGGTGTGGGTCCGTCTGTGACGAACTTTGCGCCACTAAGGGTTAGAACTCCGGTGGAGTCGTTCACCTTGTTGAAGCTGAATGTGGGCGTGGCGGTCTGGCTGATTACCGCTGGAGCGCTGGTGGGACGCGGAGTGTCCGCAGCGGCGATTCCGCTGCCTGAACCCATTGCAACAGCCATAACCAACACAGTCCCCACAGTGCGGGACACGGATGCGAACCTCTTCGTGCACATGACCGCATGTGACCACGCCCCCTCCCGTTGGTCAAGAACCACTACCAGAAGCAATTAGACGAACACACTCCGCTACTACGGACAGATACGCCCAAATCAGCTCAAACCGCCCACCCTCCCGCAGTCAGTTGACCTTCACCTCTGCCTTTTTCAAAGCATGGAACTACGTACTGACGATCAAGGCCGCTCCGCGACCACCCACCGCTGGGTCGGGCTGGCGCCCGACACCTCGACCGGCCGTCAGCGAAGCGGGGTGGTTGAGGTGTCGGGCGCCAGCCCGACCCAGCGGGACTCACTCCACCACCCACACAACAGCAGGTCACAACGATGACCTACCTGAGAGCGCCCCGGGGCAAGTCCAGAAGACGCCCCCGAAAACGATCTTGGGCTCTCTCGGGAGTAACAAAACCCCTCTCGGGAGTTACTGGGCCACCTGTCGGGCCGACAGTACCGAGGACACGCGACCTCAACGATAACGCGACAACCCCCACATCCGCCGGATCGCGCATCGGGCGGATGCGGGGGCTCCTGCACGCACCACAACACCGTGCAAGCAGATGCTAAAACCATCCTGCGGCACCTTTGAAACCGCACAACCAGTCGCGTCAATCAATCCGTGCCCGGCGCCACCCGCCCTAGCGCAAAAGAGCACTCATTCGTAGCTCTGACAACGCCCAGCCCTCCGGCACCACAAGCGGCAGAAGAGGCGGCAGGGGAGCCCTCAGCAACACCTGCAGAGCGCCGCAATCTATAGCGCCGGAAACGCAACCACGCACCACCGAAAACCGTGACCCCCGCCGCTCGCTGCCCCAGCCCCCGACTCGTCACGCAGAGTGAGATTCCGGGGGATGTCCCGAAACGACCCCCAAGCCGGGGCAAGCCGGGACAGCCGGGACACCTCACCTATTTCCGCAGGTCATGAGGGGATTTTCGGTGTCCCGGCTTGAGGGGGTGTCCCGGCTTGAGCCGGGACACCCCCTCAACGGGCCACGCGTCCAAGCGCGCAGACGATCGCCTTAGATGCAGCCTGACCAGGGGAAATAGCGATCAGGCGGCCCCCTGCGTCCTGCCATCACGTTTCGTGACCAATGTGGGGTGTGGGCGAGCGCCGGGCAGGCCGGTCGAGATTGGTGCTTGACAGGCCGGGCGGGGGCGTGTCTTGCTTGAGGAGCGAGCCTGCCAGCCCGGCGGGGTTGCGGTCACCACCCCGGTTCTAAAGGCCGGGGCGGCGACCTAACCGAACGACCTGTGAGGACAGGTGATCGGCTATGGGCCATGCTGCCCTTGGCGTCTGCACGCATCCACCGGTGGGTGGAACTTTTCTTCCAGACTCCCCCGACGGTGATCCTGATCCCGGCGCTGAGCTGGGCTTTTCGTGGTGTCCGGATGGTCTGACCGAGCGGGTCATCGACCGTCTCTACGGCGACCTCCTCACCGACCTCGACGGGCCCAGTGGGCCTCTAGATGGTGACGTCGAGACACGTCTGTTCGTGCTCCCGGCACGTCGCCATGCGGCTGTTTCCGCTGGTCACTCGGCTGTCACCGGTGGTGAAGCGGCATGAACGCGCTGCTTCGCTGTGTCGCTGGGGCGGTCCGGGAGCGGGCCGTCGAGATCGCCGTCATCGCCGCCCTGGGGGCCGCGACCGTGTTCGTGACCTGGTGGTTCGCCGGGCCGCTGGGCTTCGCCGCCGGGTGGTGGATCGCCGCCGAGCTGCGCCTGCGGCGCTCCCGCCGGACCGTCCCGGCCTCGACCGCCCGAGCCGAGATGGCCCTGACAGAGGTCGTCTCAGAGGCCGCCGAGTCGCCTTCTGAGCGGGTTTCGGCTGGTCAGCAGGACGAGGGGAGGGCCGGAGCATGACCACCACGTCTTCCTCTTCGACCTCGTGGGCTGCGAGCCGGGCGGCGGAACGCCGGGAGACCCGCGCTCTGGACGCCCGCCTCGCCCGGGAAGCCGCTGACGCTGCCGCGCAGCGGCGAATCGCCGAACAGGACGCCCGCCGCGACCGCGACCGAGCCGACCGCGAGAGCGCTGAGCGGCGCCGGGACGAGCAGCGACGATCCCGCGCATCTGTCCGGGCCGCCGCCCGGGCCAAGGCTCTGACCTGGGCATCCACCCATGCCGTCGAGTTGCTGATCTATCCGATCGCGCTGCTGTCCTTCGCCCTGGCCGCACCAGCGATGGCCGCCTACGGCACCACCATCTACGGCCCGCTCGGCGTCCTCCTGGCCGGGATCACCGAACTCGGCATGTGGGCCTTCGCCCTCGCCATCACCGCCTCCCGACACCAGCACCCGGACCGGCCGGTCGTCGGGTTGCAGGCCGGGGTGGTGCTGTTCTCCCTGGTCGCGGCCGGGATGAACCTGCTCCACGGCCTCCACCAGGGCTGGACAGCCGCCGTGGTGATGGCGGTCGTGTCCATCGCCGGTGTCGCCGCGCACCAGCTCACCTTGGCCGGGGCGCCCCGCTCCTGGACCGAACGCCGCACCGCGAGACTCGCGGCGTTGGTGGAGGCGAAGACCGACCGCGCTCGGCGCCTCGCCATCGGAGACGCGGCAGCGGTCATCGCCGCGGACGGGACTGCGGAGCTGGTCTACCGACCCGGCGTCTTCCAGGTCCACCGCCGCACCCTGGCCGCGACCACCGCCCCGGAACGACCTGTCACACCGGCCGCGCCGGTCGGCAGGGGCCGCGCCGACGACTGGGACTGGGACTGGGCACTAGCCGCCCTCGTCGAGGGCGCGGGATGCGGCGGCTCGCGGCTCACCGACGACCTCGACTACGAGGCCGACCCGGCCCTCGACTGCCTCGACTCCGGGGTCGACTCCGAGGGCGACGATGATCATGGGGGCGGTGTCGCCGTCCTCGACCGCACACCAGAGGAGCCGGGTGGGGAGTCGAGGGCTGACCTGCGACAGTCGACCCACCCAAGATCATCGTCGACCCTGGGAGTCGACCCCGACCATGATCTTGAAACCGGGGCGGCCCCGCGCACTCTGGATGATCTTCGCGAGCTGCTCCGCGCAGCGGTCGACGACAGTCGGGTCGACCCCAGGTCGGCCGAGTCCATCCGCCGGACACTGCGCTGCTCGGCCGCCCGCGCCCGCCAACTCCGCGATCAGTTCCGTGACGCGACCGGAGGCTCGCGATGAGCCACCACGACGACCACGACAGCCGTGACGCCCAGACCGGCCGCGACGAGGTGGGCGGCGCCAGCCCAGCCCACCACGCGTCATCAGGGGACGAGCTGGCGCCGGTCATCACCCTGCACCACCGGCCCGACAACCACCACACCGACACCGGCGCCGAGTCCTCGGTGGTGATCGAGGGCGAGATCGTCGACCAGACCTGCGGACCGCAGGCAGACAGCACCTCGACCCCGGGGACGGAGCTGGTGTCGCGGCGCGACCTCTACCGCCACGACCTCGTGACGGCACAACGGCATGCCGTCACCGTCGCCACCCACCCGGCCACCGTCACCAGCGCGAAAGCCCTGGTCAGGAACACGTGGTTCGTGTTCTCCGGCGCCGGAGTCCTCATCCAGCGCTGGCGCGACACCCACGGCACCACCCGCTACGAGCGGCAGATGCGGGCCGCTGAGATCGCCGGGGACCAGGACCGGCTCCTGGAATGGGAGGCCCGCGACACCGCCGAAAAACAGCGGCGCCATGGCCGGGTCATGGACTGGATCAACGCCCCTCTCGCCTGGGCGCGTGCTGCCGGTGTCGGCGCGCTGATCGCGCTCGGGATACTCCTCGGCCTCGGCGTCGTCCTCGCCATCGCCGCGAAAGACATCTCCCTGGTCATCGCCCCCATCACCGCAGTGATCGACGCGGTCGCCTGGACCGTCACGTTCGTGACCGTCTACGCCTCCCTGCTCGGAACACTCGCTCTCGGTGGGGCGGTGCTCGGGCTGTGGGCACTCGGCCGGGCACGGACGGAGGTTCCGGCGTGGGTCGCCCCGGTCGGGCAACGCCGCCTCGATGAGACGGTGACGCCGTCGAAGACGGTCATCGCGCTCCGCGACCTCGGTATCCCCACCCTGACCAGGGCGATCAAACGCTGCGAGGATGCGGGTGGGGCGATGCTGTCCCCGATCCGGATCGCCGGGCACGGCGTCGAGGTCGACATCCGGCTGCCTTCCGGGGTGACTACCACCGACATCCAGGCCCGGCGGCGTCGGCTCGCGGAGAACCTCGACCGCCACGAACACGAACTGTTCATCACCATCCCCGCCCGGCGCACCGTGCGGCTCTGGATCGCCGACCCCGGCGCACTCGACGAGCCCATCGGCCCATCACCGATGGCCCTCGACCCCGACGGCATCCGCGCCGACATCTACACCGGCCGAGCACCCTGGGGCCAAAACCTGCGCGGCGACCAGTGCTCGATCTCGCTCAAGCAGCACCATCTGCTGATCACCGGCCTGTCCAACCAGGGCAAAACCGCGGCCCTGCGCGCCCTCGCTCTGTGGGCGGCCTTCGACCCGACCACCGAGTTCTGGATCGCCGATCTCAAAGGCATCGGGGACTGGCACATGTTCGACGGCCTGGCCACCGAGCTGGTCGAGGGTCCGGCTGATGAGCACGTCATCGCCGCCACCGTCCTGCTTGAGACCGCTGTGGCCGAGATGCAGCGGCGTCTGACCGCTCTCGACCGCGACCGGTTCCCCGACGGGGTCACCCGCGATCTGGCCCGACGACCCGGGTCCGGGTTCCACCCGCTGTTCGTCATCGTCGACGAAGCCCAACAGGCATTCATGTGTCCTGCCCTGGATGCCGACGGCAACCCCTACGGCGGGACGAAAGCCCGCTCGCGGTACTTCACCGCTGCCCGCCGCCTGCACAACCAGGGCCGCGCCGTCAACGTCACCCTGTGGCAAGGCACCCAGGACCCGACCGACCAGAACCTGCCCAAACTCGTCCGCGAAGGCGCCCACATCCGCGCCTCCCTCGTCGTCGGTACTGAAGCCCAGGCCCGCATGGCACTCGGCGACACCGCCGTCGACGCAGGTGCCGCACCGCAGCGGCTCCGCCAAGGCATCGACAAAGGCGTCCTGGTCTGCAACGGCGCCGGGATGAACCTGCCCGCCGGGGAATCCTCGACGATCCTGCGCACCCACTACATCAGCGGCGACCACGCCGCCGAACTCGCCCAGCAGGCGAAGACCCTCCGCGCCACCCGGGGCGCCAGCGCCACCAAGAGCAGGGAGGACGTCCCGGAGGTTGATCACCTGCCCGCCGTGATCACGGTCATGGACGGCGCACGCCACCTCAAACGCTCCGACCTCCTCGCCCGCCTCCACGACCACGACCTGCCCACCTACGGCACCTGGGAAGCCAAAACCCTCGCCGCCTGGCTCACCGACACCGGCGTCCCCGCCGCATCCATCAAGGGCTACCCGGTCGTCCGGCTCACCGACCTGCTCACCATCCAGACCGACCGACTCCTCGACACCGAGAACAGCGCCGACAACACCGAATCTGTCACCCACAGTAACGAACTGGACTGACAGTGATGGGGTGAGGGTGGGGTGAGGCACCCGCAGACGGGGTGAACGTCCACCCCGACCCTCACCCCACCCTCACCCTCCACCCCACCCCGCATCACCAGCAGTGATCGGCTGCGGGGTGAGGAGTGAGGCGGGGTGAGGCAACCCCCGCACCCCCACGAAAACCAGCGAAAACACGGGACAGGCACCCCACACGGATGCCTCACCCCACGCTTCCACACACCCACGCATGGTCACACACAGTCACCGATTTGCAGGAGAGGTCATGCCTGTTCCTGAACTACCGGCAACACCTGAACCAGCCGTCCCCCGAGCCCTGACCGTCCCGGTCCCGCGCCTGGGCGAGGCGGATCGTGCCGAGGCCCTGGAGGTGATCGGGCACCTCGACCCGGCCGTCCTCGCCGCAGTGCTCGGGAGGGCGCAGCCGACCGCGCCGCTGCTGGTCGCCGCACGGGTCGGGGTCGAGGTCGCCGACCTGCGCCACGCCCACTTGACCGCGCTCCGCGACGCCAGCACGCAGGTCTCGGTCGCCTACACCGCTGCCGGACTCGCCCGGCAGCCGTCCTGGGCCGAACTCATGCGCCGCCGCTACCCGCCCCACGGCGACCCGACCGACTGGGCCACCCGCACGGCCAGGCCAGCGGCATGACCACCACCGCAGACAACGCCCTATGGGCCGTGGGCAAGTCGACCCGGACCGCAGCCCGCCCCCAGGGCGGGCGAGGACCGGAAGCGACGCGGCAGCACCTTCCAGCCACACACCGGCCGTCCCGGATGTCGCGGCTGGCGGTCCAGGTCGCCGACGGCCGAGAGCTGGCCGTCCTGGTCGATGGGCCGTGGCGCGGGCGCTGGTACTGGCGGGCCGACCTGGCCGCCATGCAGACCGCCGCCGCCCGCTACCCGGACGGCCATCCCGCCGCCGAACTCCGCACCTACCGGCCGAGCAACGAGTTCGTGCCGCACCCGGTCGAGGACGACATCACCGGACGCATCTGGCGCCACCACCCGCACCCAACCACCGCAACCGCCGCATCGAGCACCAGGAGGACCACGTGAGCACCCCCGACGACCAGGTTCCCGCAGGTCAGACCGAAGGTTCCCGATCCGGCACCTTCACCCCGACCGACGAGCCGTCCGGCAGCACGGTTCCCGGCACCGACGGTGCTGCGATTCTCGACGACCTGGAGACCGCCCTGCGCCGCTACGTCGCCCTGCCCTCGGACGCCGCCGTGGTCGGCGTGGTGCTGTGGATCGCCGCGACCCACGCCCAACCGGCCTGGGCGCACGCCCCACGGCTGGTCGTGCGGGCGCCGGAGAAGCGCTGCGGCAAATCCCGCCTCCTCGACGTCGTCGAAGGCGCCTGCCACCAACCGTTCATCACCGTCAACGCCACCCCCGCAGCGGTCTACCGCTCCATCACCGCCGACCCACCCACCATGCTCGTCGACGAAGCCGACACCATCTTCGGACCCGCCGCCACCGGCCACGAAGACCTCCGCGGACTCCTCAACGCCGGACACCAACGCAACCGGCCCGCGAAGCGCTACGACCTCACCAAAAACCGGGTCGAGTCCATCTCGACGTTCGCGATGGCCGCCCTGGCCGGGATCGGACGCATGCCCGACACCGTCGAAGACCGCGCCGTCGTCGTCCAGATGCGCCGCAGAGCACCCGGAGAGACCGTCGCACCGTATCGACACCGGCGCGACCGCCCGAAGCTTCAACGGCTCGCTGAACGCCTCCACGCATGGCTCCGCGACGACCTCACCGCACTCGAAGCAGCCGAACCGGCCATGCCCGTCGAAGACCGCGCCGCAGACACCTGGGAACCACTCATCGCCATCGCCGACCACGCCGGAGGCCACTGGCCCGACCGCGCCCGCCAAGCCATCCTCGACCTCCAGCAAGAGGACACCGGCGACGACCGATCCGAACGCATCCGACTCCTCGCCGACTGCCACACCGCCTTCGGCGACGAACACGCCCTGCCGACGATGCGGTTGCTCCAGCAACTCCGAGCCGATCCGGAGGCACCGTGGGCCGACTACGGCCCACGCGGGGAAGGACTCACCGCCATGCGCCTCGGGAAGCTGCTCGCCGAGTACAACATCCAGTCCACGCAAATGCGGCTCCCTGGACTCGGGAAGGTCCGGTGCTACCAGCGTGACGCGTTCAACGATGCCTGGCAGCGGTACGCCCCTGACCTGGTCACCGACAGTACTGAACAAGGAGACGAGGGTCGGGCCGATACATAACCACTGGTCAGGCCACATTCAGGGCGATCTTCGGACCGACTGAGCGTGTCGTTCGTTGAGGGGGTGTCCCGGCTTGAGCCGGGACACCCCCTCAAGCCGGGACACCGAAAATCCCCTCATGACCTGCGGAAATAGGTGAGGTGTCCCGGCTGTCCCGGCTTGCCCCGGCTTGGGGGGCGTTTCGGGACATCCCCCGAAATCTCACTCTGCGTGACTGCCGCGGTGGCATTCCACAGCGGCGGCCCATTCGCCGTTGCGCCGAGCTTGCATCAGGAGTTGACCGACACTGCCAGGGTTGATGTTGGCCTGCTCAGCGATCTCGCGGTAGGTCAGCCCTTGGAGGCGCAACCTCACAGCCGTAGCGCGACGCTTCCTGGCCCGTCGCTCGTAGCCGACTCGCGGTTCGGCGACCATCCGGACGACAGTCCGTTCGGAGAGGCCCACCTCCGCCGCGATCTCGCGAGCAGTCCTGTTCCGGCGGCGCGGCGTGAGCGCTGGCATCAGAACGCCCGCTGCTCGATCACTGCATGACGCTGACGCTTTCCTTCTGCGAGGCTCACAGCACGTACAAGTCCTCCGGGGCGACTATTGCTTGCGAGTCCTCCGGGTCGGCTGTTTCCGGCGAGTCCGCCGTTGCGTCCTGATCCTTTCCTGCCGCGTGCGGCTTGGATGGCGGAGAATGCGGCGTCGTAGGCGGCGGGGCCGTCGTTCCACATGCGGGAGTAGTTGATGGTCCAGTCGGAGATGGACTTCGAGATGTGGCCGAGTTCGTTCTCGCCGAGGGGCACCGGGAAGTCGGCGTTGAGGATCACGACGTGTTTGGCGACAGCGGCGCGATAGCCCTCGGTGTCGCCCCAGTGGTGGCGCATTTCGCGGTAGGCGAAGCGGCGGACCATGTGGAAGAGGGTTTCGTTGCGGGAGCAGCCGACGGGTTCACGCCGCCGCTGGGCGTGCCAGCCGCGGCCGGGCATGTGTCCGGCTTCGCCGAGGATCCCGCCGAGGGTGGTCAACGTGGCGGGCTTGTCGTGCATCCAGTGGGTGAGCCACCGGGGGTGGAACGGATTTTTGACGAGCCGTCCGGTGTAATTCCGGTCCCCACCGATCGCGGTCTGCAATCCGTGCTCGATCGACAGCCCGTAACGCAACGATCGGCGGGACCCGTAGTTGGTGACCTTGATCGGGACTTTCACGCACCAGATGCAGTGAGCGTGTCCGTTCACGGGGTTCTCGATGATCACGTTCGGCACCGGGTGGTGGTCGATGCACGACAACGCTCGCAGGACGGTGTCGGCCTGGTCCCCGTCGACACCGATCATCCCCCACAGGGTCTTCGGGTTCAGCTCGACATGCATCCGGGTCATCGCCACCTCCCTCGACTGCCGCCACACCCCGTCGTCGAACTCGTCGGCGGCGAGTGGGTACCGCGACCTCCACATACGCCCCCAGATCGCCGTAGCCGCCTCAAACGGCAGCCCCCCGACTAGGTAGCCCGGGCCTCCAACGGGGGCTCACAGAGGCTCTCAGAGCCCCGGGGAGAGGCATCCAGGATCGCGCCCGAGGCAGCGCCTGGGGGAACCCACAGGTCAGAGCCGGTCATCCGGGGGAACTCCTCACCACCGCCGACAGGGGCGCGGTGCCGGTCTGGGGCATTGAGCTTCGCCCTGTGTTGTCTCCGGCCGCTGACGCGGCCGGAGGGGGGCGGGCTCGCTTGCGCTCACCCGAAACTCTGACTTGGTTGTTGCTGCTGCTGACTGACTTGCACACTTCCAGGTCACAGGCCCGTCTGTCGCGTACCCCCAGGTCAGACGGGCGTGTCACCCCACCCGGCCTCCGACCGCACACCAGCGGCAAGGCACCCACCGCCGCCGCAGTAGCAGCAGCACCGCCGGGGGCGCCCACCCGCGTTTTCCTGAGGAAAACGCACATCTTGATGCGCGGCTGCGCGGTGAACCGGCGCCCCGACGCCACGACCAAGCCCCGGACCGGAGCCCACCGCCCAAGATCATCAGATGATGCATAGGTCTGGTGGCTGTTGATCTTCGGTGGCGATCCGCCACCGAAGAGGCCCGCCAGGCCGACAGCGCTCGCCTACAACGAGCTCGACACCACCAACCAAGATCAACAGCCACCACACCTATGCATCACTGATGATCACCGGGCCGGGTGCCGGTCCCGCGCGAACGCTTCGCTCCCGGACGCGACGCCCCGGAGGATGGCCACGGCCCCGCCTGCGGCGGACCCAAGCTAGCCACTTAGCCCGGCTAAGTGGGTGTCGCAAAGAAGGTCCCCGCTGGTGCGGGGTCGCTGCGCTGAGCCGAACAACCACGGGCTGCCGCGCCGCTTCCGGTCCTCACCCGCCCCAGGGGGCGGGCTCCGGTCCGGATCAACTTGCCCACGCCCCGTCCCAGTGCCGTGCCGAGCGCCGTAGCTGCGCCGCTCGGCACGGCTCACCACAAGATCATCTACCGATGATGCCAGATCCCTGGGATTGGAGGGTGAGACTGCGGCTATCAGGCGATTTTTTTATGTGCGGTGCCGCTTCTGCTGAAAAATATAGATACCTAGAATGATGAGTCCTGCGATAAATCCGAACAAAAATAGGGGCGACACTAGGGCCCGGTTGAGTGGAACTCCAATTATTAGATCAGTAAAGACCGATACCCCGGCGCCAGCGAAGACGAGGATTGGCGCCCATCCTGGAGTTTTTTTCATATTTTAGTATCCCGATTGACTGAGTGAGGGATCAGGGGAAGCAGTTAGCTGCAGCGGCGGTGGCCCTCCGCCAGTGGCTCCAATAGCAGCGCCACCGATGGCGCCTGCGGCGGTTCCGGCTACTGGAATAGCAGAGCCCGATGCGCCGCCGATGCCAGCCCCGATAAGTCCGCCGGTGATAACTCCGCCGGCGGTTCCGATGGTGCACTTTGCCCAGTTGACGTACTCGTTGACCTGATGGTTGTGGCTTGTTGCGCTGCGCACGGTAGCTTTGTGGTCGCCGTCTAGAGTGTATGTGAAAGTGGTGATATTTCCGTCTTGGGCGATTCGTGCGGGGAGGACTTCAAGAGTCTTGCCGTAGTCGTCGACGATGGAGGTGTGGGTTCCGTCTGTGACGAACTTTGCGCCACTAAGGGTTAGAACTCCGGTGGAGTCGTTCACCTTGTTGAAGCTGAATGTGGGCGTGGCGGTCTGGCTGATTACCGCTGGAGCGCTGGTGGGACGCGGAGTGTCCGCAGCGGCGATTCCGCTGCCTGAACCCATTGCAACAGCCATAACCAACACAGTCCCCACAGTGCGGGACACGGATGCGAACCTCTTCGTGCACATGACCGCATGTGACCACGCCCCCTCCCGTTGGTCAAGAACCACTACCAGAAGCAATTAGACGAACACACTCCGC
>NZ_JAHLJC010000020.1:0-24539 GCF_020496255.1 Pseudonocardia sp. ICBG1142 | reverse complement strand
AAACACGCCCGGTTCGACAGGACCTTCGCCACCGCCCGAGGCAGGGACTCCGCTGATGGGACCGGTGTCGCGAACAGGCAACGTCACCCCGTACTTACGGCCCTTCGCGACGATCTTGGCGACCAGCTTGGCGGCCTCGGAGCGACAGGGGAGACGAAAAACTCCTGGCACTCGTCGATGACGACCACACGCGGGCGCATCGACCGATCGGCCGCGGCGAGCTTGCGCGTCAGCTTCGGTTCCCCAGCTGCGGGACAGTTTCCGTCCTCGTTGCGACAGCTCCGACATCAGCTGCTTGAGGCCGTCGAGGACGGTCGGCACCTTGTCCGGGTCGTCGGAGGACAGAACAAGGTCCGTGCGACCGGTTTGAACGGGTCGTAGTCGGCGTTGTGGGCCATGCAGTAGATGTCGATCTCGACCAGTGGGTCGAGGATGGCTCCGGCGAGGACGTTGATGATGAAGAGGTGGATTTGCCGGAGCCCATCATTCCGGCGATGCCCCAGTTCGTGCCGAACAGTCGTCCGGTGACCAGGTCGGAGCGTGGGGTGACGCCGACGGGGACACCGGTGAGTAGTCGGTGGTCCCGTCGTGCAGCAGCGGCCACGGCGCGACCGGTTTTCGTGAGGCTTCCCTGGTCAGCAACCCACAGGTCCAGCACGCCGGGCTTGTCCTTCGGTTCGGTGGGCCACACCTCCACCGGGAGGCGCAGCAGGTGTGTGGGCGAGGACGTCTTTGTCGTTGTTGAGCATCTCCACGGTGACGCCCTCAGGCAGCAGGACTGGCAGTGCCAGCCGCGCCCGTCGTCGTGGGACGGGTGGGAGGTTCCAGCGGAGTGTTCCAGCCTTGCTTGAACTTGCTGTTGAGTGCGCTCAGGCCGAGGTTGCGCAGCGCGCTTGACCACGGCGCTTTCGTCGACGATCACGCCCCGCCCGGTGCCGTCCTCGTCGTCATCGACGGGAGCAGCCCAGGTCGGTGCGTCGGTCCGAGCCCGACCGAGTGCCCACAGTCCGAGCACCGCCCCGCCAGCACCACGCTGGTGAGGGCGGTGGCCGTAGACGGTCACGAAGGTGACGGTCCAGGCGATCGCGTCGCGATGACCCCAGCAACAGGGGCGATGACCAGGGAAACGTCCCTTTGGCGCGCGATGGCGAGGACGACGACGAGACCGAGGAGCATTCCGAGCGCGATCAGCGCGCCGACCCCCGGCCGCGCGCGCCCACGCAGGGGCGCGTTGATCCAGTCCATGACCCGGCCATGACGGCGGGCTTTTTCGGCGGTGTCGCGGGCCTCCCATTCCAGGAGGCGGTCCCTGGTCGCCTGCGATCTCGGGCGGCGCGCATCTGGCGTTCGTAGCGGGTGGTGCCGTGGGTGTCGCGCCACCGCTGAACGAGGAGCCGGCTCCGGAGAAACACGAATACACGTGTTGCGGACCAGGGCTTTCGCGCTGGTGACGGTGACGGGATGGGTTACCGCTGTGACGGCATGCCGTCGTGCCGTCACGAGGTCGTGGCGGTAGAGGTCGCGCCGCGACACCACCACGTCCGTTCCCCGGCGTCGCGTTTCCCGCCTGCTGACCGCAGGTCACGATCTCGCCTTCGATCACCACCGGGGTGTTGTCGTGGTCGGTGTCGTGGGTGTCGTGGGTGTCGGTGTGGTGGTGCAGGGTGATGACCGGCGCCAGCCTGTTGTCCCCTGATGACGCGTGGTGGGTCGGGCTGGCGCCGCCAGACCTCTCCTGGTCGTCGCGGCTGTTGTGGGTGTCGTCGTGGCTCATCGCAGGCCACCGCCGTCCTGCTGCTCGTTGCGGAGTTGGCGGGCACGAGCAGCCGAGCAGCGCAGGCCCCTGCGGATCGACTCGGCCGAACCCGGGTCGACGCGGCCGTCGGTGACAGCGTCGCGGAGGAGCTGCCGAAGATCATCCAGAGTGCGGCCGGTCGAGGCGGTTTCAAGATCATGGTCGGGGTCGACTCCCCGGGTCGACGATGATCTTGAGTGGGTCGACTGTCGCAGGTCAGCCCTCGACTCCCCGCCCGACTCCTCGGGTCGGTGGTCGAGGACGGCGATACCGCTTCCATGATCATCGTCGAGGTGTGAGTCGACCCCGGAGTCGAGGCAGTCGAGGGCCGGGTCGGCCTCGTAGTCGAGGTCGTTGGTGAGCCGGGAGCCGACACATCCGGCGCCTTCGACGAGGGCGGCGAGTGCCCAGTCCCAGTCGTGGGTGCGGTCGCCGCCGACCGGCGCGACCGGCACGGTCGGGGCGATGGGTCGTCCCGGCGCAGTCGTCGCGGCGAGTGCGCGGCGCCGGACTTGGTAGGTCCCGGGCCGGTAGACCAGGGACGCGGTGCCGTCGGTGTCGATGACCGCGTCGGCGTCGCGGGCGGCGAGGCGCCGCGCGCGGTCGGTCTTCGCTTCCACCAGCGCTGCCAGGCGGGCGGCCCGGCGCTCGGCCCGGGACCGGGGTGTCCCGGCGAGGGTGAGCTGGTGCGCGGCGACCCCGGCGATCGACACGACCGCCATCACCACGGCGGCGGTCCAGCCCTGTTCGAGGCCGTGGAGGAGGTTCATCCCGGCCGCGACCAGGGAGAACAGCACCACCCCGGCCTGCAACCCGACCACCGGCCGGTCGGGTGCGCGGTGTCGGGAGGCGACGACGGCGAGGGCGAAGGCCCACATGCCCAGCTCGGGGATCCCGGCCAGGAGCACACCGCCCGGGCCGTAGATCGTGGTGCCGTAGGCGGCCATCGCCGGTGCGGCCAGGGCGAAGGACAGCAGTGCGATCGGGTAGATCAGCAACTCCACCACGTGGGCAGAAGCCCAGGTCAGAGCCCTATTCCGTGCGGCTGCCCGGGCTGTGGCACGGGCCTGACGCCGCTCGGTGCGACGCCGCTCAGCGCTCTCGCGGTCGGCTTGGGCGCGGTCGCGGCGGGCGTTCTGCTCGGTGATCCGCCGCTGCGCGGCAGCGTCAGCGGCTTCCCGGGCGAGGCGGGCGTCCAGAGCGCGGCCTTCACGCCGCTCGGCCGCCCGGGTCGCGGCCCACGAGTAGTTCGTGGTGGTCATGCCCCGGCCCTCCCCTCAACCGGCTGACCAGCCGGAACCCGCTCAGAGGGCGGTTCAGGGCCGTCGGAGACGGCGTCTGCGGCAGGCAGCTCGCACCGCTCAGTCGAGGCCGGGGCGGTCCGGCGGACCTGCCACAGGCGCAGCTCAGCGGCGATCCACCAGCCGGTCACGACGCCGAGTGGTCCGGCGCACCACCAGGTCAGCCACACCGTCATCCCGGTCAGAGCAGCGGCGACGGTGATCTCGACGGCCCGGTCCTGGACTGCCGTGACGGCGCGGTGAAGCAGCGCGTTCATGCCGCCTCACCGCCCTGACCAGCCGAAACAACCATCGGCTGCCGAGCGGGGAACATGACTAGCCGCGTCGAGCTCGGCTCATCTGACGGCTCGTCGGCCGGGGCGGGGGCGTGGAGGAGGTCGCCGTAGCGGCGGTCGATGACCCGCTCAGTCAGACCGTCTGGGCACCACGAGAAGCCCTGGTCAGAGCCCATATCGGGGTCACTGTCGGGGGAGTCTGGAAGAAAAGTTCCACCCACCGGTGGAGACGTGCAGACGCCAAGGGCAGCATGGCCCATAGCCGACCACCTATTCGTGTAGGTCGTTCGGTTAGGTCGCCGCCCCGGCCTTCAGAACCGGGGTGGTGACCGCAACCCGGCGGGATCACCGGACTGCCTCTCTAGCTAGACACGGCGTCGGGCGGCCTGTCAAGACTCGCCCCCGACCCGCTCTCCGCCTCTCGGCGACACCCCACCGTCGATCACGGAACGTGACATCGATAGAGATAGGATATCTGATATCCATTACTGCTGGTCAGAGCGCCAGGCGCGGGTCTCGTCGTACTGGCGCCCTGAGGGGGTGAGGAGGATTGATCCTCCTCACCCCCTCGATCCTCCTCGCCCTGAATCGCGCTCTGGCCTGCTGGAACGGTGTAAGTGAGGAGGATGAGGAGGATTGAGGAGGATTGGGGCCTGTTTTGGGACATCCCCCAAAATCTCACTGTGTGTGACGGCGCCGTGGTCGATCAAGTCTGGCCGCGATCCTCGTTTTTGGATATTCACGAGAGGCGTGCGCGCTGACGGGTGGGACCCGGGCGTTTGCCGCATGGGCGGTAGGGATATTCGGTGTCACCGAGCGCACCTCTTCGATGTGATTCTCACCGGCCTCTGCTGCGCCTTGAAGGTGGCGATTTGTAGAGAATTTCGATGGCGCAGAATAATGTTGGAACTACTACTGAATGGAGTGTTGAAGTGTTGTTCTATGTGCGCTTTCAGGGTCTTCGGATATTGCTGTGACGGTGTTCCGGCTCAGGGCTGGATCGCGCGTGTTGAGCCCTCGATCTGCTCGGTCGTGGCTTGCCGGGATGGCGCGGTCGGGGAGGGGGGCATCTGTTCTCCCGAGAGGGCTTTTGTTTCTCCCGAGGGAGGCGTAGATCGTCTTCGGGTGTGTCTTCCGGCTTTACCTTGGGGGGCTCTCGGGTAGGATGTCGTTGTGGCCTGCTGTTTTGTGGATGGTGGAGTGAGTGCCGGTGGGTCGGGCTGGCGCCCGACACCTCTACCGCCCTGCTTCGCTGACGGCCGGTAGAGGTGTCGGGCGCCAGCCCGACCCACCGGCAGGTGGTGGCGGAGCAGTCGTGATCATCAGTGTGTAGTTCCATGGTTTAGAAAAGGGCAAGGTCAAGGTCAATGGACTGCGGCTTGGGTGGGTGGGTGGGTGGTTGGGTTGGTGTGGGTGTATCTGCGGCTTGGGTGGGTTGTTCGCCTCGCTGCGCATCGGCGAGGTCGTCCCCCTCAACTTTTTTAGGTGATATGTCGTGCGGTGATCTCGCTGAGGGGGAGAGGTGTTTCCACCTCGCTGTGCATCGGTGAGGGAAATGTTTTCCGGGTGGGTTGCGTGAGTTTCAGGGAAAGGGGCTGGGTGTGGTGGTGCGGGCGAGGCGTGTGGATGCCGGGGTGGTGCGGCAGACGGCGCGGGATGCGGCGGTGTTGGAGGTGTTGGCGCAGCAGTACGGGTTGCCGCAGGACGTGCTCGCTGTGTCGTTGGGGGTGTCGTTGTCGCGGGCGTCGGGGTTGGTGTCGCGGTGGAAGCAGGCGGGGTGGGTGCGTGCGGGTCAGGTTGATGGTGGGGCGCGGTGGGTGTGGCCGTCGCGGGTGATGGCGCGGGAGTTGCTGGGGTGGGATCCGGGGCCGTGGATGCCGCGTCCGGGGAGCGTGGCGCATGTGCGGGCGGTGGGTTCGTTGCGGTTGCACCGGGTGGGTTTGGACGTGGGCCGGTGGGAGTCGCATCGGGCGCTGGCACGTCAGGCAGCAGAGACAGCGCGGGCGACGCAGGCGAGACGGGCGGTGCATGTCCCGGACGGGGTTCAGGTGATGCGGGATGGGCGTCGGTTGTTGGTGCAGGTGGAGCTGTCGTTGCGGGCGCGTTCGGCGTATCTGGAGGCGCGGCCGCCGGGCGGGAGCGCGGATTGGGCGCCGGGCTTGATCGCGGATGTGGCGGAGCGGGCGCGGGTGTTGGAGTGCATGGGTGTGGTGTGGTGGTGCCCGCCGCAGGTGGTGGCCTCGTTGGAGGAGGTCGTGTCGGAGTTCGCGGACCGGTCCTCGGCCCGCCGGGCGCGGGCTGGGTCGGGGGTGGTGCTCCCGGCGGGTCTGCGGTGGGCGGTGAAGAGCCTGGCCGAGGTGCCGTGCTGGCGGCCTGGAGCGGGGTGAGCGCGCGGTGGTCGGGGGCAAGCCGACCCGGCCCACACAGCCTTCCCCTGGCCGCTGACGGCTACGTAGCCCGGCGGTGGGACTTGGCAGGGGGAGTTACGAGCCTGGTAGCCCCTGGTGTCCGACCTTCCAGGCCATGATCATGAGAATGATAATAGCGAAGGCAGCGACCAGCGTGGTAGCTAGAATCATCCATTCGTTTGATCCGTCCAGCAAGATTATTGCGCTGCCCGCGAAGAAGGCCACAGCGGACGAAACCCAAGTCAACGGAGCCGCCCGCCGGTGCACATGAATCCAGGCCGATTCCGAAGACAGAGAACGAGCCCCACGAAATCCGATCCAGTGATTCCGGGGGAGTTTTCCGCGCGCCCCACGGTGGGCTATAACCCCTTGGACGAGGGCGACAATCAGGTGGGACGCCCCTAGGGCAATCTGCACGGAGAGGGGGACGACCCCTCCAGTTTCGTGTCGCATTTATCTACTCCTTGAGCGTCATCGTCGACCGAGTCGGACTTAAAGTCTTGGCACGCAGAGTCGTCTCTCGACTAGGCCAGACAGAGGGGTCCCCTGGACGGAGCAGATACATAATCAACATTCCAACCATGATGCAAGAGAATCCCGGGAGGCCCATAAGTAAAGCGATGGACGCGTGGAGCGAAACGCCTAAAGCGAGAGCCAGTGCGCGGATTTTTTGGCGCGCCATTAAGCAGCAAGCGATTCCGAATTCGATAGCCAGCGTTCCCCATGTCGCTGCCTGTACCGCGATCGCTGACGAGAGAACCGCACGTACTGCGCCCGAAATATAATTTGGCGGAGAAAAGGAACTTTCTACGCCACTGAGCCAGTACCAAACGGCAGTCCCGTTCTTCCATTCCTCCCCTGTGAGCTTACTAAGGCTCGCATGGAAGTATATGAACGACGCCTGGAGCCATACCGCGTATAGGCTGACCTGCGCTGCAATCAGAGCAACTCGCCTACTACGGACTACTTCTGGTGGACCACCCCAGTGCCATCTGCGCTTATCGCAGAGGCAAATTGGAATTATGAGGAGAGTTATAACTGCGGCTACTTGATCCCCGCCGTCGAAGACGTTGCTGGAGGAATAGAAGCTGACGCTAACGTACCAATGAGCTAGACACGTGTAGCGCGGCCGCCATCCGGAAGCCACGATTATGAGTGTTGCTACCGCTATCCAGCGGGCCGCCTCAAGTCGTTCATTAGGAACGACACAGAATAAGCTGATATTTCCAGCGAAGTTCTCGCACACTCGCCCTGTCGGGCGGGCTGTACTTGCATAGAAGAGGTATTCTGTGGGAGTCGCCATGAGGGCGACGGTAGTTCCAATTGCAATGAGGGTGCGACCGAATCCTAGCGCTGGACTGAATGGGTTATATCCCGTGCCGTGCCGTGTTAGATCGAAAGTATGTGTCATCGGGCCGCTCGTTTGAGCGAGCTGCATGAACTCGTTAACAGCTTGTAGTGAGACGGCTGAGTGAAGAGGTGGTTTGCCCAGGCCCATGGCACCGGATCGGTTGTGACCAGCGCGATGTTCCCACAGAAGCGAGGATGTTCAGACGCGAGACTAACGGGCTGGTGATGCTTCTTGTCGCTGTTCGTCAGACAGCTTCCCAGATCATCTCCCACCGAGCAGCCGGTCCACGGCATCTTCTCGGACTGTTTAAGGAGGTCCTCGATCTCGTACTGCTCAGTGCGTGCAGTCCTGTCTAGTCCGTATGCGCGCTTCGGTGAAGCGTTGCTCCCTTCGCTGATTACCCGCCATGATCCTGAGCGTTGTGCGTAGATGCTCAGCGCAGGCTCGCGGGGATTTTTGGTAAAAAATCCCCAACCTTGAGGGAGTAGAGAACGAACCGGTTCCAGCACATTGATTGCAGCCTGAGAAAAGAGGGGTGACGCTGGCAGGGTTGCAGCTGCATTGACTAACGCAAGCAGGAGTACTGCACTTAGCGCAATGCAGTGAGCGCGAGTGCGACTATTGGAGCCAGTCGCTCTCATAGGGCGAGGCGGTCAGCTGCTGCGGCAACGACCCGCTCGTTTTCGAGGCTGGCGTACTTTACTCCTGGGCCGTAGAGAGCCTGCCAAGCGTACGCTACGGATGTGACTGCGAGAGAACTTTGCGCAACGACCCAGGAAACAGCCCCGACGTATGCTACGGCAACGCATACTGCCCCAACCGCGCCGCATCGAGAGGGCGTAGTTGCTTGAGTCCGAGTCTGGTTCTGAGCATGCTTGGAAATTGCGGATCCCATCTCACGAAGAGCGGAATCTATGCGCAGGACATCGCCACTCGTTAACGCATGAGCGGTGCGCTCGTAGAGTCCTGGATCCGACCGCTTCAGAAAGGCCAGGCCATGAACGACATTCCGTTCGTGCTCGTCGGGAGAGATCCCGATAGAGGTCGGGTCGAAAGTTGTATCGAGCTTGGTCGCAACGGGACCGCTACCGAAAAATACTCCAGCGATAAGCTCGTCGGAGCTGTATGCTAGATTTGGTTCATCGATTTTAACTGAGGCTGCGCTGGCGGAGCCAGCTGCGAGCAGGCTCATGATTACAGCGATTGTTACAGATAGTACAAACCATGAGCAACGGCGCACGGTGACCCCTTCGTTCCGGACCATGAGACATCTAGACTGCTTTGAGTAAAGGCTTAGCGATCAGCAAGGTACCCCTCCCTGCTTCCGGGGGGGGGGGGGCGGGGCAGTGACGGATTGGAGTGGAACGACTACGAACTGCGATAATGAATGGTGGCTGGACCATTTTTCGATGGAGCTGCTGTGCTTTCAGGGCACGGCAGGATCGTTAGATGATCGCGCGGCGAGCATCGACGGGCTACGCGACTACGTAGCCCGTCGATGATGTCGTTGGCTCCGTGCGGGCGTCGTGCAGTGATCCGGAGGCTGGCTCGTGTCGGCTACGGGTGCCCGCCGCCGTTGCGTCGGGCGCGCCGAGCGAACGGGCCCTGAGTAGCCCCTGCCTCCAGCGTCCGACCGACCGATTGATCGACCGGTCTCGTTACCCCATCGAAGAGCGTCCAGTGACTTACTACTAGGGTGTTCCCTTGCTAGTAGGCGCCGAAGCCAAGTCAGATGTTCCGCGCACGCGCAGAAGGAGAGCGCGTAGCTCCTCGCCCTGAAGCCGCCCCCCCCCTGTCCGGAGGCCCCCGTGCCCGAGCTGCCCCCCGCCCCCGCTGCGGGGGCGCCCCCGTCCGGTCCGGTTCCGGTGTCGGCTGCGGTGGAGGAGGTTCTGGCTGCGGCGGATCTGGATGCGTGGGAGGCGTGGGACGGGTTGTGGCTTCCGCGTCGGCCGTTCGCGGCGGATGATCCGTCGCGTGGGGTGTACCGGATGTCGCGGCGGCGGGCGCTTGCTCGGGAGCTGCTGGAGGCCAACTGCGCGGGGATGGTGAACCTGGTGGTGATCGACTGCGACGAGCCGGACGCCGAGCTGCGCGGGCTCTCGACCCGGGACAGTCACGCGTTGCCGAATCTGATCATCAGCAATCCGGTCAACGGGCATGCCCACCTGGGGTGGGTGCTGGCCGAGCCGGTGACCACGACCGACTACGCCCGGCTCAAGCCGCTGGCGTATCTGACCTCGGTGCTGGAAGGGCTACGCCGGGCCACGGGCGGGGATCGGGACTACGGCGGGCTGCTGACGAAGAACCCGTTCCACCCGCGCTGGAACGCCCATCACGTGCACTACCACCGCTACAGCCTCGACGAGCTCCACGCCCCCCTGGCGGCGTCGGGGTCGATGCCCGAGCCGGGCTGGATGCGCCGCAAGGCCCATCTGCTCGACCCGTCGGGTCCGGGGCGGAACTGCGCGTTGTTCACCGGCGCGCGGCGGTGGGCCTACCGGGAGGTTCGTCACCACTTTGGCGACCCGGACGGGCTGGAGGCCGCGATCCGGGCCGGAGCGGTCGAGCGCAACCAGGGGTTCAGCGACCCGCTCCCGGCGGCGGAGGTGCGGGCGATCGCGGACTCGATCAGCCGCTGGATCCTGACCCGCTCCCGGCTCTGGCGGAACGGCCCGAAGGCCTACGAGGAGACCTTCCACGCCATCCAAACCGCACGCGGCCACAAGGGCGGCCTGCAGGGGAGCGCCACGAGGGCGTGGCAGTCTGGCCAGATTCGTGGTCGTGTGGAGCGGGAGGCGTTCGGATGGGAGCGCTGAACCCCCGACGCCGCAAACGCACCGCCCGCGAGGTCGCCGCCCGCGCCGGAGTCTCCGAACGCACCGTCCGCGCCATCGCCGCCGAACCCCGCGCGGAGTACCTCGCCCGCGCCAAAGCCCGCCGCGCCCGCGTCACCGCCCTACGCGACCAAGGACTCGCCTACAAGCAGATCGCCGAAGCCACCGGCGAAACCCTCGGCATGGTTGGAAAGCTGCTCTCCGATGCGCGCTGCCGGGGCGAGTGGGAAGTGCCTACGCGCCCCTCCGTCGCTCCCGCCGCCACTCGGGTGCTGCGCGAGGCGTTCTAGGCCCTGAGAAGCCCTCAGCGACCCGGAAGGTCCTCTCTGGTCTAATCGGGCTCCGGGTGAAGATTCGACACGCGTGCGGGCATCTGAGGGGCCTTAACGGACATCCCAAGCGACAGAGGCCCGGTCGCCTGCGACGACTACCTGCGCTACTGCGTGTCCGCCGCCGTTGTCACGCATAGTGAGATTTCGGGGGATGTCCCAAAACAGGCCCCAATCCTCCTCAATCCTCCTCATCCTCCTCACTTACACCGTTTCAGCAGGCCAGAGCGCGATTCAGGGCGAGGAGGATCGAGGGGGTGAGGAGGATCAATCCTCCTCACCCCCTCAGGGCGCCAGTACGACGAGATCGGATCGCGGCGTCTTGACCAGGCTTAATCCTGATTTTCAGGCGCGCCGCCGGAGTCGTCACTGAGAGTGGTCATATCGGGTGTGTATCGCCGCCAGGCGTCGGCGAACGCGGCACGGTTGTAGCCCTTGGACTGTCCGAGTCCGGGAAACCGGATCTTCTCGGACTCGATGCGGTACTCCCGAAGCAGTTCACCGAGCTTCTTCGCTGAGAGTCCTTCCCCGCGTGGTCCGTAGTCGGCCCACGGTGCTTCGGGGTCGGCTCGGAGTTGCTGGAGGAGCCGCATGGTCGGCAGCGCCTGCTCGTCCCCGAAGGCGGCGTGGCAGTCGGCGAGGAGTCGGATGCGTTCGGAGCGGTCGTCGCCGGTGTCTTCGTCCTGGAGGGCGAGGATCGCGGCGCGTGCGCGGTCGGGCCAGTGCCCGCCGGCGTGGTCGGCGACCGCGATCAGCGGTTCCCAGGTGTCGGCGGCCCGGTCCTCGACGGGCATCACCGGCTCAGCCGCTTCGAGGGCGGTGAGGTCGTCGCGGAGCCAGCCGTGCAGCCGCTCAGCGAGCCTCTGGAGGCGCGGCCGGTCCCGTCGGTGCCTGTACGGCTCGACGGTTTCTCCGGGTGCTCTGCGGCGCATGTGGACGACGATGGCGCGGTCTTCGATGGTGTCGGGCATGCGTCCGATCCCGGCCAGGGCGGCCATCGCGAATGTCGAGATCGATTCGACCCGGTTCTTCGCCAGGTCGTAGCGCTTCGCGGGGCGGTTGCGCTGGTGCCCGGCGTTGAGCAGGCCGCGGAGGTCTTCGTGGCCGGTGGCGGCGGGCCCGAAGATCGTGTCGGCTTCGTCGACGAGCATGGTGGGTGGGTCGGCGGTGATGGAGCGGTAGACGGCTGCGGGTGTGGCGTTGACGGTGATGAACGGGGCGTGGCAGGCGCCTTCGACGACGTCGAGGAGACGGGATTTACCGCAGCGCTTCTCCGGTGCGCGCACGACCAGGCGGGGTGCGTGCGCCCAGGCCGGTTGGGCGTGGGTCGCGGCGATCCACAGCACGACACCGACCACGGCCGCGTCGGAGGGCAGGGCGACGTAGCGGCGCAGCGCTGTTTCGAGGTCGTCGAGGATCGCGGCACCGTCGGCGCCCTGACCTGCGGGTTCGTCGTGGGTGTTCACGCGGTCCTCCTGAAGGTGGTTGCAGCGGTGGGGTGTGGGTGGTGGCGCCAGAGGCGTCCGGTCACCTCGGGCTCGTGCGGGTGCGGCACGAACCCGTCGGTGGGGGCGTAGGTGCGGAGTTCGGCGGCCGGATGGCCGTCCGGGTAGCGCCGTGAGGTGTCCTGGATGGCGGTGAGGTCGTCGGCCCAGTACCAGCGGCCCCGCCAGGGCCCGTCGGCGAGGACGGCGAGTTCGCGTCCGTCGGCGACCTGGACCGCCAGCCACGACATCCGGGACGGGCGGTGTGTGGCGGGAAGGTGCTGCCGCGTCGCTTCCGGTCCTCGCCCGCCCTGGGGGCGTGCTGTGGTCCGGGTCGACTTGCCCACGACCAGCTGCTGGGCTGCGGCGGTGGCGGTCATGCTGCGTCCCCGCGCGCCCATCGGGCCGGGTCGCCGTGGGGCGGGTAGCGGCGGCGCATGAGTTCGGCCAGGGACGGCTGCCGGGCGAGCCCCGCGGCGCGGTAGGCGATCGACATGGCCTTGCTGGCGTCGCGCAGCGCGGTCCAGTGGGCGTGGCGCAGGTCGGCGACCTCGACCCCGACCCGGGCGGCGACCAATAGCGGCGCCGACGGCTGCGCTCGTCCGAGGACGGCGGCGAGGACGGCCGGGTCGAGGTGTCCGATGACGTCCAGGGCCTCGGCCCGGTCCGGGTCGGGCAGGCGCGGGATCGGGACTGCCAGGGCTCGACACGGGAGCGGGTCAGGTGCTGCAGGTGTTGCCGGTGGTTCCGGTAGTTCAGGAGAGCGGTGACTGTGCGTGGTCATGGGGGCTCCTGTTTTCGGCATGGCAAAGGGGAGGGAGGGAGGCACCGAAGTGCCTCCGTCCCTGCTCAACTGCGGGTTTCAGGGGTGTGTGGGCGGGTGGGTCCCTGGCCTCCCTGAGTGACTGTCGGTGCAGGTCATCCCAGGGAGGGAGGCGTCAGGGACCGGTCAGGGAGGGGGAGGGAGAACTCCCTGCCTCCCTGACGCCTCCCTGACTGCCTCCCTCTAGAAGCAGTCCTTCTGCCCGGGCCCGAATTCATCACTGTCGGTGATGGATTCGTGGGTGGCGTCGGTGTGGGCTTCGTGGAGGCGCGCGGCGCTGAGGACCATGACTCCGTCGGATTTGTAGGGCCGCGCGTCGGCGGGTAGCTCCTCGGCGAGGCGGGCGAAGGTCCACGACCCGTAGTGGGCGCGGTCGAGTTCGGTGAGCGCGGCGAGGGCTTCCTGGGTGCGCATCCGTTTGTGCCCGTGAAGGACGTGGAGCAGGTCCTCCAGGAGGTCCCGCCGCGCGGACGCCGCCGGGGGCTGCGCCGGTCCGGTGGTAAGCCCGGCCTCCTCGCGCAGTTTCACCGCCCGCTCGACGATCGGCGTCAACTCGTCAACGCCGTCACCGCGTTGGATGTAGAAGCAGCGCATCAACCCGTCCCGGGGCCCGAAGCCGGTGGTCATGGCGGTGCCGAGGTCCCCGAGATCGACGGTGCCGTCGCTGCCCACGGTCATGGGTTGCAGGGTGGTGGCGGTGATGCCGGCGGTGTGCTTTCCCGTGCCGAGGATGGCGTCGTTGCCCTGGTGGTCACCGATGGCGAAACACGCCCGGTTCGACAGGACCTTCGCCACCGCCCGAGGCAGGGACTCCGCTGATGGGACCGGTGTCGCGAACAGGAACGTCACCCCGTACTTACGGCCCTTCGCGACGATCTTGGCGACCAGCTTGGCGGCCTCGGAGCCGACAGGGGAGACGAACAACTCCTGGCACTCGTCGATGACGACCACACGCGGGCGCATCGACCGATCGGCCGCGGCGAGCTTGCGCGTCAGCTTCGGTTCCCCAGCTGCGGACAGTTTCCGTCCTCGTTGCGACAGCTCCGACATCAGCTGCTTGAGGCCGTCGAGGACGGTCGGCACCTTGTCCGGGTCGTCGGAGACGAACAAGGTCCGTGCGACCGGTTTGAACGGGTCGTAGTCGGCGTTGTGGGCCATGCAGTAGATGTCGATCTCGACCAGTGGGTCGAGGATGGCTCCGGCGAGGACGTTGATGATGAGGGTGGATTTGCCGGAGCCCATCATTCCGGCGATGCCCCAGTTCGTGCCGAACAGTCGTCCGGTGACCAGGTCGGAGCGTGGGGTGACGCCGACGGGGACACCGGTGAAGTAGTCGGTGGTCCCGTCGTGCAGCAGCGGCCACGGCGCGACCGGTTTCGTGAGGCTTCCCTGGTCAGCAACCCACAGGTCCAGCACGCCGGGCTTGTCCTTCGGTTCGGTGGGCCACACCTCCACCGGGAGGCGCAGCAGGTTGTGGGCGAGGACGTCTTTGCGTTTGTTGAGCATCTCCACGGTGACGCCCTCAGGCAGCAGGAACTGGCAGTGCCAGCCGCGCCCGTCGTGGACGGGTGGGAGGTTCCAGCGGAGTGTCCAGCCTTGCTTGAACTTGCTGTTGAGTGCGCTCAGGCCGAGGTTGCGCAGCGCGTTGACCACGGCGCTTTCGTCGACGATCACGCCCCGCCCGGTGCCGTCCTCGTCGTCATCGACGGGAGCAGCCCAGGTCGGTGCGTCGGTCCGAGCCCGACCGAGTGCCCACAGTCCGAGCACCGCCCCGCCCAGCACCACGCTGGTGAGGGCGGTGGCGTAGACGGTCACGAAGGTGACGGTCCAGGCGATCGCGTCGATGACCCCAGCAACAGGGGCGATGACCAGGGAAACGTCCTTGGCGGCGATGGCGAGGACGACGCCGAGACCGAGGAGCATTCCGAGCGCGATCAGCGCGCCGACCCCGGCCGCGCGCGCCCACGCCAGGGGCGCGTTGATCCAGTCCATGACCCGGCCATGACGGCGGGCTTTTTCGGCGGTGTCGCGGGCCTCCCATTCCAGGAGGCGGTCCTGGTCGCCTGCGATCTCGGCGGCGCGCATCTGGCGTTCGTAGCGGGTGGTGCCGTGGGTGTCGCGCCACCGCTGAACGAGGAGCCCGGCTCCGGAGAACACGAACCACGTGTTGCGGACCAGGGCTTTCGCGCTGGTGACGGTGACGGGATGGGTTACCGCTGTGACGGCATGCCGTCGTGCCGTCACGAGGTCGTGGCGGTAGAGGTCGCGCCGCGACACCACCACGTCCGTTCCCGGCGTCGCGTTTCCCGCCTGCTGACCGCAGGTCACGATCTCGCCTTCGATCACCACCGGGGTGTTGTCGTGGTCGGTGTCGTGGGTGTCGTGGGTGTCGGTGTGGTGGTGCAGGGTGATGACCGGCGCCAGCCTGTTGTCCCCTGATGACGCGTGGTGGGTCGGGCTGGCGCCGCCAGACCTCTCCTGGTCGTCGCGGCTGTTGTGGGTGTCGTCGTGGCTCATCGCAGGCCACCGCCGTCCTGCTGCTCGTTGCGGAGTTGGCGGGCACGAGCAGCCGAGCAGCGCAGGCCCCTGCGGATCGACTCGGCCGAACCCGGGTCGACGCGGCCGTCGGTGACAGCGTCGCGGAGGAGCTGCCGAAGATCATCCAGAGTGCGGCCGGTCGAGGCGGTTTCAAGATCATGGTCGGGGTCGACTCCCCGGGTCGACGATGATCTTGAGTGGGTCGACTGTCGCAGGTCAGCCCTCGACTCCCCGCCCGACTCCTCGGGTCGGTGGTCGAGGACGGCGATACCGCTTCCATGATCATCGTCGAGGTGTGAGTCGACCCCGGAGTCGAGGCAGTCGAGGGCCGGGTCGGCCTCGTAGTCGAGGTCGTTGGTGAGCCGGGAGCCGACACATCCGGCGCCTTCGACGAGGGCGGCGAGTGCCCAGTCCCAGTCGTGGGTGCGGTCGCCGCCGACCGGCGCGACCGGCACGGTCGGGGCGATGGGTCGTCCCGGCGCAGTCGTCGCGGCGAGTGCGCGGCGCCGGACTTGGTAGGTCCCGGGCCGGTAGACCAGGGACGCGGTGCCGTCGGTGTCGATGACCGCGTCGGCGTCGCGGGCGGCGAGGCGCCGCGCGCGGTCGGTCTTCGCTTCCACCAGCGCTGCCAGGCGGGCGGCCCGGCGCTCGGCCCGGGACCGGGGTGTCCCGGCGAGGGTGAGCTGGTGCGCGGCGACCCCGGCGATCGACACGACCGCCATCACCACGGCGGCGGTCCAGCCCTGTTCGAGGCCGTGGAGGAGGTTCATCCCGGCCGCGACCAGGGAGAACAGCACCACCCCGGCCTGCAACCCGACCACCGGCCGGTCGGGTGCGCGGTGTCGGGAGGCGACGACGGCGAGGGCGAAGGCCCACATGCCCAGCTCGGGGATCCCGGCCAGGAGCACACCGCCCGGGCCGTAGATCGTGGTGCCGTAGGCGGCCATCGCCGGTGCGGCCAGGGCGAAGGACAGCAGTGCGATCGGGTAGATCAGCAACTCCACCACGTGGGCAGAAGCCCAGGTCAGAGCCCTATTCCGTGCGGCTGCCCGGGCTGTGGCACGGGCCTGACGCCGCTCGGTGCGACGCCGCTCAGCGCTCTCGCGGTCGGCTTGGGCGCGGTCGCGGCGGGCGTTCTGCTCGGTGATCCGCCGCTGCGCGGCAGCGTCAGCGGCTTCCCGGGCGAGGCGGGCGTCCAGAGCGCGGCCTTCACGCCGCTCGGCCGCCCGGGTCGCGGCCCACGAGTAGTTCGTGGTGGTCATGCCCCGGCCCTCCCCTCAACCGGCTGACCAGCCGGAACCCGCTCAGAGGGCGGTTCAGGGCCGTCGGAGACGGCGTCTGCGGCAGGCAGCTCGCACCGCTCAGTCGAGGCCGGGGCGGTCCGGCGGACCTGCCACAGGCGCAGCTCAGCGGCGATCCACCAGCCGGTCACGACGCCGAGTGGTCCGGCGCACCACCAGGTCAGCCACACCGTCATCCCGGTCAGAGCAGCGGCGACGGTGATCTCGACGGCCCGGTCCTGGACTGCCGTGACGGCGCGGTGAAGCAGCGCGTTCATGCCGCCTCACCGCCCTGACCAGCCGAAACAACCATCGGCTGCCGAGCGGGGAACATGACTAGCCGCGTCGAGCTCGGCTCATCTGACGGCTCGTCGGCCGGGGCGGGGGCGTGGAGGAGGTCGCCGTAGCGGCGGTCGATGACCCGCTCAGTCAGACCGTCTGGGCACCACGAGAAGCCCTGGTCAGAGCCCATATCGGGGTCACTGTCGGGGGAGTCTGGAAGAAAAGTTCCACCCACCGGTGGAGACGTGCAGACGCCAAGGGCAGCATGGCCCATAGCCGACCACCTATTCGTGTAGGTCGTTCGGTTAGGTCGCCGCCCCGGCCTTCAGAACCGGGGTGGTGACCGCAACCCGGCGGGATCACCGGACTGCCTCTCTAGCTAGACACGGCGTCGGGCGGCCTGTCAAGACTCGCCCCCGACCCGCTCTCCGCCTCTCGGCGACACCCCACCGTCGATCACGGAACGTGACATCGATAGAGATAGGATATCTGATATCCATTACTGCTGGTCAGAGCGCCAGGCGCGGGTCTCGTCGTACTGGCGCCCTGAGGGGGTGAGGAGGATTGATCCTCCTCACCCCCTCGATCCTCCTCGCCCTGAATCGCGCTCTGGCCTGCTGGAACGGTGTAAGTGAGGAGGATGAGGAGGATTGAGGAGGATTGGGGCCTGTTTTGGGACATCCCCCAAAATCTCACTGTGTGTGACGGCGCCGTGGTCGATCAAGTCTGGCCGCGATCCTCGTTTTTGGATATTCACGAGAGGCGTGCGCGCTGACGGGTGGGACCCGGGCGTTTGCCGCATGGGCGGTAGGGATATTCGGTGTCACCGAGCGCACCTCTTCGATGTGATTCTCACCGGCCTCTGCTGCGCCTTGAAGGTGGCGATTTGTAGAGAATTTCGATGGCGCAGAATAATGTTGGAACTACTACTGAATGGAGTGTTGAAGTGTTGTTCTATGTGCGCTTTCAGGGTCTTCGGATATTGCTGTGACGGTGTTCCGGCTCAGGGCTGGATCGCGCGTGTTGAGCCCTCGATCTGCTCGGTCGTGGCTTGCCGGGATGGCGCGGTCGGGGAGGGGGGCATCTGTTCTCCCGAGAGGGCTTTTGTTTCTCCCGAGGGAGGCGTAGATCGTCTTCGGGTGTGTCTTCCGGCTTTACCTTGGGGGGCTCTCGGGTAGGATGTCGTTGTGGCCTGCTGTTTTGTGGATGGTGGAGTGAGTGCCGGTGGGTCGGGCTGGCGCCCGACACCTCTACCGCCCTGCTTCGCTGACGGCCGGTAGAGGTGTCGGGCGCCAGCCCGACCCACCGGCAGGTGGTGGCGGAGCAGTCGTGATCATCAGTGTGTAGTTCCATGGTTTAGAAAAGGGCAAGGTCAAGGTCAATGGACTGCGGCTTGGGTGGGTGGGTGGGTGGTTGGGTTGGTGTGGGTGTATCTGCGGCTTGGGTGGGTTGTTCGCCTCGCTGCGCATCGGCGAGGTCGTCCCCCTCAACTTTTTTAGGTGATATGTCGTGCGGTGATCTCGCTGAGGGGGAGAGGTGTTTCCACCTCGCTGTGCATCGGTGAGGGAAATGTTTTCCGGGTGGGTTGCGTGAGTTTCAGGGAAAGGGGCTGGGTGTGGTGGTGCGGGCGAGGCGTGTGGATGCCGGGGTGGTGCGGCAGACGGCGCGGGATGCGGCGGTGTTGGAGGTGTTGGCGCAGCAGTACGGGTTGCCGCAGGACGTGCTCGCTGTGTCGTTGGGGGTGTCGTTGTCGCGGGCGTCGGGGTTGGTGTCGCGGTGGAAGCAGGCGGGGTGGGTGCGTGCGGGTCAGGTTGATGGTGGGGCGCGGTGGGTGTGGCCGTCGCGGGTGATGGCGCGGGAGTTGCTGGGGTGGGATCCGGGGCCGTGGATGCCGCGTCCGGGGAGCGTGGCGCATGTGCGGGCGGTGGGTTCGTTGCGGTTGCACCGGGTGGGTTTGGACGTGGGCCGGTGGGAGTCGCATCGGGCGCTGGCACGTCAGGCAGCAGAGACAGCGCGGGCGACGCAGGCGAGACGGGCGGTGCATGTCCCGGACGGGGTTCAGGTGATGCGGGATGGGCGTCGGTTGTTGGTGCAGGTGGAGCTGTCGTTGCGGGCGCGTTCGGCGTATCTGGAGGCGCGGCCGCCGGGCGGGAGCGCGGATTGGGCGCCGGGCTTGATCGCGGATGTGGCGGAGCGGGCGCGGGTGTTGGAGTGCATGGGTGTGGTGTGGTGGTGCCCGCCGCAGGTGGTGGCCTCGTTGGAGGAGGTCGTGTCGGAGTTCGCGGACCGGTCCTCGGCCCGCCGGGCGCGGGCTGGGTCGGGGGTGGTGCTCCCGGCGGGTCTGCGGTGGGCGGTGAAGAGCCTGGCCGAGGTGCCGTGCTGGCGGCCTGGAGCGGGGTGAGCGCGCGGTGGTCGGGGGCAAGCCGACCCGGCCCACACAGCCTTCCCCTGGCCGCTGACGGCTACGTAGCCCGGCGGTGGGACTTGGCAGGGGGAGTTACGAGCCTGGTAGCCCCTGGTGTCCGACCTTCCAGGCCATGATCATGAGAATGATAATAGCGAAGGCAGCGACCAGCGTGGTAGCTAGAATCATCCATTCGTTTGATCCGTCCAGCAAGATTATTGCGCTGCCCGCGAAGAAGGCCACAGCGGACGAAACCCAAGTCAACGGAGCCGCCCGCCGGTGCACATGAATCCAGGCCGATTCCGAAGACAGAGAACGAGCCCCACGAAATCCGATCCAGTGATTCCGGGGGAGTTTTCCGCGCGCCCCACGGTGGGCTATAACCCCTTGGACGAGGGCGACAATCAGGTGGGACGCCCCTAGGGCAATCTGCACGGAGAGGGGGACGACCCCTCCAGTTTCGTGTCGCATTTATCTACTCCTTGAGCGTCATCGTCGACCGAGTCGGACTTAAAGTCTTGGCACGCAGAGTCGTCTCTCGACTAGGCCAGACAGAGGGGTCCCCTGGACGGAGCAGATACATAATCAACATTCCAACCATGATGCAAGAGAATCCCGGGAGGCCCATAAGTAAAGCGATGGACGCGTGGAGCGAAACGCCTAAAGCGAGAGCCAGTGCGCGGATTTTTTGGCGCGCCATTAAGCAGCAAGCGATTCCGAATTCGATAGCCAGCGTTCCCCATGTCGCTGCCTGTACCGCGATCGCTGACGAGAGAACCGCACGTACTGCGCCCGAAATATAATTTGGCGGAGAAAAGGAACTTTCTACGCCACTGAGCCAGTACCAAACGGCAGTCCCGTTCTTCCATTCCTCCCCTGTGAGCTTACTAAGGCTCGCATGGAAGTATATGAACGACGCCTGGAGCCATACCGCGTATAGGCTGACCTGCGCTGCAATCAGAGCAACTCGCCTACTACGGACTACTTCTGGTGGACCACCCCAGTGCCATCTGCGCTTATCGCAGAGGCAAATTGGAATTATGAGGAGAGTTATAACTGCGGCTACTTGATCCCCGCCGTCGAAGACGTTGCTGGAGGAATAGAAGCTGACGCTAACGTACCAATGAGCTAGACACGTGTAGCGCGGCCGCCATCCGGAAGCCACGATTATGAGTGTTGCTACCGCTATCCAGCGGGCCGCCTCAAGTCGTTCATTAGGAACGACACAGAATAAGCTGATATTTCCAGCGAAGTTCTCGCACACTCGCCCTGTCGGGCGGGCTGTACTTGCATAGAAGAGGTATTCTGTGGGAGTCGCCATGAGGGCGACGGTAGTTCCAATTGCAATGAGGGTGCGACCGAATCCTAGCGCTGGACTGAATGGGTTATATCCCGTGCCGTGCCGTGTTAGATCGAAAGTATGTGTCATCGGGCCGCTCGTTTGAGCGAGCTGCATGAACTCGTTAACAGCTTGTAGTGAGACGGCTGAGTGAAGAGGTGGTTTGCCCAGGCCCATGGCACCGGATCGGTTGTGACCAGCGCGATGTTCCCACAGAAGCGAGGATGTTCAGACGCGAGACTAACGGGCTGGTGATGCTTCTTGTCGCTGTTCGTCAGACAGCTTCCCAGATCATCTCCCACCGAGCAGCCGGTCCACGGCATCTTCTCGGACTGTTTAAGGAGGTCCTCGATCTCGTACTGCTCAGTGCGTGCAGTCCTGTCTAGTCCGTATGCGCGCTTCGGTGAAGCGTTGCTCCCTTCGCTGATTACCCGCCATGATCCTGAGCGTTGTGCGTAGATGCTCAGCGCAGGCTCGCGGGGATTTTTGGTAAAAAATCCCCAACCTTGAGGGAGTAGAGAACGAACCGGTTCCAGCACATTGATTGCAGCCTGAGAAAAGAGGGGTGACGCTGGCAGGGTTGCAGCTGCATTGACTAACGCAAGCAGGAGTACTGCACTTAGCGCAATGCAGTGAGCGCGAGTGCGACTATTGGAGCCAGTCGCTCTCATAGGGCGAGGCGGTCAGCTGCTGCGGCAACGACCCGCTCGTTTTCGAGGCTGGCGTACTTTACTCCTGGGCCGTAGAGAGCCTGCCAAGCGTACGCTACGGATGTGACTGCGAGAGAACTTTGCGCAACGACCCAGGAAACAGCCCCGACGTATGCTACGGCAACGCATACTGCCCCAACCGCGCCGCATCGAGAGGGCGTAGTTGCTTGAGTCCGAGTCTGGTTCTGAGCATGCTTGGAAATTGCGGATCCCATCTCACGAAGAGCGGAATCTATGCGCAGGACATCGCCACTCGTTAACGCATGAGCGGTGCGCTCGTAGAGTCCTGGATCCGACCGCTTCAGAAAGGCCAGGCCATGAACGACATTCCGTTCGTGCTCGTCGGGAGAGATCCCGATAGAGGTCGGGTCGAAAGTTGTATCGAGCTTGGTCGCAACGGGACCGCTACCGAAAAATACTCCAGCGATAAGCTCGTCGGAGCTGTATGCTAGATTTGGTTCATCGATTTTAACTGAGGCTGCGCTGGCGGAGCCAGCTGCGAGCAGGCTCATGATTACAGCGATTGTTACAGATAGTACAAACCATGAGCAACGGCGCACGGTGACCCCTTCGTTCCGGACCATGAGACATCTAGACTGCTTTGAGTAAAGGCTTAGCGATCAGCAAGGTACCCCTCCCTGCTTCCGGGGGGGGGGGGGCGGGGCAGTGACGGATTGGAGTGGAACGACTACGAACTGCGATAATGAATGGTGGCTGGACCATTTTTCGATGGAGCTGCTGTGCTTTCAGGGCACGGCAGGATCGTTAGATGATCGCGCGGCGAGCATCGACGGGCTACGCGACTACGTAGCCCGTCGATGATGTCGTTGGCTCCGTGCGGGCGTCGTGCAGTGATCCGGAGGCTGGCTCGTGTCGGCTACGGGTGCCCGCCGCCGTTGCGTCGGGCGCGCCGAGCGAACGGGCCCTGAGTAGCCCCTGCCTCCAGCGTCCGACCGACCGATTGATCGACCGGTCTCGTTACCCCATCGAAGAGCGTCCAGTGACTTACTACTAGGGTGTTCCCTTGCTAGTAGGCGCCGAAGCCAAGTCAGATGTTCCGCGCACGCGCAGAAGGAGAGCGCGTAGCTCCTCGCCCTGAAGCCGCCCCCCCCCTGTCCGGAGGCCCCCGTGCCCGAGCTGCCCCCCGCCCCCGCTGCGGGGGCGCCCCCGTCCGGTCCGGTTCCGGTGTCGGCTGCGGTGGAGGAGGTTCTGGCTGCGGCGGATCTGGATGCGTGGGAGGCGTGGGACGGGTTGTGGCTTCCGCGTCGGCCGTTCGCGGCGGATGATCCGTCGCGTGGGGTGTACCGGATGTCGCGGCGGCGGGCGCTTGCTCGGGAGCTGCTGGAGGCCAACTGCGCGGGGATGGTGAACCTGGTGGTGATCGACTGCGACGAGCCGGACGCCGAGCTGCGCGGGCTCTCGACCCGGGACAGTCACGCGTTGCCGAATCTGATCATCAGCAATCCGGTCAACGGGCATGCCCACCTGGGGTGGGTGCTGGCCGAGCCGGTGACCACGACCGACTACGCCCGGCTCAAGCCGCTGGCGTATCTGACCTCGGTGCTGGAAGGGCTACGCCGGGCCACGGGCGGGGATCGGGACTACGGCGGGCTGCTGACGAAGAACCCGTTCCACCCGCGCTGGAACGCCCATCACGTGCACTACCACCGCTACAGCCTCGACGAGCTCCACGCCCCCCTGGCGGCGTCGGGGTCGATGCCCGAGCCGGGCTGGATGCGCCGCAAGGCCCATCTGCTCGACCCGTCGGGTCCGGGGCGGAACTGCGCGTTGTTCACCGGCGCGCGGCGGTGGGCCTACCGGGAGGTTCGTCACCACTTTGGCGACCCGGACGGGCTGGAGGCCGCGATCCGGGCCGGAGCGGTCGAGCGCAACCAGGGGTTCAGCGACCCGCTCCCGGCGGCGGAGGTGCGGGCGATCGCGGACTCGATCAGCCGCTGGATCCTGACCCGCTCCCGGCTCTGGCGGAACGGCCCGAAGGCCTACGAGGAGACCTTCCACGCCATCCAAACCGCACGCGGCCACAAGGGCGGCCTGCAGGGGAGCGCCACGAGGGCGTGGCAGTCTGGCCAGATTCGTGGTCGTGTGGAGCGGAGGGAGGCGTTCGGATGGGAGCGCTGAACCCCCGACGCCGCAAACGCACCGCCCGCGAGGTCGCCGCCCGCGCCGGAGTCTCCGAACGCACCGTCCGCGCCATCGCCGCCGAACCCCGCGCGGAGTACCTCGCCCGCGCCAAAGCCCGCCGCGCCCGCGTCACCGCCCTACGCGACCAAGGACTCGCCTACAAGCAGATCGCCGAAGCCACCGGCGAAACCCTCGGCATGGTTGGAAAGCTGCTCTCCGATGCGCGCTGCCGGGGCGAGTGGGAAGTGCCTACGCGCCCCTCCGTCGCTCCCGCCGCCACTCGGGTGCTGCGCGAGGCGTTCTAGGCCCTGAGAAGCCCTCAGCGACCCGGAAGGTCCTCTCTGGTCTAATCGGGCTCCGGGTGAAGATTCGACACGCGTGCGGGCATCTGAGGGGCCTTAACGGACATCCCAAGCGACAGAGGCCCGGTCGCCTGCGACGACTACCTGCGCTACTGCGTGTCCGCCGCCGTTGTCACGCATAGTGAGATTTCGGGGGATGTCCCAAAACAGGCCCCAATCCTCCTCAATCCTCCTCATCCTCCTCACTTACACCGTTTCAGCAGGCCAGAGCGCGATTCAGGGCGAGGAGGATCGAGGGGGTGAGGAGGATCAATCCTCCTCACCCCCTCAGGGCGCCAGTACGACGAGATCGGATCGCGGCGTCTTGACCAGGCTTAATCCTGATTTTCAGGCGCGCCGCCGGAGTCGTCACTGAGAGTGGTCATATCGGGTGTGTATCGCCGCCAGGCGTCGGCGAACGCGGCACGGTTGTAGCCCTTGGACTGTCCGAGTCCGGGAAACCGGATCTTCTCGGACTCGATGCGGTACTCCCGAAGCAGTTCACCGAGCTTCTTCGCTGAGAGTCCTTCCCCGCGTGGTCCGTAGTCGGCCCACGGTGCTTCGGGGTCGGCTCGGAGTTGCTGGAGGAGCCGCATGGTCGGCAGCGCCTGCTCGTCCCCGAAGGCGGCGTGGCAGTCGGCGAGGAGTCGGATGCGTTCGGAGCGGTCGTCGCCGGTGTCTTCGTCCTGGAGGGCGAGGATCGCGGCGCGTGCGCGGTCGGGCCAGTGCCCGCCGGCGTGGTCGGCGACCGCGATCAGCGGTTCCCAGGTGTCGGCGGCCCGGTCCTCGACGGGCATCACCGGCTCAGCCGCTTCGAGGGCGGTGAGGTCGTCGCGGAGCCAGCCGTGCAGCCGCTCAGCGAGCCTCTGGAGGCGCGGCCGGTCCCGTCGGTGCCTGTACGGC
>NZ_JAHLJC010000019.1:0-3387 GCF_020496255.1 Pseudonocardia sp. ICBG1142 | reverse complement strand
GTTAGGTGCGGTGCGGTGCTGTCGTGAGGGTTGGGCATCGTCGGGTCCGGTGCCCGAGCTCAGCGTTGAAGATCATCTGCTGTCCCGGATTGGCTTATTATCGGCTCGGATTTCCCCGGATTTGCATAGACCATCTCCGGGGGTTCGGGCCTGGGGGCTCTCGGGTCGTCGTGCCGGGCTGGTGGCCGCGTGGCGGCCGCCGGGAGCGGGTGAGGCGCGGCGCTGATCGGCTTTGATGGGGCTTTGAACTGGCTGGAAGCGCCTGAGAAGCGGCATTGACGCGCTTCTGGGGTGGGTCCGGTCGGTTATGGCGGGTGGACCTGTGGTGGTGGTGCCCGGTGGGTCGGGCTGGCGCCCGACACCTCAACCACCCTGCTTCGCTGACGGCCGGTCGAGGTGTCGGGCGCCAGCCCGACCCACCGGGAGGGTGGTCGCGGAGCGGCCATGATCATCAGTACGTAGTTCCATGCTTTGAGAGAAGGAAGGTCAAGGTCAAGGTCAACTGACTGCGGCGAGGGTGGGCGGTTTGGGTTGATTTGGGCGTATCTGTCCGTAGTGCGTAGTGTGCTGAGCGTGTTCGTGTGATTGCTGCTGGTAGTGGTTCTTGACCAGTGGGGGGGGGCGTGTTCGCATGCGGTCATGGGAACGAAGAGGTTCGCGTGTGCGTCCCGTGTTATCGGGACCGTGTTGGCTGTGGCTGTTGCGATGGGGTCGGCTACGGGGATCGCTTCGGCTGAATCTGCGCATTTCGCCGAGGGGGCGGCCGAGGTTGGCAGTAGCTTTGCATCACTGTCGCCCAGTCCGGATCATTTTACTTACACGGCACAGGCTGATGGCGAAACGTTGCTGCTGAAAGTGTCGCCTGAAGTTCATTTCGTAAAGCAGGGAAGTGTTACAACCCTGAAGCTCGGGAACGACACTCTCGAAACTCTCCCCTCGACGGCTTCGAGCGATCAGCGTGGGACTGTGCGTTTGCAGTATGAACTGGTGTCTCCTTCGGTCGTTCGAGTGATCGTCAATCCGTCATCTCATGATCAGAGTCCAGGAGACAAAGCTGTTCCCTATGGGTGGTGGAAGGACTGGGGGAAGTGCGCTGCCGGTATTGCTGGTGGCGCTGTCTCTGGGGCGACGACGGTTGGGCTTGGCGGGGCTGCTGTGGGGGCAGTGACGATTCCTATTGCCGGTTCCGTCCCCGGAGGAGCTATTGGTGCTGTTGGTGGTGGGATCGGCGGCGGGCTTACGGGCGCTGTAGCGGCGTGCTGATCTGGGAGCGCAGGTATGCAGAATGGCATTTCTGAACATGAAGTGGTGAAGCGGCTTTCCTTTGCTCTTCGTGGGGCATGGCTTGGCCTGGCGATCTGGGTATGCACTCAGTTCGTGGTCGGAAATATTCACGTCCTATGGAAGCAGGGAATGTTCCATATGCAAGTTGGAGTAATTCTGACGCTCACAATCGTGCGTGCGATAAAGAAGCGGCGGGCCAGGCGTGAGATGTCGAAGGAAAGCGAATAGCGGTGTTCGCGGTCTCCGCGTGTAGCCCTCGAAGTCTGTATCTGGTCGTGGGCAAGTCGATCCGGACCGGAGCCCGCCCCGGCGGGTGAGGACCGGAAGCGGCGCGGCAGCCCGGGGTTGTTCGGCTCAGCGCAGCGACCCGCCCTGCGGGACCCCGGCTTTTGCGATACCCACTTAGCCGGGCTAAGTGTCTAGCTCGCTGCGCTCCGCCGCAGGCGGGGCCGTGGCCGTCCTCCCGGGGGGGGGGGGGGGGGGGGGGGGGGCGTCCGGGAGTGAAGCGTCTGCGCGGGACCGGCACCCGGCCCGGTGATCATCAGATGATGCATAGGTGTGGTGGCTGTTGATCTTGGGGTGGCGGTGTCTGGTCGGAGGCCGGTCGGGTGGGATGACACGCCCGTCTGACCTGGGGGTACGCGACATACGGGCGTGTGACCTGGAAATATGTAAGTCGGAATCTAGACAACCAAGTCAGAGTTTCGGGTGAGCGCGAGCGAGCCCGCCCCCTCCGGCCGCGTCAGCGGCCGGAGACAACACAGGGCGAAGCTCAACGCCCTAGACCGGCACCGCGCCCCCCTTGCGGCGGTGGTGAGGAGTTCCCCCGGATGACCGGCTCTGACCTGTGGGTTCCCCCCGGCGCTGTTCCCGATGCCGGTTCCCGGGGCTCTGAGAGCCTCTGTGAGGCCCCGTTTGATCCCCCGGGCTACCTAGTCGGGGGTCTGCCGTTTGAGGCGGCTACGGCGATCTGGGGGCGTTTGTGGACGTCGCGGTACCCACTCGCCGCGGACGAGTTCGACGACGGCGTGTGGCGGCAGACCAGGGAGGAGGCGATGACCCGGATGCACGTCGAGCTGCACCCCAAGCAGGTGTGGGGGTTGATCGGCATCGACGGCGACAGCGCCGACGCGGTCCTGCGGATGGTCTCCACCGTCGACAGCCACCCGATGCCGAACGTGATCATCGAGAACGCCGTCAACGGCCACGCCCACGCCGGGTTCGGCATCACGACACCGATCAACGTCACCAACTACGGATCACGCCGCGCGGTCCGCTACGGCCTCTCCATCGAAGAAGCACTTCGACGCGCCGTCGGCGGGGACCCGTCCTATCCCGGGCGGCTGATCAAAAACCCGTTCCACTCCCGCTGGATCACCCACTTCCTCCACGACAAAACCTCCACCCTCAACCAGTTCGGGGCGATCCTGACCGCCGCCGGACACATGCCCGGCCGGGGCTGGCACAACCAACGCCGCCGCGAACCCGTCGGCTACTCCCGTAACGAAACCCTGTTCCACATGGTCCGCCGCTTCGCCTACCGCGAAATGCGGCACCACTGGGGCGACGCCGAGGGCTACCGCGCCGCTGTCGCCAAACACGTCGCGATCCTCAACGCCGATTTCCCGATCCCCCTCGGCGGGAACGAACTCGGCCACATCTCCCAGTCCATCTCGGACTGGACGATCAACTACTCCCGCATGTGGAACGACGGCCCCGCCGCCTACGACGCAGCATTCTCCGCCATCCAAGCAGCGCGCGGACGCAAAGGCTCCGGACGCAACGGCGGACTCATCGGCGGCCGAATCCGTGGACAGAGTCGATCGGAAGAGTCTCGTTTGCTCCATGCCGGGATTCAAGCGGCAGCTTCGCGATGACGGCCCGAACTCCAGCGCGCCGCACTAGAACCGCCCGCGAAATAGCGGATGAATTTGGCGTGACTCCTCGAACCGTCCGCGCGATGGTCGCTGAGCCGCGTCCTGAATACGAGCGACGAGCCAAGGCGCGCCGCTCGCTAGCTGTGAAGCTTCGCCTTCAAGGGCTCACCTACCGAGAGATCGCCGACCGCACCGGCGACAGCATCGGCACTGTCGGCTGCCTCCT
>NZ_JAHLJC010000018.1:0-7597 GCF_020496255.1 Pseudonocardia sp. ICBG1142 | reverse complement strand
GGGGGGGGGGGGGGGGGGGGGGGGGGGGGGGGGGGGGGGGCGTCCGGGAGTGAAGCGTCTGCGCGGGACCGGCACCCGGCCCGGTGATCATCAGATGATGCATAGGTGTGGTGGCTGTTGATCTTGGGTGGCGGTGTCTGGTCGGAGGCCGGTCGGGTGGGATGACACGCCCGTCTGACCTGGGGGTACGCGACATACGGGCGTGTGACCTGGAAATATGTAAGTCGGAATCTAGACAACCAAGTCAGAGTTTCGGGTGAGCGCGAGCGAGCCCGCCCCCTCCGGCCGCGTCAGCGGCCGGAGACAACACAGGGCGAAGCTCAACGCCCTAGACCGGCACCGCGCCCCCCCTTGCGGCGGTGGTGAGGAGTTCCCCCGGATGACCGGCTCTGACCTGTGGGTTCCCCCCGGCGCTGTTCCCGATGCCGGTTCCCGGGGCTCTGAGAGCCTCTGTGAGGCCCCGTTTGATCCCCCGGGCTACCTAGTCGGGGGTCTGCCGTTTGAGGCGGCTACGGCGATCTGGGGGCGTTTGTGGACGTCGCGGTACCCACTCGCCGCGGACGAGTTCGACGACGGCGTGTGGCGGCAGACCAGGGAGGAGGCGATGACCCGGATGCACGTCGAGCTGCACCCCAAGCAGGTGTGGGGGTTGATCGGCATCGACGGCGACAGCGCCGACGCGGTCCTGCGGATGGTCTCCACCGTCGACAGCCACCCGATGCCGAACGTGATCATCGAGAACGCCGTCAACGGCCACGCCCACGCCGGGTTCGGCATCACGACACCGATCAACGTCACCAACTACGGATCACGCCGCGCGGTCCGCTACGGCCTCTCCATCGAAGAAGCACTTCGACGCGCCGTCGGCGGGGACCCGTCCTATCCCGGGCGGCTGATCAAAAACCCGTTCCACTCCCGCTGGATCACCCACTTCCTCCACGACAAAACCTCCACCCCTCAACCAGTTCGGGGCGATCCTGACCGCCGCCGGACACATGCCCGGCCGGGGGCTGGCACAACCAACGCCGCCGCGAACCCGTCGGCTACTCCCGTAACGAAACCCTGTTCCACATGGTCCGCCGCTTCGCCTACCGCGAAATGCGGCACCACTGGGGCGACGCCGAGGGCTACCGCGCCGCTGTCGCCAAACACGTCGCGATCCTCAACGCCGATTTCCCGATCCCCCTCGGCGGGAACGAACTCGGCCACATCTCCCAGTCCATCTCGGACTGGACGATCAACTACTCCCGCATGTGGAACGACGGCCCGCCGCCTACGACGCAGCATTCTCCGCCATCCAAGCAGCGCGCGGACGCAAAGGCTCCGGACGCAACGGCGGACTCATCGGCGGCCGAATCCGTGGACAGAGTCGATCGGAAGAGTCTCGTTTGCTCCATGCCGGGATTCAAGCGGCAGCTTCGCGATGACGGCCCGAACTCCAGCGCGCCGCACTAGAACCGCCCGCGAAATAGCGGATGAATTTGGCGTGACTCCTCGAACCGTCCGCGCGATGGTCGCTGAGCCGCGTCCTGAATACGAGCGACGAGCCAAGGCGCGCCGCTCGCTAGCTGTGAAGCTTCGCCTTCAAGGGCTCACCTACCGAGAGATCGCCGACCGCACCGGCGACAGCATCGGCACTGTCGGCTGCCTCCTCGCTCAGGCCCGGCGCACCGGTGAATGGGTCGCTGCGGCGGAACGCCGTACCGTCAGTCACGCAGAGTGATGTTTCGGGACATCCCCCGGAATCTCACTCTGCGTGACGGAGTGGGGCCGAAGGGCGTCGCGTGGCGGTGTGCTCGGTTTTCGGCTGCGTGTGGTTGCGTTTCTGGCGCTATATATTGTGGCGTTCTGTAGGTGCTACTGGGCACCTACTCGCTGCCTCTTTTGCTGTTTGTGGGGTCGGAGGGCCGCTGTTGTGAGGGCTACGGGTGTAGGCATTTTTGTGCTCGGCCGAGTTGGCGGTGGGCGCGGTATTGGCGCTGCTGCTTCTGCGGTTCTAGGGGGAGCGTCGGAGGGGTGGGGTTGTCGATGTGCGCGGTGAGTTGTTTCGGTGGGTGGAGTGGTCGGCTGTTTGTTTGCTGGATGTTGGGTGTGGATGTTTGGGGTTAGGTGCGGTGCGGTGCTGTCGTGAGGGTTGGGCATCGTCGGGTCCGGTGCCCGAGCTCAGCGTTGAAGATCATCTGCTGTCCCGGATTGGCTTATTATCGGCTCGGATTTCCCCGGATTTGCATAGACCATCTCCGGGGGTTCGGGCCTGGGGGCTCTCGGGTCGTCGTGCCGGGCTGGTGGCCGCGTGGCGGCCGCCGGGAGCGGGTGAGGCGCGGCGCTGATCGGCTTTGATGGGGCTTTGAACTGGCTGGAAGCGCCTGAGAAGCGGCATTGACGCGCTTCTGGGGTGGGTCCGGTCGGTTATGGCGGGTGGACCTGTGGTGGTGGTGCCCGGTGGGTCGGGCTGGCGCCCGACACCTCAACCACCCTGCTTCGCTGACGGCCGGTCGAGGTGTCGGGCGCCAGCCCGACCCACCGGGAGGGTGGTCGCGGAGCGGCCATGATCATCAGTACGTAGTTCCATGCTTTGAGAGAAGGAAGGTCAAGGTCAAGGTCAACTGACTGCGGCGAGGGTGGGCGGTTTGGGTTGATTTGGGCGTATCTGTCCGTAGTGCGTAGTGTGCTGAGCGTGTTCGTGTGATTGCTGCTGGTAGTGGTTCTTGACCAGTGGGGGGGGGCGTGTTCGCATGCGGTCATGGGAACGAAGAGGTTCGCGTGTGCGTCCCGTGTTATCGGGACCGTGTTGGCTGTGGCTGTTGCGATGGGGTCGGCTACGGGGATCGCTTCGGCTGAATCTGCGCATTTCGCCGAGGGGGCGGCCGAGGTTGGCAGTAGCTTTGCATCACTGTCGCCCAGTCCGGATCATTTTACTTACACGGCACAGGCTGATGGCGAAACGTTGCTGCTGAAAGTGTCGCCTGAAGTTCATTTCGTAAAGCAGGGAAGTGTTACAACCCTGAAGCTCGGGAACGACACTCTCGAAACTCTCCCCTCGACGGCTTCGAGCGATCAGCGTGGGACTGTGCGTTTGCAGTATGAACTGGTGTCTCCTTCGGTCGTTCGAGTGATCGTCAATCCGTCATCTCATGATCAGAGTCCAGGAGACAAAGCTGTTCCCTATGGGTGGTGGAAGGACTGGGGGAAGTGCGCTGCCGGTATTGCTGGTGGCGCTGTCTCTGGGGCGACGACGGTTGGGCTTGGCGGGGCTGCTGTGGGGGCAGTGACGATTCCTATTGCCGGTTCCGTCCCCGGAGGAGCTATTGGTGCTGTTGGTGGTGGGATCGGCGGCGGGCTTACGGGCGCTGTAGCGGCGTGCTGATCTGGGAGCGCAGGTATGCAGAATGGCATTTCTGAACATGAAGTGGTGAAGCGGCTTTCCTTTGCTCTTCGTGGGGCATGGCTTGGCCTGGCGATCTGGGTATGCACTCAGTTCGTGGTCGGAAATATTCACGTCCTATGGAAGCAGGGAATGTTCCATATGCAAGTTGGAGTAATTCTGACGCTCACAATCGTGCGTGCGATAAAGAAGCGGCGGGCCAGGCGTGAGATGTCGAAGGAAAGCGAATAGCGGTGTTCGCGGTCTCCGCGTGTAGCCCTCGAAGTCTGTATCTGGTCGTGGGCAAGTCGATCCGGACCGGAGCCCGCCCCGGCGGGTGAGGACCGGAAGCGGCGCGGCAGCCCGGGGTTGTTCGGCTCAGCGCAGCGACCCGCCCTGCGGGACCCCGGCTTTTGCGATACCCACTTAGCCGGGCTAAGTGTCTAGCTCGCTGCGCTCCGCCGCAGGCGGGGCCGTGGCCGTCCTCCCGGGGGGGGGGGGGGGGGGGGGGGGCGTCCGGGAGTGAAGCGTCTGCGCGGGACCGGCACCCGGCCCGGTGATCATCAGATGATGCATAGGTGTGGTGGCTGTTGATCTTGGGGTGGCGGTGTCTGGTCGGAGGCCGGTCGGGTGGGATGACACGCCCGTCTGACCTGGGGGTACGCGACATACGGGCGTGTGACCTGGAAATATGTAAGTCGGAATCTAGACAACCAAGTCAGAGTTTCGGGTGAGCGCGAGCGAGCCCGCCCCCTCCGGCCGCGTCAGCGGCCGGAGACAACACAGGGCGAAGCTCAACGCCCTAGACCGGCACCGCGCCCCCCTTGCGGCGGTGGTGAGGAGTTCCCCCGGATGACCGGCTCTGACCTGTGGGTTCCCCCCGGCGCTGTTCCCGATGCCGGTTCCCGGGGCTCTGAGAGCCTCTGTGAGGCCCCGTTTGATCCCCCGGGCTACCTAGTCGGGGGTCTGCCGTTTGAGGCGGCTACGGCGATCTGGGGGCGTTTGTGGACGTCGCGGTACCCACTCGCCGCGGACGAGTTCGACGACGGCGTGTGGCGGCAGACCAGGGAGGAGGCGATGACCCGGATGCACGTCGAGCTGCACCCCAAGCAGGTGTGGGGGTTGATCGGCATCGACGGCGACAGCGCCGACGCGGTCCTGCGGATGGTCTCCACCGTCGACAGCCACCCGATGCCGAACGTGATCATCGAGAACGCCGTCAACGGCCACGCCCACGCCGGGTTCGGCATCACGACACCGATCAACGTCACCAACTACGGATCACGCCGCGCGGTCCGCTACGGCCTCTCCATCGAAGAAGCACTTCGACGCGCCGTCGGCGGGGACCCGTCCTATCCCGGGCGGCTGATCAAAAACCCGTTCCACTCCCGCTGGATCACCCACTTCCTCCACGACAAAACCTCCACCCTCAACCAGTTCGGGGCGATCCTGACCGCCGCCGGACACATGCCCGGCCGGGGCTGGCACAACCAACGCCGCCGCGAACCCGTCGGCTACTCCCGTAACGAAACCCTGTTCCACATGGTCCGCCGCTTCGCCTACCGCGAAATGCGGCACCACTGGGGCGACGCCGAGGGCTACCGCGCCGCTGTCGCCAAACACGTCGCGATCCTCAACGCCGATTTCCCGATCCCCCTCGGCGGGAACGAACTCGGCCACATCTCCCAGTCCATCTCGGACTGGACGATCAACTACTCCCGCATGTGGAACGACGGCCCCGCCGCCTACGACGCAGCATTCTCCGCCATCCAAGCAGCGCGCGGACGCAAAGGCTCCGGACGCAACGGCGGACTCATCGGCGGCCGAATCCGTGGACAGAGTCGATCGGAAGAGTCTCGTTTGCTCCATGCCGGGATTCAAGCGGCAGCTTCGCGATGACGGCCCGAACTCCAGCGCGCCGCACTAGAACCGCCCGCGAAATAGCGGATGAATTTGGCGTGACTCCTCGAACCGTCCGCGCGATGGTCGCTGAGCCGCGTCCTGAATACGAGCGACGAGCCAAGGCGCGCCGCTCGCTAGCTGTGAAGCTTCGCCTTCAAGGGCTCACCTACCGAGAGATCGCCGACCGCACCGGCGACAGCATCGGCACTGTCGGCTGCCTCCTCGCTCAGGCCCGGCGCACCGGTGAATGGGTCGCTGCGGCGGAACGCCGTACCGTCAGTCACGCAGAGTGATGTTTCGGGACATCCCCCGGAATCTCACTCTGCGTGACGGAGTGGGGCCGAAGGGCGTCGCGTGGCGGTGTGCTCGGTTTTCGGCTGCGTGTGGTTGCGTTTCTGGCGCTATATATTGTGGCGTTCTGTAGGTGCTACTGGGCACCTACTCGCTGCCTCTTTTGCTGTTTGTGGGGTCGGAGGGCCGCTGTTGTGAGGGCTACGGGTGTAGGCATTTTTGTGCTCGGCCGAGTTGGCGGTGGGCGCGGTATTGGCGCTGCTGCTTCTGCGGTTCTAGGGGGAGCGTCGGAGGGGTGGGGTTGTCGATGTGCGCGGTGAGTTGTTTCGGTGGGTGGAGTGGTCGGCTGTTTGTTTGCTGGATGTTGGGTGTGGATGTTTGGGGTTAGGTGCGGTGCGGTGCTGTCGTGAGGGTTGGGCATCGTCGGGTCCGGTGCCCGAGCTCAGCGTTGAAGATCATCTGCTGTCCCGGATTGGCTTATTATCGGCTCGGATTTCCCCGGATTTGCATAGACCATCTCCGGGGGTTCGGGCCTGGGGGCTCTCGGGTCGTCGTGCCGGGCTGGTGGCCGCGTGGCGGCCGCCGGGAGCGGGTGAGGCGCGGCGCTGATCGGCTTTGATGGGGCTTTGAACTGGCTGGAAGCGCCTGAGAAGCGGCATTGACGCGCTTCTGGGGTGGGTCCGGTCGGTTATGGCGGGTGGACCTGTGGTGGTGGTGCCCGGTGGGTCGGGCTGGCGCCCGACACCTCAACCACCCTGCTTCGCTGACGGCCGGTCGAGGTGTCGGGCGCCAGCCCGACCCACCGGGAGGGTGGTCGCGGAGCGGCCATGATCATCAGTACGTAGTTCCATGCTTTGAGAGAAGGAAGGTCAAGGTCAAGGTCAACTGACTGCGGCGAGGGTGGGCGGTTTGGGTTGATTTGGGCGTATCTGTCCGTAGTGCGTAGTGTGCTGAGCGTGTTCGTGTGATTGCTGCTGGTAGTGGTTCTTGACCAGTGGGGGGGGGCGTGTTCGCATGCGGTCATGGGAACGAAGAGGTTCGCGTGTGCGTCCCGTGTTATCGGGACCGTGTTGGCTGTGGCTGTTGCGATGGGGTCGGCTACGGGGATCGCTTCGGCTGAATCTGCGCATTTCGCCGAGGGGGCGGCCGAGGTTGGCAGTAGCTTTGCATCACTGTCGCCCAGTCCGGATCATTTTACTTACACGGCACAGGCTGATGGCGAAACGTTGCTGCTGAAAGTGTCGCCTGAAGTTCATTTCGTAAAGCAGGGAAGTGTTACAACCCTGAAGCTCGGGAACGACACTCTCGAAACTCTCCCCTCGACGGCTTCGAGCGATCAGCGTGGGACTGTGCGTTTGCAGTATGAACTGGTGTCTCCTTCGGTCGTTCGAGTGATCGTCAATCCGTCATCTCATGATCAGAGTCCAGGAGACAAAGCTGTTCCCTATGGGTGGTGGAAGGACTGGGGGAAGTGCGCTGCCGGTATTGCTGGTGGCGCTGTCTCTGGGGCGACGACGGTTGGGCTTGGCGGGGCTGCTGTGGGGGCAGTGACGATTCCTATTGCCGGTTCCGTCCCCGGAGGAGCTATTGGTGCTGTTGGTGGTGGGATCGGCGGCGGGCTTACGGGCGCTGTAGCGGCGTGCTGATCTGGGAGCGCAGGTATGCAGAATGGCATTTCTGAACATGAAGTGGTGAAGCGGCTTTCCTTTGCTCTTCGTGGGGCATGGCTTGGCCTGGCGATCTGGGTATGCACTCAGTTCGTGGTCGGAAATATTCACGTCCTATGGAAGCAGGGAATGTTCCATATGCAAGTTGGAGTAATTCTGACGCTCACAATCGTGCGTGCGATAAAGAAGCGGCGGGCCAGGCGTGAGATGTCGAAGGAAAGCGAATAGCGGTGTTCGCGGTCTCCGCGTGTAGCCCTCGAAGTCTGTATCTGGTCGTGGCAAGTCGATCCGGACCGGAGCCCGCCCCGGCGGGTGAGGACCGGAAGCGGCGCGGCAGCCCGGGGTTGTTCGGCTCAGCGCAGCGACCCGCCCT
>NZ_JAHLJC010000017.1:0-27681 GCF_020496255.1 Pseudonocardia sp. ICBG1142 | reverse complement strand
GCGGTACCCACTCGCCGCGGACGAGTTCGACGACGGCGTATGGCGACCAGCAGCGGCGCGGTCGGCTGGGCCCGCCTGCGTCGGAGGCAAGCTATGCACATAGCTCCGGCTAAGTGGGCGCCGCAAAGGAGTGGTCCCCGCTGGGGTGGGGTCGCTGCGCTGGCGTCGGTGGCCTGCGACGAGGAGTGTCTGGCTGAGGCGTGCCGAGGATGGGCTGAGCCGAGGAAGCGCGGGGGCGATGGGCGATGATGAAATTGGTTTCAGCGGGTGGAGCGTTGGGTGCGTTCGCCTTCTTCTGGGTTCTCATCGGTGACTTGTCGTCACCGGAGGGACGTGTGCATCCGTCGCATCTGTGGGGACCCGCTCCTGCTGTTCCTTATGGAGTTGAGCTGAGCCTGGGAATCTTCGGTGCTGTGATTTTAGTGGTTGCCCTGCGGTACGTGTGGAAGTTGAAGCGCAGCGCAAGCGGCGACCAGCGATATGTTGTTTTCATCCCTATTTTTGCGACCGTAGGGTTCTTTGCTGCTCTCTACGCGCGCTGCGTGACAGCTGCCCATGTTGATGTGAACTTCTCCATGGTCGCGGGGAAGTGGTTGTCGACGGCAGCGATTGCCTTTCTGGTTTTTTCTGCGATTGTTTATGATGTGATGATCAGTAAGTCAGCTCGTCGGGCTTAGCGCCCGAAGAAGGCGTTGCTTCCTTCGGAGCGAACGGCGGTGTAGGCCAGTGCAGCTTGATTGAGGCAGTCTTCTGCGGTGGTGGCGGGAATTGCCCAGGCTTCGCAGGATCGGTTCAGCTCTACGCGGAAGCGTTCGTCAGCGTAAGAGCGGGCTGCTTCGGTGAGCGCTAGGCCGAGTCCGCCATCGGATTTTCCGTAGTTGCGGTAGGCGAAGTCATGCTGAATGCAGGCGTCTTTGAAATAGGCCGGATTGATGGGGCCGCTGCAGCCGTCGGTGCGGAGGTTGAACGGCCGCCCCGGTGAGGTCTTGTCGGCTGTGACGAACGCGGCGGCAGGCAACGCCATCAACTCGTTAGCTTTGCCCAGTTCTGGGCTGGTGGGTGGCGGCGGCCCGGTCTGAGCGAGAGCAGTCCCGGCGCTGAGGATGGTCAGGACGCCGATGGCCGCAGCAAGAAGCCCGACGCCCCGCGGGAATCTCACCGAGCGCGGGTCCGTCGACGGACGAAGCCGATCAGCGGTAGCGGTCCGGAAGAGCATGCGCGGAGTAGATCAGTACGGCCTGGCTTTACGTCGCCACGCCGCCCGCGTGTCGTTAGAGACAGGTTGCAGACTAGGCACTAGCTTGCAGACTAGGCGCGAAGCCAAGTCAGATGTTCCGCGCACGCGCAGAAGGAGAGCGCGTAGCTCCTCGCCCTGAAGCCGCTCCCCACCCTGTCCGGAGGCCCCCGTGCCCGAGCTGCCCCCCGCCCCCGCTGCGGGGGCGCCCCCGTCCGGTCCGGTTCCGGTGTCGGCTGCGGTGGAGGAGGTTCTGGCTGCGGCGGATCTGGATGCGTGGGAGGCGTGGGACGGGTTGTGGCTTCCGCGTCGGCCGTTCGCGGCGGATGATCCGTCGCGTGGGGTGTACCGGATGTCGCGGCGGCGGGCGCTTGCTCGGGAGCTGCTGGAGGCCAACTGCGCGGGGATGGTGAACCTGGTGGTGATCGACTGCGACGAGCCGGACGCCGAGCTGCGCGGGCTCTCGACCCGGGACAGTCACGCGTTGCCGAATCTGATCATCAGCAATCCGGTCAACGGGCATGCCCACCTGGGGTGGGTGCTGGCCGAGCCGGTGACCACGACCGACTACGCCCGGCTCAAGCCGCTGGCGTATCTGACCTCGGTGCTGGAAGGGCTACGCCGGGCCACGGGTGGGGATCGGGACTACGGCGGGCTGCTGACGAAGAACCCGTTCCACCCGCGCTGGAACGCCCATCACGTGCACTACCACCGCTACAGCCTCGACGAGCTCCACGCCCCCCTGGCGGCGTCGGGGTCGATGCCCGAGCCGGGCTGGATGCGCCGCAAAGCCCATCTGCTCGACCCGTCGGGTCCGGGGCGGAACTGCGCGTTGTTCACCGGCGCGCGGCGGTGGGCCTACCGGGAGGTTCGTCACCACTTTGGCGACCCGGACGGGCTGGAGGCCGCGATCCGGGCCGGAGCGGTCGAGCGCAACCAGGGGTTCAGCGACCCGCTCCCGGCGGCGGAGGTGCGGGCGATCGCGGACTCGATCAGCCGCTGGATCCTGACCCGCTCCCGGCTCTGGCGGAACGGCCCGAAGGCCTACGAGGAGACCTTCCACGCCATCCAAACCGCACGCGGGCACAAAAGGGGCGAGCTGAAGGCGGCACAGACGGGACAGCTTCGTGGTCGTGTGGAGCGGGAGGCGTTCGGATGGGAGCGCTGAACCCCCGACGCCGCAAACGCACCGCCCGCGAGGTCGCCGCCCGCGCCGGGGTCTCCGAACGCACCGTGCGCGCCATCGCCGCCGAACCCCGCGCGGAGTACCTCGCCCGCGCCAAAGCCCGCCGCGCCCGCGTCACCGCGCTGCGCGACCAAGGACTCACCTACAAGCAGATCGCCGAAGCCACCGGCGAAACCCGGGACGCAGTCGGGTACCTGATCTACGAAGCGCGGCAACACGGTGAATGGGACGAGCCGCAACGAGTGCACGCGTCCGCCGCCCGCCGCGTACTCAAGGCAGCCTTCTGACCCCTCAGATCGTCGGAGAGTCATCAGGGGTCCTCTGGTACCGGACAGGCATGATTCGCCCGGCAGCGAGGACGTGAGGGGGCATTATGGCGCTGTTGTGGCACTCTTGACCGCCCTGAGTGCCTGCGGTGTCGAGGGAGCTCAGGTTCCGAGAGTGCTCTCCGAGTGGTCACGCAGAGTGAGATTTCAGGGGATGTCCCAAAACAGCCCTCAACCCGGGGCAACCCGGTACACCCGGTACACCCTGGCTATTTCCCCAGGTAGCACCTCTATTTTTCCTGTACCGGGTTGAGGGGGTGTACCGGGTCGACCCGGTACACCCCCTCAACGAGCCTGGCGCTCACACGAGCCGAAGATCGCCCTGAATGCGCCCTGGCCAGCTACGATGTCGACTCGACGACCATCTGACACTTATCGTCGCTGTCAGTGACCAGGTCGGGCGTGTAGCGCCGCCAGGCGTCGGTGAACGCGTCGCGATGGAAGCCCCTGGTCTTCCCTAGTCCGGGGAGCCGCATCTGTGTGGACTGAATGTCGTACTCGGCGAGCAGGACACCGAGTCGTCGAGCGGTGAGTCCTTCGCCGCGTGGTCCGTAGTCCGCCCACGGTGCCTCCGGGTCGGCTCGGAGCTGTTGGAGGAGCCGCATTGTCGGCAACGCCTGCTCATCCCCGAACGCTGCGTGGCAGTCGGCGAGCAGCCGGATGCGTTCGGACCGGTCGTCGCCGGTGTCTTCGTCCTGGAGGGCGAGGATCGCTGTGCGGGCGCGGTCGGGCCAGTGCCCGCCGGCGTGGTCGGCGACCGCGATCAGCGGTTCCCAGGTGTCGGCGGCCCGGTCCTCGACCGGCATCACGGGTTCGGCGGCTTCGAGGGTGGGCAGGTCGTCGCGGAGCCAGCTGTGCAGGCGTTCAGCGAGCTTCTGGAGGCGTGGCCGGTCGCGGCGGTGTCGATACGGCGCCACCTGCTCTCCGGGTGCTCTGCGGCGCATCTGGACGACCACGGCGCGGTCTTCGATGGTGTCGGGCATGCGTCCGATCCCGGCCAGGGCGGCCATCGCGAACGTGGAGATGGACTCGACGCGGTTTTTGGCGAGGTCGTAGCGCTTGGCGGGGCGGTTGCGTTGGTGTCCGGCGTTGAGCAGGCCGCGGAGGTCTTCGTGGCCGGTGGCTGCGGGTCCGAAGATCGTGTCGGCTTCGTCGACGAGCATGGTGGGTGGGTCTGTGGTGATGGAGCGGTAGACCGCTGCGGGGGTGGCGTTGACGGTGATGAACGGTTGGTGGCAGGTGCCTTCGACGACGTCGAGGAGGCGGGATTTCCCGCAGCGCTTCTCCGGCGCCCGCACGACCAGGCGGGGTGCGTGTGCCCAGGCGGGCTGGGCGTGGGTCGCGGCGATCCACAGCACCACGCCGACGACGGCGGCGTCGGAGGGCAGCGCCACGTAACGCCGGAGGGCGGTTTCGAGGTCGTCGAGGATCACCGCCCCGTCCACGTCGTTGCTGGTGGTGCTGTTCGGGGGCTCGGGTGTCGGTGTGTCGAAGGTGCCGGATCGGGAACCTTCGGCCTGACCTGTGGGTTCGTCGTGGTCGTGGGTGTTCACGTGCTCCTCCTGAAGGTGGTTGCGGGTGTTGCGGTGGTCGGGTGGTGTCGCCAGAGGCGTCCGGTGACGTCGGGCTCGGCGGGGTGTTCGGTCCAGGTCTCGGTCGGGGCGTAGGCGCGCAGCTCTGCTGCCGGGTGGCCGTCCGGGTAGCGGGCCGAGGCGGTCTGCATGTCGGTCAGATCGGCCCGCCAGTACCAGCGCCCGCGCCAGGGGTCGTCGACCAGGACGGCGAGTTCGCGTCCGTCGGCGACCTGGACCGCGAGCCGCGACAGCCGGTGCGTGGCCGGTGGGTGCTGCCGCGTCGCTTCCGGTCCTCGCCCGCCCTGGGGGCGTGCTGTGGTCCGGGTCGACTTGCCCACGACCAGCTGCTGGGCTGCGGCGGTGGCGGTCATGCTGCGTCCCCGCGCGCCCATCGGGCCGGGTCGCCGTGGGGCGGGTAGCGGCGGCGCATGAGTTCGGCCAGGGACGGCTGCCGGGCGAGCCCCGCGGCGCGGTAGGCGATCGACATGGCCTTGCTGGCGTCGCGCAGCGCGGTCCAGTGGGCGTGGCGCAGGTCGGCGACCTCGACCCCGACCCGGGCGGCGACCAATAGCGGCGCCGACGGCTGCGCTCGTCCGAGGACGGCGGCGAGGACGGCCGGGTCGAGGTGTCCGATGACGTCCAGGGCCTCGGCCCGGTCCGGGTCGGGCAGGCGTGGGATGGGGATCGCCAGGGCCCGGGACGGGAGCGGTTCCGGTGGTTCCGGTGTTTCAGGATGGTGACTGTGGGTGTGCATGAGGTCTCCTGTTTTGAGCATGGCGAAGGGGAGGGAGGGAGGCACCGAAGTGCCTCCGTCCCTGCTCAACTGCGGGTTTCAGAGGGGTGTTGGAGGGGGTGGGTCCCTGGGGTCCCTGGGTGACTGTCGGTGCAGGTCATCCCAGGGAGGGAGGCGTCAGGGACCGGTCAGGGAGGGGGAGGGAGAACTCCCTGCCTCCCTGACGCCTCCCTGGCCGCCTCCCTCTAGAAGTAGTCCTTCTGACCAGGCCCGAATTCATCACTGTCGGTGATGGATTCGTGGGTGGCGTCGGTGTGGGCTTCGTGGAGGCGTGCGGCGCTGAGGACCATGACTCCGTCGGACTTGTAGGGCCGCGCGTCGGCGGGTAGTTCCTCGGCGAGGCGGGTGAAGGTCCACGACCCGTAGTGGGCGCGGTCGAGTTCGGTGAGCGCGGCGAGGGCTTCCTGGGTGCGCATCCGTTTGTGCCCGTGAAGGACGTGGAGCAGGTCCTCCAGGAGGTCCCGCCGCGCGGACGCCGCCGGGGGCTGCGCCGGTCCGGTGGTAAGCCCGGCCTCCTCGCGCAGTTTCACCGCCCGCTCGCCGATCGGCGTCAACTCGTCAACGCCGTCACCGCGTTGGATGTAGAAGCAGCGCATCAACCCGTCCCGGGGGCCGAAGCCGGTGGTCATGGCGGTGCCGAGGTCCCCGAGATCGACGGTGCCGTCGCTGCCCACGGTCATGGGTTGCAGGGTGGTGGCGGTGATGCCGGCGGTGTGCTTTCCCGTGCCGAGGATGGCGTCGTTGCCCTGGTGGTCGCCGATGGCGAAGCACGCCCGGTTGGACAGGACCTTCGCCACCGCCCGGGGCAGGGACTCCGCTGATGGGACCGGCGTGGCGAACAGCAACGTGACGCCGTACTTGCGTGCCTTCGCGACGATCTTGGCGACCAGCTTGGCGGCCTCGGAGCCGACGGGAGAGACGAACAGCTCCTGGCACTCGTCGATGACGACCACACGCGGGCGCATCGACCGATCGCTGGCGGCGAGCTTGCGCGTCAGCTTCGGTTCCCCGGCTGCGGACAGTTTCCGTCCTCGTTGCGACAGCTCCGACATCAGCTGCTTGAGGCCGTCGAGGACGGTCGGCACCTTGTCCGGGTCGTCGGAGACGAACAGGGTGCGGGCGACGGGGGCGAAGGGGTCGTAGTCGGCGTTGTGGGCCATGCAGTAGATGTCGATCTCGACGAGTGGGTCGAGGATGGCTCCGGCGAGGACGTTGATGATGAGGGTGGATTTGCCGGAGCCCATCATTCCGGCGATGCCCCAGTTGGTGCCGAACAGTCGTCCGGTGACCAGGTCGGAGCGTGGGGTGACGCCGACGGGGACACCGGTGAAGTAGTCGGTGGTCCCGTCGTGCAGCAGCGGCCACGGCGCGACCGGTTTCGTGAGGCTTCCCTGGTCAGCAACCCACAGGTCCAGCACGCCGGGCTTGTCCTTCGGTTCGGTGGGCCACACCTCCACCGGGAGGCGCAGCAGGTTGTGGGCGAGGACGTCTTTGCGTTTGTTGAGCATCTCCACGGTGACGCCCTCAGGCAGCAGGAACTGGCAGTGCCAGCCGCGCCCGTCGTGGACGGGTGGGAGGTTCCAGCGGGGTGTCCAGCCTTGCTTGAACTTGCTGTTGAGTGCGCTCAGGCCGAGGTTGCGCAGCGCGTTGACCACGGCGCTTTCGTCGACGATCACGCCCCGCCCGGTGACGTCGTCCTCGACGTCAGCGGGCGGGGTGGTCCAGGTGGGTGCCTCGGTGCGGGCCTTCCCGAGCGCCCACAGCCCGACCACGGCCCCGCCCAGCGCCACGCTGGTGAGGGCGGTGGCGTAGACGGTCACGAAGGTGACGGTCCAGGCGACCGTGTCGATGACCCCGGTGATGGGGGTGATGACCAGGGAGATGTCTTTCGCGGCGATGGCGAGAACAGCGCCGAGGCCGAGGAGCATCCCGAGCGCGATCAGCGCGCCGACCCCGGCAGCGCGCACCCAGGCCAGCGGGGCGTTGATCCAGTCCATGACCCGGCCATGGCGCCGGGCCTTTTCGGCGACGTCGCGGGCCTCCCACTCCAACAGGCGGTCCTGGTCCCCGGCTGCCTCGGCGGCGCGCATCTGCCGCTCATACCGGCTGGTGCCGTGGGTGTCGCGCCAGCGCTGGATGAGGACTCCGGCGCCGGAGAACACATAGAAGGTGTTGCGGACCAGGGCTTTCGTGCTGGTGACGGTGACGGGGTGGGTCGCGGCGGCGAGGGCGCTCCGGCCTGCGGCGTGCAGGTCGGAGCGGTAGAAGTCCCGCCGCGACACCACCACGTCGGTTCCCGGCGTCGAGGCGGTGTCTGTCTGCGGGCCGCATGCCTGGTCGACGATCTCGCCCTCGATGACGACCGTGTCCTCGGCGGCGGGGTGGTGGTTGTCGGGCCGGTGGTGCAGGGTGATGACCGGCGCCAGCCTGTTGTCCCCTGATGACGCGTGGTGGGCTGGGCTGGCGCCGCCGACCTTCTTGTTCTTCTCGCGGTCGTCGTCGGTCATCGCGTGCCTCCGGTCTCGCCACGGACCTCGTCGCGGAGTTGGCGGGCACGCGCGGCCGAGCAGCGCAGGGCGCGGCGGATGGACTCGGCCGAACCGGGGTCGACCCGACCGTCGGCGACAGCGGCGCGGAGGAGCTGGCGAAGATCATCGAGGGTGCGGCCGGTCGAGGCGGGTTCAAGATCATGGTCGGGGTCGACTCCGAGGGTCGACGATGATCTTGGGTGGGTCGACTGTCGCAGGTCAGACCTCGACTCCCAGCTCGACTCCTCCGGTCGATGGTCGAGGACGGCGACACCGCCCCCATGATCATCGTCGGGGTGCGAGTCGACCCCGGAGCCGAGGTAGTCGAGGGCCGGGTCGGCCTCGTAGTCGAGGTCGTCGGTGAGCCGGGAGCCGACGCAGCCCGCGCCTTCGACGAGGTCGGCGAGTGCCCAGTCCCAGTCGTCGGTGCGATCGATAGTGACCGGTGTGACCGGTCGTCCCGGCGCCGTCGTCGCGGCCAGGGACCGTCGGTGGACCTGGTAGGTCCCGGGCCGGTAGGCCAGCTCGGCGGTCCCGTCCGCCGCGATGACCGCGACGGCGTCGCGGGCGGCGAGGCGCCGTGCGCGGTCGGTCTTCGACGCCACCAGCGCCTTGAGCCGGCTTTCCCGGCGCTCGGCCCGCGGGCGCGGTGCTCCGGCCAGGGTGAGCTGGTGCGCTGCGACGCCTGCGATGGACACGACCGCCATCACCACGGCGGCTGTCCAGCCCTGGTCGAGGCCGTGGAGCAGGTTCATCCCGGCTGCGACCAGGGAGAACAGCACCACCCCGGCCTGCAATCCGGCCACCGGCCGGTCCGGGGCTTGGTGGCGGGAGGCGACGATGGCGAGGGCGAAGGCCCACATGCCGAGTTCGGTGATCCCGGCCAGCAGGACACCGAGCGGGCCGTAGATGGTCTGTCCGTAGGCGGCCAGCGCGGGTGCGGCTAGGGCGAAGGACAGGAGCGCGATCGGGTAGATCAGCAACTCGACGACGTGGGTGGATGCCCAGGTCAGCGTGCGGGTGCGGGCTGCGGCCCGTGCGGCGCCGCGTGCCTGTCGCTGCTCGGCCCGTCGACGTTCAGCCGCTTCGCGGTCGGCCTGGGCGCGGTCGCGGCGGGCGTTCTGCTCGGTGATCCGTCGCTGCGCGGCAGCGTCGGCGGCCTCCCGGTCCAGGCGGGCGTCCAGAGCGCGGCTCTCACGTCGCTCGGCTGCCCGCGCCGCTGCCCACGAGGTCGAGGAAGAAGATGCGGCGGTCACGCCCCGGCCCTCCCTTCGACCTGCTGACCAGCCGAAACCCGTTCAGTGGGCGATACAGCGGCCGATGAGACGGCGTGTGCGGTAGGCGGCTCGCCTCGGGTGGTTGAGCCCGGGTTGGCGCGGCGGGCGCGCCGGAGGCGCAGCTCGGCGGCGATCCACCAGCCGATGGCGAAGCCGAGCGGCGCGGTGAACCACCAGGTCAGGCCCACCGTCGCGGCGAGCAGCGTGCCGACGGCGCCGAGCTCGACGGCCCGGTCTCGGACGGCCGCAGCGACACGGTGAAGCAGGGCGTTCATGCCGCCTCACCACTCGAAACAGTCCGCTGACCAGCAGAAACGACCACAGGCCGCCGGTGCGGGAGTACGAGCAGACGCCCTGCGTCCGGCTCACCTGATGACTCGTCGGCCGGTGCGGGATCGTGGAGGAGGTCGCCGTAGAGACGGTCGATGACCTGCTCGGTCAGACCATCCGGACACCACGAAAAGCCCAGGTCAACGCCGGGATCATGGTCACTGTCGGGGGAGTCTGGAAGGAAAGTTCCACCCACCGGTGGAGACGTGCAGACGCCAAGGGCAGCATGGCCCATAGCCGATCACCTGTCCTAACAGGTCGTTCGGTTAGGTCGCCGCCTTGGGCTGTTACCCGGGGCGGTGACCGCAACCCGGCGGGATCACCGGACTGCCTATCCAGCTAGACACGACGCCGCACCGCCTGTCAAGCACCAGTCTCGAACCGGCTCGCGCCACCCCTCCCTACCTCAGGATCGGTCACGTTCCGTGATGATGGCGCTCAGAGCGCCGACTGTCCGCTGTTTGTACTGGTCAAACCGCCTGTGTGGCGTTCTTCGGCTCGCGTGAGCGCCAGGCTCGTTGAGGGGGTGTACCGGGTTGACCCGGTACACCCCCTCAACCCGGTACAGGGGAAAAGTGCGTGTGGCCTGCAGGAACGTTCGAGGTGTACCGGGTGTACCGGGTTGCCCCGGGTTGGGGGTCGTTTCGGGACATCCCCCGAAATCGCACTCTGCGTGACGAGTCGGGGGCTGGGGTGGCGCGCGGCGGTGGTCACGGTTTTCGGTGGTGCGTGGTTGCGTTTCCGGCGCTATAGATTGCGGCGCTCTACAGGTGTTGCTGAGGGCTCCCCTGCCGCCTTTTCTGCCGCTTGTGGTGCCGGAGGGCTGGGCGTTGTCAGAGCTACGAATGAGGGCCTTTTTGCTTTAGGGCGGGTGGCGCTGGGAACGGTATTGACGTGACTGGTTGTGCGGTTTCAAAGGTGCCGCAGGGTGGATTTAGTATCTGCCTGCACGGTGTTTTGGTGTGTGCAGGAGCCCCCGCATCCGCCCGATGCGCGATCCGGCGGATGTGGGGGTTGTCGCGCTATCGTTGAGGTCGCGTGTCCTCGGTACTGTCGGCCTGACAGGTGGCCCAGTAACTCCCGAGAGGGGTTTTGTTACTCCCGAGAGAACACAAGATCGTTTTCGGGGCCGTCTTCTGGACTTGCCCCGGGGTGTTCTCGAGTCGGTCATTGCTGTGACCTGCTGTTGTGTGGATGGTTGAGTGAGTTCCGCTGGGTCGGGCTGGCGCCCGACACCTCAACCACCCTGCTTCGCTGACGGTCGGTCGAGGTGTCGGGCGCCAGCCCGACCCACCGGGAGGGTGGTCGCGGAGCGGCCATGATCATCAGTATGTAGTTCCATGCTTTGAAAAAGGTCAAGGTCAAGGTCAACTGACTGCGGCGAGGGTGGGCGGTTTGGGTTGGTTTGGGCGTATCTGTCCGTAGTGCGTAGTGTGCTGAGCGTGTTTGTGTGATTGCTGCTGGTAGTGGTTCTTGACCAACGGGGGGGGGCGTGCTCGGATGCGGCCATGAGAACGAAGAAGTTCGCATCCGCGTCTCGCGTTATCGGGACTGTGCTGGTCGTGGCGGTTTCGCTGGGTTCGGCCACGGGGATTGCTACGGCGGAGACGTCGGTGATCATGGCTACGCCTACCGCGAATTTTAGTTCGCCCGGCATGCCGATCAGCCGGGCTGTTCCAGGTGCAGATGATAGCTTGAATGAGCTCGTTGAGAAGCTTCGCTCAGTTCCAGCAGGGGCACCCCCTGAGCAAGCAGCCAGGATTATTTATCCAAATGATCCGACGGGACAGGCTGAGTATATTTGGCTCGCACAGAAGGTTGATGAAAGAGGCGGGAGCCGGGCACTTCCAGCGGCCTTAGCGGCTTTGATTGTCCCTTTGGGCGTGTGCGTGGCTGGAGGGGCTGCTGGGACTGAGATTGGTTCGCTGTTGGTTTCAGGGAAGCATGCTACGGCGAGGGGGATGGTGGAGGGCGCAGTAGGAACGTGCATTCTTACGGTAGCCCCACCTCCGCTTCGTGCTGCCGCTAACGCCGCTAAGCCTGCGATTGTTGCCGCGATCATGGCCTTCATCATCCGCCATAGCGCCTTTTGAGGTGATTTTCGCAGTCGTGAAGTCGTGGGCAGCCAGGGTTAATTTGTTTGTTTGGTTCCATTGGAGGCCAGCTGTTCTATGGCGCGGCGTTGCCTTCGGGACCGTCCTCCTCCTTGTTCAGCGTGAGGCCCTTTTTTCCGGGAACTCCATGCTTGCGTTTCGCGCTTGCGCCGCCTCATTGCTAGTCGGACTTCTGCTGGCGCCAATTATTTACTTTATTGAAGTTAAGTTATGGGGGCGGTGGAGACGAAATCGGAGCAACAAGAAGGAGACCTGATTCAGGAGCTGATTAAGTGAGCCTTTTTCAATATTGACGCAGGCTGGCCCCATGGTGCGCTGACCTGCATCGACGCTCGGCCCATGACCTGCGTGAATAAGCCTCCTGGCCTGCTGTGCAGATTCGTGGGCAAGTCGATCCGGACCGGAGCCCGCCAACCCCGCAACCCAGCGCGTCAATCATACGACGACAGCGCTCTGGCGGGTGAGGACCGGAAGCGGCGCGGCAGCCCGGGGTTGTTCGGCTCAGCGCAGCGCCCCGCTCTACGGGACCCCGGCTTTTGCGTTACCCACTTAGCCGGGCTAAGTGTCTAGCTTTCTCCGCCGCAGGCGGGGCCGTGGCCGTCTTCCGGGGGCGCCGCGTCCGGGGGTGAAACGTCGGCGCGGAATCGGCACCCGGCCCGGCGATCACAGCACTGTGCATAGGTGTGGTGGCTGTTGATCTTGGTTGGTGGTGTCGAGCGCGGTGTAGGCGAGCGCTGTCGGCCTGGCGGGCCTCTTCGGTGGCGGATCGCCACCGAAGATCAACGGCCACAGGACCCATGCATCATCTGATGGTCGTCGGCGGTGGGCTCCGGTTCGGGGCCGGTCGCGGTGCCGGGGCGCCGGTTCACGGCGCAGACAGTTAGGCGTTTTCTTAATGAAAACGCGGGCGGCGGCGTGCGAGGTCGGTGTCGAGGCAGGGCCCCGGCAAAGTCGCTAGATGATCTTGTGGTGGGCCGTGACACGCGGCACCGTTGCGGCGCCGCGCGGCGCTATAGCTGGTCACAGACAGGTGCAGTGCGGCAATCAGAAGGCCGCGGGGGACGGTTCCCACCGTCTATCACGACTTTGCCGGGGCCCTGGGTCGGGGCAGGGGGGCAGGCTGACCATGCTGATCGTGCGGGTCTCGACGCGGCCGTGTCCGCGTCCGCGTTGACGATCAGCGACGCCGATCTGGGTCCAGGGCAGCGCCCGTACCCGTGCCAGCAGCGTGGGCTGGTTCGCTTTGATCGTCATCAGGTAGTGCCCGCCGCGGCGGTGTAGGTAGTCGGCGTGGGCTCGCTGGGTGTGCAGAGCGTCCGCGGTGACCAGTACATCGTCGAGGTCGAGGGGGTCGAGCAGCGCGGTGAACGCGGTGATCTCGCTGCCCTTCTCTGCGACCTGAACCTGGCCGAGCACGCCACCGCTGGTCTGGTCGAGCACCGACACCAGATGCGGGAGCCAGACCCTGCCGTCGGCGGCACGGACGCGGGCGCCGCGCAGGGTCTTGCCGTCCAAGGCCAGCACGCGACGCTGTTCTCGCCGGGGTGTGCCCTCCGCCGCCGGCTGGGCGCTGAGCTGGGGCAACACCCAGGACTGCAACGCCGCCTCCAGCGCCGAGGCGTCGACCCGTTGCAGGACCCGGCGGATGGTCGACTCGTGCGGAGCGACCGCGCCCACCCCGAGCACGTCCAGCACGGCGCGGCCGACGTCATGGGCGTACTCGGCGATCGCGGTGAACGACCGGGCCCCCGCCAACACCGCGCACGCCCCCAGTAGCAACACCGCGAGGACACCGTGGCGGACACCGCGTGGTTTCCGCGGGTCCGGCACTCGCGACAGGGCCTCCACCAGCGACAACCCCGCCGCCTCACCGACCGGCGCGGCTCTCCCCGCGTCAGGACCGACCTCCAGGCCTTCCAGAGCAGCAACGATCGGAGACACTGACACTGCGGACACAGGCTTCCTGACGTGAGCAAGGATTCGACACCCTCATGATCACGCCAAGCCTGTGTCCGCACCCACCCCGCACGTCACCGCAGCTCAGCCCCCACCCATCACGACTTTGCCGGGGCCCTGGGTGTCGAGGCGGCCTGCTGCTGCTGTGGTGGTGGTGGTGGTGGGTGCGGGGCCGCTAGGGCTTGGTCGTAGGCGGGGTGGGGTGACACGCCGGTCTGACCTGGGGGTACGCGACAGGCAGGCCTGTGACCTGGAAATATGCGAGTGACCGAGCAGGCAACGCAAGTCAGAGTTTCGGGTGAGCGCCAGCGAGCCCGCACCCCTCCGGCCGCGTCAGCGGCCGGAGACAACACAGGGCGAAGCTCAATGCCCTAGACCGGCACCGCGTCTCCCCGGCGGTGGTCAGGAGTTCCCCCGCGTGAGCAGCACCGTGACCGGCTCTGACCTGTGGGTTCCCCCGGGCGTCACCCTGGATGCCTCTCCCCGGGGCTCTGAGAGCCTCTGTGAGCCCGGGTTTCCGTCCCCGGGCTATACCTAGTCGGGGGTCTGCCGTTTGAGGCGGCTACGGCGATCTGGGGGCGTTTGTGGACGTCGCGGTACCCACTCGCCGCGGACGAGTTCGACGACGGCGTATGGCGACCAGCAGCGGCGCGGTCGGCTGGGCCCGCCTGCGTCGGAGGCAAGCTATGCACATAGCTCCGGCTAAGTGGGCGCCGCAAAGGAGTGGTCCCCGCTGGGGTGGGGTCGCTGCGCTGGCGTCGGTGGCCTGCGACGAGGAGTGTCTGGCTGAGGCGTGCCGAGGATGGGCTGAGCCGAGGAAGCGCGGGGGCGATGGGCGATGATGAAATTGGTTTCAGCGGGTGGAGCGTTGGGTGCGTTCGCCTTCTTCTGGGTTCTCATCGGTGACTTGTCGTCACCGGAGGGACGTGTGCATCCGTCGCATCTGTGGGGACCCGCTCCTGCTGTTCCTTATGGAGTTGAGCTGAGCCTGGGAATCTTCGGTGCTGTGATTTTAGTGGTTGCCCTGCGGTACGTGTGGAAGTTGAAGCGCAGCGCAAGCGGCGACCAGCGATATGTTGTTTTCATCCCTATTTTTGCGACCGTAGGGTTCTTTGCTGCTCTCTACGCGCGCTGCGTGACAGCTGCCCATGTTGATGTGAACTTCTCCATGGTCGCGGGGAAGTGGTTGTCGACGGCAGCGATTGCCTTTCTGGTTTTTTCTGCGATTGTTTATGATGTGATGATCAGTAAGTCAGCTCGTCGGGCTTAGCGCCCGAAGAAGGCGTTGCTTCCTTCGGAGCGAACGGCGGTGTAGGCCAGTGCAGCTTGATTGAGGCAGTCTTCTGCGGTGGTGGCGGGAATTGCCCAGGCTTCGCAGGATCGGTTCAGCTCTACGCGGAAGCGTTCGTCAGCGTAAGAGCGGGCTGCTTCGGTGAGCGCTAGGCCGAGTCCGCCATCGGATTTTCCGTAGTTGCGGTAGGCGAAGTCATGCTGAATGCAGGCGTCTTTGAAATAGGCCGGATTGATGGGGCCGCTGCAGCCGTCGGTGCGGAGGTTGAACGGCCGCCCCGGTGAGGTCTTGTCGGCTGTGACGAACGCGGCGGCAGGCAACGCCATCAACTCGTTAGCTTTGCCCAGTTCTGGGCTGGTGGGTGGCGGCGGCCCGGTCTGAGCGAGAGCAGTCCCGGCGCTGAGGATGGTCAGGACGCCGATGGCCGCAGCAAGAAGCCCGACGCCCCGCGGGAATCTCACCGAGCGCGGGTCCGTCGACGGACGAAGCCGATCAGCGGTAGCGGTCCGGAAGAGCATGCGCGGAGTAGATCAGTACGGCCTGGCTTTACGTCGCCACGCCGCCCGCGTGTCGTTAGAGACAGGTTGCAGACTAGGCACTAGCTTGCAGACTAGGCGCGAAGCCAAGTCAGATGTTCCGCGCACGCGCAGAAGGAGAGCGCGTAGCTCCTCGCCCTGAAGCCGCTCCCCACCCTGTCCGGAGGCCCCCGTGCCCGAGCTGCCCCCCGCCCCCGCTGCGGGGGCGCCCCCGTCCGGTCCGGTTCCGGTGTCGGCTGCGGTGGAGGAGGTTCTGGCTGCGGCGGATCTGGATGCGTGGGAGGCGTGGGACGGGTTGTGGCTTCCGCGTCGGCCGTTCGCGGCGGATGATCCGTCGCGTGGGGTGTACCGGATGTCGCGGCGGCGGGCGCTTGCTCGGGAGCTGCTGGAGGCCAACTGCGCGGGGATGGTGAACCTGGTGGTGATCGACTGCGACGAGCCGGACGCCGAGCTGCGCGGGCTCTCGACCCGGGACAGTCACGCGTTGCCGAATCTGATCATCAGCAATCCGGTCAACGGGCATGCCCACCTGGGGTGGGTGCTGGCCGAGCCGGTGACCACGACCGACTACGCCCGGCTCAAGCCGCTGGCGTATCTGACCTCGGTGCTGGAAGGGCTACGCCGGGCCACGGGTGGGGATCGGGACTACGGCGGGCTGCTGACGAAGAACCCGTTCCACCCGCGCTGGAACGCCCATCACGTGCACTACCACCGCTACAGCCTCGACGAGCTCCACGCCCCCCTGGCGGCGTCGGGGTCGATGCCCGAGCCGGGCTGGATGCGCCGCAAAGCCCATCTGCTCGACCCGTCGGGTCCGGGGCGGAACTGCGCGTTGTTCACCGGCGCGCGGCGGTGGGCCTACCGGGAGGTTCGTCACCACTTTGGCGACCCGGACGGGCTGGAGGCCGCGATCCGGGCCGGAGCGGTCGAGCGCAACCAGGGGTTCAGCGACCCGCTCCCGGCGGCGGAGGTGCGGGCGATCGCGGACTCGATCAGCCGCTGGATCCTGACCCGCTCCCGGCTCTGGCGGAACGGCCCGAAGGCCTACGAGGAGACCTTCCACGCCATCCAAACCGCACGCGGGCACAAAAGGGGCGAGCTGAAGGCGGCACAGACGGGACAGCTTCGTGGTCGTGTGGAGCGGGAGGCGTTCGGATGGGAGCGCTGAACCCCCGACGCCGCAAACGCACCGCCCGCGAGGTCGCCGCCCGCGCCGGGGTCTCCGAACGCACCGTGCGCGCCATCGCCGCCGAACCCCGCGCGGAGTACCTCGCCCGCGCCAAAGCCCGCCGCGCCCGCGTCACCGCGCTGCGCGACCAAGGACTCACCTACAAGCAGATCGCCGAAGCCACCGGCGAAACCCGGGACGCAGTCGGGTACCTGATCTACGAAGCGCGGCAACACGGTGAATGGGACGAGCCGCAACGAGTGCACGCGTCCGCCGCCCGCCGCGTACTCAAGGCAGCCTTCTGACCCCTCAGATCGTCGGAGAGTCATCAGGGGTCCTCTGGTACCGGACAGGCATGATTCGCCCGGCAGCGAGGACGTGAGGGGGCATTATGGCGCTGTTGTGGCACTCTTGACCGCCCTGAGTGCCTGCGGTGTCGAGGGAGCTCAGGTTCCGAGAGTGCTCTCCGAGTGGTCACGCAGAGTGAGATTTCAGGGGATGTCCCAAAACAGCCCTCAACCCGGGGCAACCCGGTACACCCGGTACACCCTGGCTATTTCCCCAGGTAGCACCTCTATTTTTCCTGTACCGGGTTGAGGGGGTGTACCGGGTCGACCCGGTACACCCCCTCAACGAGCCTGGCGCTCACACGAGCCGAAGATCGCCCTGAATGCGCCCTGGCCAGCTACGATGTCGACTCGACGACCATCTGACACTTATCGTCGCTGTCAGTGACCAGGTCGGGCGTGTAGCGCCGCCAGGCGTCGGTGAACGCGTCGCGATGGAAGCCCCTGGTCTTCCCTAGTCCGGGGAGCCGCATCTGTGTGGACTGAATGTCGTACTCGGCGAGCAGGACACCGAGTCGTCGAGCGGTGAGTCCTTCGCCGCGTGGTCCGTAGTCCGCCCACGGTGCCTCCGGGTCGGCTCGGAGCTGTTGGAGGAGCCGCATTGTCGGCAACGCCTGCTCATCCCCGAACGCTGCGTGGCAGTCGGCGAGCAGCCGGATGCGTTCGGACCGGTCGTCGCCGGTGTCTTCGTCCTGGAGGGCGAGGATCGCTGTGCGGGCGCGGTCGGGCCAGTGCCCGCCGGCGTGGTCGGCGACCGCGATCAGCGGTTCCCAGGTGTCGGCGGCCCGGTCCTCGACCGGCATCACGGGTTCGGCGGCTTCGAGGGTGGGCAGGTCGTCGCGGAGCCAGCTGTGCAGGCGTTCAGCGAGCTTCTGGAGGCGTGGCCGGTCGCGGCGGTGTCGATACGGCGCCACCTGCTCTCCGGGTGCTCTGCGGCGCATCTGGACGACCACGGCGCGGTCTTCGATGGTGTCGGGCATGCGTCCGATCCCGGCCAGGGCGGCCATCGCGAACGTGGAGATGGACTCGACGCGGTTTTTGGCGAGGTCGTAGCGCTTGGCGGGGCGGTTGCGTTGGTGTCCGGCGTTGAGCAGGCCGCGGAGGTCTTCGTGGCCGGTGGCTGCGGGTCCGAAGATCGTGTCGGCTTCGTCGACGAGCATGGTGGGTGGGTCTGTGGTGATGGAGCGGTAGACCGCTGCGGGGGTGGCGTTGACGGTGATGAACGGTTGGTGGCAGGTGCCTTCGACGACGTCGAGGAGGCGGGATTTCCCGCAGCGCTTCTCCGGCGCCCGCACGACCAGGCGGGGTGCGTGTGCCCAGGCGGGCTGGGCGTGGGTCGCGGCGATCCACAGCACCACGCCGACGACGGCGGCGTCGGAGGGCAGCGCCACGTAACGCCGGAGGGCGGTTTCGAGGTCGTCGAGGATCACCGCCCCGTCCACGTCGTTGCTGGTGGTGCTGTTCGGGGGCTCGGGTGTCGGTGTGTCGAAGGTGCCGGATCGGGAACCTTCGGCCTGACCTGTGGGTTCGTCGTGGTCGTGGGTGTTCACGTGCTCCTCCTGAAGGTGGTTGCGGGTGTTGCGGTGGTCGGGTGGTGTCGCCAGAGGCGTCCGGTGACGTCGGGCTCGGCGGGGTGTTCGGTCCAGGTCTCGGTCGGGGCGTAGGCGCGCAGCTCTGCTGCCGGGTGGCCGTCCGGGTAGCGGGCCGAGGCGGTCTGCATGTCGGTCAGATCGGCCCGCCAGTACCAGCGCCCGCGCCAGGGGTCGTCGACCAGGACGGCGAGTTCGCGTCCGTCGGCGACCTGGACCGCGAGCCGCGACAGCCGGTGCGTGGCCGGTGGGTGCTGCCGCGTCGCTTCCGGTCCTCGCCCGCCCTGGGGGCGTGCTGTGGTCCGGGTCGACTTGCCCACGACCAGCTGCTGGGCTGCGGCGGTGGCGGTCATGCTGCGTCCCCGCGCGCCCATCGGGCCGGGTCGCCGTGGGGCGGGTAGCGGCGGCGCATGAGTTCGGCCAGGGACGGCTGCCGGGCGAGCCCCGCGGCGCGGTAGGCGATCGACATGGCCTTGCTGGCGTCGCGCAGCGCGGTCCAGTGGGCGTGGCGCAGGTCGGCGACCTCGACCCCGACCCGGGCGGCGACCAATAGCGGCGCCGACGGCTGCGCTCGTCCGAGGACGGCGGCGAGGACGGCCGGGTCGAGGTGTCCGATGACGTCCAGGGCCTCGGCCCGGTCCGGGTCGGGCAGGCGTGGGATGGGGATCGCCAGGGCCCGGGACGGGAGCGGTTCCGGTGGTTCCGGTGTTTCAGGATGGTGACTGTGGGTGTGCATGAGGTCTCCTGTTTTGAGCATGGCGAAGGGGAGGGAGGGAGGCACCGAAGTGCCTCCGTCCCTGCTCAACTGCGGGTTTCAGAGGGGTGTTGGAGGGGGTGGGTCCCTGGGGTCCCTGGGTGACTGTCGGTGCAGGTCATCCCAGGGAGGGAGGCGTCAGGGACCGGTCAGGGAGGGGGAGGGAGAACTCCCTGCCTCCCTGACGCCTCCCTGGCCGCCTCCCTCTAGAAGTAGTCCTTCTGACCAGGCCCGAATTCATCACTGTCGGTGATGGATTCGTGGGTGGCGTCGGTGTGGGCTTCGTGGAGGCGTGCGGCGCTGAGGACCATGACTCCGTCGGACTTGTAGGGCCGCGCGTCGGCGGGTAGTTCCTCGGCGAGGCGGGTGAAGGTCCACGACCCGTAGTGGGCGCGGTCGAGTTCGGTGAGCGCGGCGAGGGCTTCCTGGGTGCGCATCCGTTTGTGCCCGTGAAGGACGTGGAGCAGGTCCTCCAGGAGGTCCCGCCGCGCGGACGCCGCCGGGGGCTGCGCCGGTCCGGTGGTAAGCCCGGCCTCCTCGCGCAGTTTCACCGCCCGCTCGCCGATCGGCGTCAACTCGTCAACGCCGTCACCGCGTTGGATGTAGAAGCAGCGCATCAACCCGTCCCGGGGGCCGAAGCCGGTGGTCATGGCGGTGCCGAGGTCCCCGAGATCGACGGTGCCGTCGCTGCCCACGGTCATGGGTTGCAGGGTGGTGGCGGTGATGCCGGCGGTGTGCTTTCCCGTGCCGAGGATGGCGTCGTTGCCCTGGTGGTCGCCGATGGCGAAGCACGCCCGGTTGGACAGGACCTTCGCCACCGCCCGGGGCAGGGACTCCGCTGATGGGACCGGCGTGGCGAACAGCAACGTGACGCCGTACTTGCGTGCCTTCGCGACGATCTTGGCGACCAGCTTGGCGGCCTCGGAGCCGACGGGAGAGACGAACAGCTCCTGGCACTCGTCGATGACGACCACACGCGGGCGCATCGACCGATCGCTGGCGGCGAGCTTGCGCGTCAGCTTCGGTTCCCCGGCTGCGGACAGTTTCCGTCCTCGTTGCGACAGCTCCGACATCAGCTGCTTGAGGCCGTCGAGGACGGTCGGCACCTTGTCCGGGTCGTCGGAGACGAACAGGGTGCGGGCGACGGGGGCGAAGGGGTCGTAGTCGGCGTTGTGGGCCATGCAGTAGATGTCGATCTCGACGAGTGGGTCGAGGATGGCTCCGGCGAGGACGTTGATGATGAGGGTGGATTTGCCGGAGCCCATCATTCCGGCGATGCCCCAGTTGGTGCCGAACAGTCGTCCGGTGACCAGGTCGGAGCGTGGGGTGACGCCGACGGGGACACCGGTGAAGTAGTCGGTGGTCCCGTCGTGCAGCAGCGGCCACGGCGCGACCGGTTTCGTGAGGCTTCCCTGGTCAGCAACCCACAGGTCCAGCACGCCGGGCTTGTCCTTCGGTTCGGTGGGCCACACCTCCACCGGGAGGCGCAGCAGGTTGTGGGCGAGGACGTCTTTGCGTTTGTTGAGCATCTCCACGGTGACGCCCTCAGGCAGCAGGAACTGGCAGTGCCAGCCGCGCCCGTCGTGGACGGGTGGGAGGTTCCAGCGGGGTGTCCAGCCTTGCTTGAACTTGCTGTTGAGTGCGCTCAGGCCGAGGTTGCGCAGCGCGTTGACCACGGCGCTTTCGTCGACGATCACGCCCCGCCCGGTGACGTCGTCCTCGACGTCAGCGGGCGGGGTGGTCCAGGTGGGTGCCTCGGTGCGGGCCTTCCCGAGCGCCCACAGCCCGACCACGGCCCCGCCCAGCGCCACGCTGGTGAGGGCGGTGGCGTAGACGGTCACGAAGGTGACGGTCCAGGCGACCGTGTCGATGACCCCGGTGATGGGGGTGATGACCAGGGAGATGTCTTTCGCGGCGATGGCGAGAACAGCGCCGAGGCCGAGGAGCATCCCGAGCGCGATCAGCGCGCCGACCCCGGCAGCGCGCACCCAGGCCAGCGGGGCGTTGATCCAGTCCATGACCCGGCCATGGCGCCGGGCCTTTTCGGCGACGTCGCGGGCCTCCCACTCCAACAGGCGGTCCTGGTCCCCGGCTGCCTCGGCGGCGCGCATCTGCCGCTCATACCGGCTGGTGCCGTGGGTGTCGCGCCAGCGCTGGATGAGGACTCCGGCGCCGGAGAACACATAGAAGGTGTTGCGGACCAGGGCTTTCGTGCTGGTGACGGTGACGGGGTGGGTCGCGGCGGCGAGGGCGCTCCGGCCTGCGGCGTGCAGGTCGGAGCGGTAGAAGTCCCGCCGCGACACCACCACGTCGGTTCCCGGCGTCGAGGCGGTGTCTGTCTGCGGGCCGCATGCCTGGTCGACGATCTCGCCCTCGATGACGACCGTGTCCTCGGCGGCGGGGTGGTGGTTGTCGGGCCGGTGGTGCAGGGTGATGACCGGCGCCAGCCTGTTGTCCCCTGATGACGCGTGGTGGGCTGGGCTGGCGCCGCCGACCTTCTTGTTCTTCTCGCGGTCGTCGTCGGTCATCGCGTGCCTCCGGTCTCGCCACGGACCTCGTCGCGGAGTTGGCGGGCACGCGCGGCCGAGCAGCGCAGGGCGCGGCGGATGGACTCGGCCGAACCGGGGTCGACCCGACCGTCGGCGACAGCGGCGCGGAGGAGCTGGCGAAGATCATCGAGGGTGCGGCCGGTCGAGGCGGGTTCAAGATCATGGTCGGGGTCGACTCCGAGGGTCGACGATGATCTTGGGTGGGTCGACTGTCGCAGGTCAGACCTCGACTCCCAGCTCGACTCCTCCGGTCGATGGTCGAGGACGGCGACACCGCCCCCATGATCATCGTCGGGGTGCGAGTCGACCCCGGAGCCGAGGTAGTCGAGGGCCGGGTCGGCCTCGTAGTCGAGGTCGTCGGTGAGCCGGGAGCCGACGCAGCCCGCGCCTTCGACGAGGTCGGCGAGTGCCCAGTCCCAGTCGTCGGTGCGATCGATAGTGACCGGTGTGACCGGTCGTCCCGGCGCCGTCGTCGCGGCCAGGGACCGTCGGTGGACCTGGTAGGTCCCGGGCCGGTAGGCCAGCTCGGCGGTCCCGTCCGCCGCGATGACCGCGACGGCGTCGCGGGCGGCGAGGCGCCGTGCGCGGTCGGTCTTCGACGCCACCAGCGCCTTGAGCCGGCTTTCCCGGCGCTCGGCCCGCGGGCGCGGTGCTCCGGCCAGGGTGAGCTGGTGCGCTGCGACGCCTGCGATGGACACGACCGCCATCACCACGGCGGCTGTCCAGCCCTGGTCGAGGCCGTGGAGCAGGTTCATCCCGGCTGCGACCAGGGAGAACAGCACCACCCCGGCCTGCAATCCGGCCACCGGCCGGTCCGGGGCTTGGTGGCGGGAGGCGACGATGGCGAGGGCGAAGGCCCACATGCCGAGTTCGGTGATCCCGGCCAGCAGGACACCGAGCGGGCCGTAGATGGTCTGTCCGTAGGCGGCCAGCGCGGGTGCGGCTAGGGCGAAGGACAGGAGCGCGATCGGGTAGATCAGCAACTCGACGACGTGGGTGGATGCCCAGGTCAGCGTGCGGGTGCGGGCTGCGGCCCGTGCGGCGCCGCGTGCCTGTCGCTGCTCGGCCCGTCGACGTTCAGCCGCTTCGCGGTCGGCCTGGGCGCGGTCGCGGCGGGCGTTCTGCTCGGTGATCCGTCGCTGCGCGGCAGCGTCGGCGGCCTCCCGGTCCAGGCGGGCGTCCAGAGCGCGGCTCTCACGTCGCTCGGCTGCCCGCGCCGCTGCCCACGAGGTCGAGGAAGAAGATGCGGCGGTCACGCCCCGGCCCTCCCTTCGACCTGCTGACCAGCCGAAACCCGTTCAGTGGGCGATACAGCGGCCGATGAGACGGCGTGTGCGGTAGGCGGCTCGCCTCGGGTGGTTGAGCCCGGGTTGGCGCGGCGGGCGCGCCGGAGGCGCAGCTCGGCGGCGATCCACCAGCCGATGGCGAAGCCGAGCGGCGCGGTGAACCACCAGGTCAGGCCCACCGTCGCGGCGAGCAGCGTGCCGACGGCGCCGAGCTCGACGGCCCGGTCTCGGACGGCCGCAGCGACACGGTGAAGCAGGGCGTTCATGCCGCCTCACCACTCGAAACAGTCCGCTGACCAGCAGAAACGACCACAGGCCGCCGGTGCGGGAGTACGAGCAGACGCCCTGCGTCCGGCTCACCTGATGACTCGTCGGCCGGTGCGGGATCGTGGAGGAGGTCGCCGTAGAGACGGTCGATGACCTGCTCGGTCAGACCATCCGGACACCACGAAAAGCCCAGGTCAACGCCGGGATCATGGTCACTGTCGGGGGAGTCTGGAAGGAAAGTTCCACCCACCGGTGGAGACGTGCAGACGCCAAGGGCAGCATGGCCCATAGCCGATCACCTGTCCTAACAGGTCGTTCGGTTAGGTCGCCGCCTTGGGCTGTTACCCGGGGCGGTGACCGCAACCCGGCGGGATCACCGGACTGCCTATCCAGCTAGACACGACGCCGCACCGCCTGTCAAGCACCAGTCTCGAACCGGCTCGCGCCACCCCTCCCTACCTCAGGATCGGTCACGTTCCGTGATGATGGCGCTCAGAGCGCCGACTGTCCGCTGTTTGTACTGGTCAAACCGCCTGTGTGGCGTTCTTCGGCTCGCGTGAGCGCCAGGCTCGTTGAGGGGGTGTACCGGGTTGACCCGGTACACCCCCTCAACCCGGTACAGGGGAAAAGTGCGTGTGGCCTGCAGGAACGTTCGAGGTGTACCGGGTGTACCGGGTTGCCCCGGGTTGGGGGTCGTTTCGGGACATCCCCCGAAATCGCACTCTGCGTGACGAGTCGGGGGCTGGGGTGGCGCGCGGCGGTGGTCACGGTTTTCGGTGGTGCGTGGTTGCGTTTCCGGCGCTATAGATTGCGGCGCTCTACAGGTGTTGCTGAGGGCTCCCCTGCCGCCTTTTCTGCCGCTTGTGGTGCCGGAGGGCTGGGCGTTGTCAGAGCTACGAATGAGGGCCTTTTTGCTTTAGGGCGGGTGGCGCTGGGAACGGTATTGACGTGACTGGTTGTGCGGTTTCAAAGGTGCCGCAGGGTGGATTTAGTATCTGCCTGCACGGTGTTTTGGTGTGTGCAGGAGCCCCCGCATCCGCCCGATGCGCGATCCGGCGGATGTGGGGGTTGTCGCGCTATCGTTGAGGTCGCGTGTCCTCGGTACTGTCGGCCTGACAGGTGGCCCAGTAACTCCCGAGAGGGGTTTTGTTACTCCCGAGAGAACACAAGATCGTTTTCGGGGCCGTCTTCTGGACTTGCCCCGGGGTGTTCTCGAGTCGGTCATTGCTGTGACCTGCTGTTGTGTGGATGGTTGAGTGAGTTCCGCTGGGTCGGGCTGGCGCCCGACACCTCAACCACCCTGCTTCGCTGACGGTCGGTCGAGGTGTCGGGCGCCAGCCCGACCCACCGGGAGGGTGGTCGCGGAGCGGCCATGATCATCAGTATGTAGTTCCATGCTTTGAAAAAGGTCAAGGTCAAGGTCAACTGACTGCGGCGAGGGTGGGCGGTTTGGGTTGGTTTGGGCGTATCTGTCCGTAGTGCGTAGTGTGCTGAGCGTGTTTGTGTGATTGCTGCTGGTAGTGGTTCTTGACCAACGGGGGGGGGCGTGCTCGGATGCGGCCATGAGAACGAAGAAGTTCGCATCCGCGTCTCGCGTTATCGGGACTGTGCTGGTCGTGGCGGTTTCGCTGGGTTCGGCCACGGGGATTGCTACGGCGGAGACGTCGGTGATCATGGCTACGCCTACCGCGAATTTTAGTTCGCCCGGCATGCCGATCAGCCGGGCTGTTCCAGGTGCAGATGATAGCTTGAATGAGCTCGTTGAGAAGCTTCGCTCAGTTCCAGCAGGGGCACCCCCTGAGCAAGCAGCCAGGATTATTTATCCAAATGATCCGACGGGACAGGCTGAGTATATTTGGCTCGCACAGAAGGTTGATGAAAGAGGCGGGAGCCGGGCACTTCCAGCGGCCTTAGCGGCTTTGATTGTCCCTTTGGGCGTGTGCGTGGCTGGAGGGGCTGCTGGGACTGAGATTGGTTCGCTGTTGGTTTCAGGGAAGCATGCTACGGCGAGGGGGATGGTGGAGGGCGCAGTAGGAACGTGCATTCTTACGGTAGCCCCACCTCCGCTTCGTGCTGCCGCTAACGCCGCTAAGCCTGCGATTGTTGCCGCGATCATGGCCTTCATCATCCGCCATAGCGCCTTTTGAGGTGATTTTCGCAGTCGTGAAGTCGTGGGCAGCCAGGGTTAATTTGTTTGTTTGGTTCCATTGGAGGCCAGCTGTTCTATGGCGCGGCGTTGCCTTCGGGACCGTCCTCCTCCTTGTTCAGCGTGAGGCCCTTTTTTCCGGGAACTCCATGCTTGCGTTTCGCGCTTGCGCCGCCTCATTGCTAGTCGGACTTCTGCTGGCGCCAATTATTTACTTTATTGAAGTTAAGTTATGGGGGCGGTGGAGACGAAATCGGAGCAACAAGAAGGAGACCTGATTCAGGAGCTGATTAAGTGAGCCTTTTTCAATATTGACGCAGGCTGGCCCCATGGTGCGCTGACCTGCATCGACGCTCGGCCCATGACCTGCGTGAATAAGCCTCCTGGCCTGCTGTGCAGATTCGTGGGCAAGTCGATCCGGACCGGAGCCCGCCAACCCCGCAACCCAGCGCGTCAATCATACGACGACAGCGCTCTGGCGGGTGAGGACCGGAAGCGGCGCGGCAGCCCGGGGTTGTTCGGCTCAGCGCAGCGCCCCGCTCTACGGGACCCCGGCTTTTGCGTTACCCACTTAGCCGGGCTAAGTGTCTAGCTTTCTCCGCCGCAGGCGGGGCCGTGGCCGTCTTCCGGGGGCGCCGCGTCCGGGGGTGAAACGTCGGCGCGGAATCGGCACCCGGCCCGGCGATCACAGCACTGTGCATAGGTGTGGTGGCTGTTGATCTTGGTTGGTGGTGTCGAGCGCGGTGTAGGCGAGCGCTGTCGGCCTGGCGGGCCTCTTCGGTGGCGGATCGCCACCGAAGATCAACGGCCACAGGACCCATGCATCATCTGATGGTCGTCGGCGGTGGGCTCCGGTTCGGGGCCGGTCGCGGTGCCGGGGCGCCGGTTCACGGCGCAGACAGTTAGGCGTTTTCTTAATGAAAACGCGGGCGGCGGCGTGCGAGGTCGGTGTCGAGGCAGGGCCCCGGCAAAGTCGCTAGATGATCTTGTGGTGGGCCGTGACACGCGGCACCGTTGCGGCGCCGCGCGGCGCTATAGCTGGTCACAGACAGGTGCAGTGCGGCAATCAGAAGGCCGCGGGGGACGGTTCCCACCGTCTATCACGACTTTGCCGGGGCCCTGGGTCGGGGCAGGGGGGCAGGCTGACCATGCTGATCGTGCGGGTCTCGACGCGGCCGTGTCCGCGTCCGCGTTGACGATCAGCGACGCCGATCTGGGTCCAGGGCAGCGCCCGTACCCGTGCCAGCAGCGTGGGCTGGTTCGCTTTGATCGTCATCAGGTAGTGCCCGCCGCGGCGGTGTAGGTAGTCGGCGTGGGCTCGCTGGGTGTGCAGAGCGTCCGCGGTGACCAGTACATCGTCGAGGTCGAGGGGGTCGAGCAGCGCGGTGAACGCGGTGATCTCGCTGCCCTTCTCTGCGACCTGAACCTGGCCGAGCACGCCACCGCTGGTCTGGTCGAGCACCGACACCAGATGCGGGAGCCAGACCCTGCCGTCGGCGGCACGGACGCGGGCGCCGCGCAGGGTCTTGCCGTCCAAGGCCAGCACGCGACGCTGTTCTCGCCGGGGTGTGCCCTCCGCCGCCGGCTGGGCGCTGAGCTGGGGCAACACCCAGGACTGCAACGCCGCCTCCAGCGCCGAGGCGTCGACCCGTTGCAGGACCCGGCGGATGGTCGACTCGTGCGGAGCGACCGCGCCCACCCCGAGCACGTCCAGCACGGCGCGGCCGACGTCATGGGCGTACTCGGCGATCGCGGTGAACGACCGGGCCCCCGCCAACACCGCGCACGCCCCCAGTAGCAACACCGCGAGGACACCGTGGCGGACACCGCGTGGTTTCCGCGGGTCCGGCACTCGCGACAGGGCCTCCACCAGCGACAACCCCGCCGCCTCACCGACCGGCGCGGCTCTCCCCGCGTCAGGACCGACCTCCAGGCCTTCCAGAGCAGCAACGATCGGAGACACTGACACTGCGGACACAGGCTTCCTGACGTGAGCAAGGATTCGACACCCTCATGATCACGCCAAGCCTGTGTCCGCACCCACCCCGCACGTCACCGCAGCTCAGCCCCCACCCATCACGACTTTGCCGGGGCCCTGGGTGTCGAGGCGGCCTGCTGCTGCTGTGGTGGTGGTGGTGGTGGGTGCGGGGCCGCTAGGGCTTGGTCGTAGGCGGGGTGGGGTGACACGCCGGTCTGACCTGGGGGTACGCGACAGGCAGGCCTGTGACCTGGAAATATGCGAGTGACCGAGCAGGCAACGCAAGTCAGAGTTTCGGGTGAGCGCCAGCGAGCCCGCACCCCTCCGGCCGCGTCAGCGGCCGGAGACAACACAGGGCGAAGCTCAATGCCCTAGACCGGCACCGCGTCTCCCCGGCGGTGGTCAGGAGTTCCCCCGCGTGAGCAGCACCGTGACCGGCTCTGACCTGTGGG
>NZ_JAHLJC010000016.1:0-27532 GCF_020496255.1 Pseudonocardia sp. ICBG1142 | reverse complement strand
GCACAAGCGACCCTCCTCAATACCGACTTCTCCATCCCTCTGCTCCAACCCGAAGTCAACGGCATCGCCAACTCCATCTCCCGCTGGATCATCACCAAATCCCGCATGTGGGCCGACGGGCCAATCGTCTACGACGCCACCTTCAATACCATCCAAGCCGCCCGGCGAGACAAAAGCACTCAAGTTCGAAAGAATAATCGTCTCGACCGACAGGCCCTGATTGAAACTGAATGAGGTGTGTAAACATGACTCCCACTCGCCCTTGGCGGGCTCGCCGTAAACACTCAGCTCGCACGCTCGCTGAACAGCTTAACGTCTCCGACAGGACCATTCGCAATACTGTTGCCGAAGAACGTGCCGATTACGAGGAGCGGAGTCGCCAGCGTCGAGCCCAGATCATCGCGCGCAGCGAATCTGGCAAGAGTCCCCGAGATATCGCGAACGAATTGCAGATATCACTAAGTCTGACCTACTCTCGAATCGCTGAACAACGGCGCGTCGCGGACTCTCTAGTCGAAAGACGGGAAGGTGAGGACGATGGACCCTTGGGTGAAACTTTACGAGTGGTGCGCTGAGAACGCCCCTGAAACCGGGGAGGCTTTCCTCTCTAAAGGATTGGCAATTGAGCTAGATACCGCGCAAGGGAGAACTGGCGGATACCCTTGGCCTGAAGATGTACTGGCGTTCTATGAGTGGTGCGACGGGGCGCTGCGCGCGCCTAGCGGATACATTCTCCCGGGGCTTCGCCCTCTCGGAATTTCCGAAGTCGTCTCTGTCTGGGAAGATGACATGCTCTCCAGCTATGCTCACTTAGCGGCAGGAGCCTCTCCGCCACCATCTGAAAAATCAGATGCGCGGGGGACTTTCTTCGCGCAGCTCGGAGCGAACGCCATAGCCGCAGAGTCGTTTGACGCGAACAAGCTCGCCGGGTCTGCAATTGGCGGCTTCATCCCCGCCCTTCTTCCCGTGGCAGAGGATCAGAACGGTAGCTACTTGATGATCGATCGCAGAGGGGGGAAAGAGTTCGGGGCCGCGGTGTTCTATGACAAGGTCGATGCAGACTTGAATGACGCTCCCCGCTGGAAGAGCTTCCTCGCCCTCAACCGAGCGACGCTCCAAGCGGTCACATCGGAGACGCCTGAGGAGCAGACTGATTTAACTCCCATTGCTCTCGGCGGGCGACTCACCTGGCAGTGATGCCGCGCAAGGCTGCTGGGGAGCTGCGCTGAGTGCAACTCCCCAGCGGTCAGTACCTTACGGCTGGATCCAGACGCGGTAAGCGTCCCGGTCGATGACGCGGTTCTTCGAGAAGAACGCGCTGAGTTGTGAACCGCCCCGCTTGTTCTGCGCATCATTGATCATGCACGAACTGTACCCAGTGGAATCACGCAGACCCTGAGGAAGCTTCGGTGCGATCCGGCAATATGGGAAGGTTCGTCCCGGGCCCTTCGGGGCTTGGTCGGCTCCTTGGTAGCTGGAGGCGAAGGGATACTCATCACAGCTGAGTCCTGTAGGGCGGGTGTAGGTACGCGGGCAGGCCCGGCCCCGGTTGTCCTTCGCGTCATCCTTATCCATGAGCCGGGTCAACGGCACCCCCGACGGGTACGCCCCCGGAAGACCCGAGGCCTGCGCGTCACCGATGTGCCGGGCCAGCTCCCCCACGTCCCCGGACCGGGAGTAGGCGATCACCGGGGTATGCGCCGCCACCACACACCCCGGACCACGGCCCTTGACCGCGTTGTCACAGCGCACCGGGTGCGGCACGAACGTCGAGGAGAACTCCGGCTTCTGCCACTTCGGGTTGGAGAAGGTCAGGTCCACCGTGTTCTTCCCCGCCCCGCTCTCCCCCGGGCCGACCTTCGTGCCCCGGTAATAGGTCTCCCCCGTGAACGGGAAGTTCGGGTTCAACGCCGGACTCGGCCCGAACGTGTTCGGCCCGTTACGCGTGCACCCCGACACCTCACCCGGCCGCGGCGACCCACACGTCCCCAACCCACTCACCGACGCCCCATAGCCCACACCCGACGCACCCGCCAACGACAACGTCGTCTGCACACCCCACACCGGATTCCCAGCATTCGTATACGACAACGTACGACGGTTCACGTTCAAGGTGCCCAGCACGACCTTCGTGCGCTGCTCGAAAATCGTGATGTCCACACGATCCCGTTTGCACTGCGTCGTCCGGTCCACCACCCAATCCGTGTACCCCTCACACGCCTTCGGATACGCCACCAGATCAAACGCCTGCGGATTCAGATCATACGGTTGAGGCCGGTTCTCCGACGGCGACGGGATAGTCACATCGACACACGGGATACCACCCTCACCCGTTGCCTTCGCAGAAATCTCATCAAAATGCTCGTGCAGATACTTGCACGAACCATCCCACGACTCCACGCCAGAACCCGTCCGGAAAGTCTCCACACTTGATCCACCCACCGTCGGCGGCGCCGCCGACGAATCCGGGCCAGGCGGCTCCGGCTCCACCGGACGCGGACTCTTCACAACCGACGCGGCCACCGGACCAGAAGACTCCGCAGCGGCCGCACCAGACGCAGCACCCATCGTGACAGCAATAACCATCACGCTAGCGGCAGCAACCCGCCACATTCTCGATGATTTCACCGCAGAAAGATACCCGGCCACAGCGCCGACATCCACACCGGACGACGCAGCCGGAACGAAACGAGCATAAAACGCGCAGCGCGACCGGTCGAACACTTTCCGCGATCACCACGAGCCGCCAAGCCGAGTCGAGCCGCTCCCATCGCCGCAACACCAGAACGTCCTCGACACCAGCGCTTCAGCAGCCCCTTCACACGGCTACGCAGGCCTCCTGGAGTTCCGCCACCGCTAGGTCCCCGCGACCCCGCACCAGCCCGCTGGGGCCGCAGCGAAGGGCCACCACCTCCGACGCCAACGCAGCGACCCGCCCGACGGGACCGACTTTTGCGACACCCACTTAACCCCGGATTCCGCAGTTCGTGGGCAGATGTGAGGGCTGAATTCGGGGGTTGACCTGCAGGACCGCTGGTGTGGGAGCGGGGTGGGCGTGTGTCCATGCCCGCCGCGGTGCCTGTTGGCGCTGTTTGGGCTGGTTAGGCGGGGTCGAGGGTGGTGATCCGGGGTGGTGGGGTGACCCCGCAGGCCCGAAGAATGCCGGCCTGGGTGGTGGTGAGCTCGGTGGTCTGCACGACGGTGCCGGCCGGGCCGGTGAGGGTGATCGTGTGCAGCCGGCCCAGCTCGCGGGAGATGGTGCGCCAGGTGCGGCCGGTGCGGCGTTCGGCGACCCGGATCAGCAGCAGCGCCAGCCAGCAGAGCAGGACGTGGGCGCGGATGCGGAGTTCGAGGCGGTGGAACACCGGCCGCAGCTCGATGGTGGATTTCAAGTCGCGGAACCCGCGCTCGGCCTCCAGCAGGTTCTTGTAGCCCAGGGCGACGTCCTCGGCCGAGAGGTCCGGGTCGGAGGTGGACAGCAGGTACTTCCCGTCCAGCTTCGCTTCGGCGGCGATCTTGGTCCGGTCCAGTTGCAGCCGCCCGGACGGTGTCTGGCGCAGCCACCGGCCCAGGGCCGGGTGTTCACGCAGCGCGCATTCGGCCTTGACGTGCGCGGCCTCCTCACGTTCGGCGGCCCGGGCGGCGTGCCGCCACGCGGCCTTGCTGGTTGTGGTGGCGGCGCGGCGGGTGCGGGCGGCCTCGCGGGCTCGGGTGCGGGCGGACGCGATGCGGTCGAGCTCGGCGGAGATCCTGGCGATCGCGGCTTCGCGGGCGGCCTGGTCGCGTTCGGCCTCGTCGGGGTTGTGGCAGATGATCCACCGGACGCCGGGGGTGGAGTCGATCCGGACTTCCTTGACGCGCAGGTTGTCCCGAACCTGCTGGTAGCGGCCCTGGCGGGACAGTGCCTGGGCGGCGTGCGGGCTGCCGTCGCGCATCCGTTCGCCGGCGATGTAGTGCCCGCCCGCGCGCTGAAGGTAGGCAGAATTACGCCCTCTCCTGTAAGGAGGAGGACCACTCCGATAAGGCCACAGAGCAGCGCGATGCCGCCTCCACCGATACATATCGCCGAGCGCTCGGGTGCCACAACTGTCCCCGCCAATCGCTATACGCTGAACAGTCCTCAAGAGAAGCACTGGGTGCGCACTGCGGTAATTCCGAGCAGCTCTGCCCCCAGAGCAGCTACCGGCCCACCGATAGCTTGAATCTTCTCCCAAGAAAAGCTCGCACCCCGGAAAGTCTGGACAGCCTCTTTGATGCCTCCAAGCTGCGCAACCAATTTCTTAATCTTCAAAATCTTCGCAGCGGGAACTAGAACACCACCTACCGCAACACCAATCGCCCCCACGCAACCAATAACACTGGCACGAGACTGACCCCCAGTGTTAGGATAGTTCGCCCTCAACCAGTCCTGCGTAGCAGAATCCCCTTGATAAAGAACCGAAGTAGGGACTGAGTTGACGCGCTCAAGAAACAGCGTTAAACCCTCAATCCTGTCTTGCTCTTGCCCCGAAGCGGTAGCCAAAGAATAAGAACTAGCTGCCGAAGCTGGAGGTGCAACCGAGGTCTCAGCCGCAGCGATCCCAGTCGCCGAACCCATCGAAACAGCCACAACCAACACCGTTCCGATAACACGTGCGCACTTCTTCGTACTCATGACCGCATGCGAACACGCCCCCCCCCCCGTTGGTCAAGAGCCATCACCAAAAGCAATCACGTGAACACACTCAGCCATTACGGACGAATACACCCAAAGCAGCCTAAACCGCCCAGCCAACCCTCAGTCCGTTGACCTTGACCTTTGCCTTTTTCAAAACATGGAACTACGTACTGACGATCAAGGCCGCTCCGCGACCGCCAACCGCTGGGTCGGGCTGGCGCCCGACACCTCAACCGGCCGTCAGCGAAGCAGGGTGGTTGAGGTGTCGGGCGCCAGCCCGACCCAGCGGCACTCACTCCACCATCCATACAACGGCAGGTCACAGCGATGCTCGGCCCGAGAACACCCCGGGGCAAGTCCAGAAGGCAACCCTAAAAACGATCTTGGGCTCTCTCGGGAGTAACAAAGCCCCTCTCGGGAACTACTAGACCCGTTCCAGGGCGACAACACCGAGGACGCGCGACCCCCAACGACAGCGCGGCAATCCCCGCATCCGCCGGGCCACGCATCGGACAAACGCTCCGCTCCGGCACAAACCCAAACACCGCGCGGGAAAATACTACATCCATCCTGCGGCGGCCTTTGAAACCACAGATCCAGCGGAGTGAACACCGAAATAATCGCCACCGCCTCTCCGGAACGGGTGGAGAGGCCCGTCCGTAACGATAAGAGCGGAAAACTTGCATGAAAGGGCAATAGAAAAGGCGAGGAAGTCCAGCCCTAAACGCCTGCGGAGCGCCGCTGCTTACGGTGCCTGAAAACGCAGTCACGCACCATCGAAAATCGCGACCGCCGACGCTCGCTCAGGGCCCCGGCAAAGTCGCTAGATGATCTTGTAGGTGGTCAGTGGTCGATGGGGGTCGCGGGCGTGGTGGCGGAGTGCTGCGGCGATGTTGCTGACGCCGTGCAGGCGTAGCGCGGTGATCGCGAGGTTCCGCAACGCCGACATGACCTGCGGGGCGTGACCGGTGTGGGCGGTGGCGCGGTCTTCGTCGAAGCAGACATCACGGACCCAGTGCAGGCGATTCTCGATCGACCAGTGCCCACGGATCCAGCGGGCGAGCAGTCCTGGATCGGCGTCGGTGCTGGTCAGGCTGGTGATCGCGTAGGCGGTCTCGGTTCTCCACTTCCCGCCAGGCCGCAGTGGGCGACGCCGGCGCACCAGCTTGATCGCCTGGGATGCGTGGGGGAAGAACTCTGCGCCCAGGTCGGGACAGGGGTGCAGGCTGACCACGCTGATCGTGCGGGTCTCGACGCGGCCGTGCCCACGCCCGCGTTGACGATCAGCGACGCCGATCTGGGTCCAGGGCAGCGCCCGTACCCGTGCCAGCAGCGTGGGCTGGTTCGCTTTGATCGTCATCAGGTAGTGCCCGCCGCGGCGGTGTAGGTAGTCGGCGTGGGCTCGCTGGGTGTGCAGAGCGTCCGCGGTGACCAGTACATCGTCGAGGTCGAGGGGGTCGAGCAGCGCGGTGAACGCGGTGATCTCGCTGCCCTTCTCTGCGACCTGAACCTGGCCGAGCACGCCACCGCTGGTCTGGTCGAGCACCGACACCAGATGCGGGAGCCAGACCCTGCCGTCGGCGGCACGGACGCGGGCGCCGCGCAGGGTCTTGCCGTCCAAGGCCAGCACGCGACGCTGTTCTCGCCGGGGTGTGCCCTCCGCCGCCGGCTGGGCGCTGAGCTGGGGCAACACCCAGGACTGCAACGCCGCCTCCAGCGCCGAGGCGTCGACCCGTTGCAGGACCCGGCGGATGGTCGACTCGTGCGGAGCGACCGCGCCCACCCCGAGCACGTCCAGCACGGCGCGGCCGACGTCATGGGCGTACTCGGCGATCGCGGTGAACGACCGGGCCCCCGCCAACACCGCGCACGCCCCCAGTAGCAACACCGCGAGGACACCGTGGCGGACACCGCGTGGTTTCCGCGGGTCCGGCACTCGCGACAGGGCCTCCACCAGCGACAACCCCGCCGCCTCACCGACCGGCGCGGCTCTCCCCGCGTCAGGACCGACCTCCAGGCCTTCCAGAGCAGCAACGATCGGAGACACTGACACTGCGGACACAGGCTTCCTGACGTGAGCAAGGATTCGACACCCTCATGATCACGCCAAGCCTGTGTCCGCACCCACCCCCACCCCCCACATCACCGCAGCTCAGGACCCACCCATCACGACTTTGCCGGGGCCCTGGACGCTCGCTGCCCTCGCCCCCGACTCGTCACGCAGAGTGAGATTTCGGGGGATGTCCCGAAACGGCCCCCAAGCCGTGCCAAGCCGAGACAGCCGTGCCACCCCTGCTGTTTGACCAGGTCAAGGCCCATTTTCGCCTGGCACGGCTTGAGGGGGTGGCACGGCTCAAGCCGTGCCACCCCCTCAACGAGCCGCCCGCTCAAACGTGCCGACAAGCGCCCTGCACGCGGTCTGACCAGCAGAAATGATGGCTTGAGGTGCCCTCAGGTGCGATCGTCACGGAACGTGACCGATCCTGGAGCGGAAAGGTGAGGCGCGCGCCGGTTCGAGATCGGCGCTTGACAGCCGAGGCGGGATCGTGTCTTGCTTGAGGAGCGAGTCTGCCAGCCCGGCGAGCTTGCGGTCACCGCCCAGGATGCCCATCCGGGGCGGCGACCTAACCGAACGACCTGTGAGGACAGGTGATCGGCTATGGGCCATGCTGCCCTTGGCGTCTGCACGCATCCACCGGTGGGTGGAACTTTTCTTCCAGACTCCCCCGACGGTGATCCTGATCCCGGCGCTGAGCTGGGCTTTTCGTGGTGTCCGGATGGTCTGACCGAGCGGGTCATCGACCGTCTCTACGGCGACCTCCTCACCGACCTCGACGGGCCCAGTGGGCCTCTAGATGGTGACGTCGAGACACGTCTGTTCGTGCTCCCGGCACGTCGCCATGCGGCTGTTTCCGCTGGTCACTCGGCTGTCACCGGTGGTGAAGCGGCATGAACGCGCTGCTTCGCTGTGTCGCTGGGGCGGTCCGGGAGCGGGCCGTCGAGATCGCCGTCATCGCCGCCCTGGGGGCCGCGACCGTGTTCGTGACCTGGTGGTTCGCCGGGCCGCTGGGCTTCGCCGCCGGGTGGTGGATCGCCGCCGAGCTGCGCCTGCGGCGCTCCCGCCGGACCGTCCCGGCCTCGACCGCCCGAGCCGAGATGGCCCTGACAGAGGTCGTCTCAGAGGCCGCCGAGTCGCCTTCTGAGCGGGTTTCGGCTGGTCAGCAGGACGAGGGGAGGGCCGGAGCATGACCACCACGTCTTCCTCTTCGACCTCGTGGGCTGCGAGCCGGGCGGCGGAACGCCGGGAGACCCGCGCTCTGGACGCCCGCCTCGCCCGGGAAGCCGCTGACGCTGCCGCGCAGCGGCGAATCGCCGAACAGGACGCCCGCCGCGACCGCGACCGAGCCGACCGCGAGAGCGCTGAGCGGCGCCGGGACGAGCAGCGACGATCCCGCGCATCTGTCCGGGCCGCCGCCCGGGCCAAGGCTCTGACCTGGGCATCCACCCATGCCGTCGAGTTGCTGATCTATCCGATCGCGCTGCTGTCCTTCGCCCTGGCCGCACCAGCGATGGCCGCCTACGGCACCACCATCTACGGCCCGCTCGGCGTCCTCCTGGCCGGGATCACCGAACTCGGCATGTGGGCCTTCGCCCTCGCCATCACCGCCTCCCGACACCAGCACCCGGACCGGCCGGTCGTCGGGTTGCAGGCCGGGGTGGTGCTGTTCTCCCTGGTCGCGGCCGGGATGAACCTGCTCCACGGCCTCCACCAGGGCTGGACAGCCGCCGTGGTGATGGCGGTCGTGTCCATCGCCGGTGTCGCCGCGCACCAGCTCACCTTGGCCGGGGCGCCCCGCTCCTGGACCGAACGCCGCACCGCGAGACTCGCGGCGTTGGTGGAGGCGAAGACCGACCGCGCTCGGCGCCTCGCCATCGGAGACGCGGCAGCGGTCATCGCCGCGGACGGGACTGCGGAGCTGGTCTACCGACCCGGCGTCTTCCAGGTCCACCGCCGCACCCTGGCCGCGACCACCGCCCCGGAACGACCTGTCACACCGGCCGCCCCGGCCATGCCGGTCGCGCCGTTCTCCCGCAGCGCCATCGCGGATGACTGGGACTGGGCACTGGCCGCCCTCGTCGAGGGCGCGGGATGCGTCGGCTCTCGGCTCACCGACGACCTCGACTACGAGGCCGACCCGGCCCTCGACTGCCTCGACTCTGGGGTCGACTCGCACCCCGACGATGATCATGGTGGCGGTGTCGCCGTCCTCGACCGCACACCGGAGGAGTCGGGTGGGGAGTCGAGGGCTGACCTGCGACAGTCGACCCCACCAAGATCATCGTCGACCCTGGGAGTCGACCCCGACCATGATCTTGAAACCGGGGCGGCCCCGCGCACTCTGGATGATCTTCGCGAGCTGCTCCGCGCAGCGGTCGACGACAGTCGGGTCGACCCCAGGTCGGCCGAGTCCATCCGCCGGACACTGCGCTGCTCGGCCGCCCGCGCCCGCCAACTCCGCGATCAGTTCCGTGACGCGACCGGAGGCTCGCGATGAGCCACCACGACGACCACAACAGCCGTGACGACCGAGGAAAGAACGAGGGCGCCAGCTCGACCCACCACGACAGAGACGCCGAGCTGGCGCCGGTCATCACCCTGCACCACCGCACCGACACCCACCACACCGCCCGCGACAACACCCCGGTGGTGATCGAAGGCGAGATCGTGACCTGCGGCCAGCAGGCGGGAAACGCGACCCCGGGAACGGACGTGGTGGTGTCGCGGCGCGATCTCTACCGCCACGACCTCGTGACGGCACGACGGCATGCCGTCACAGCGGCAACCCATCCCGTCACCGTCACCAGCGCGAAAGCCCTGGTCCGCAACACGTGGTTCGTGTTCTCCGGCGCCGGAGTCCTCGTGCAGCGCTGGCGGGACACCCACGGAACGTCCCGGTATGAGCGTCAGATGCGCGCCGCTGAGATCGCCGGTGACCAGGACCGGTTGCTGGAGTGGGAGGCCCGCGACGTCGCCGAAAAGCAGCGGCGTCATGGGCGGGTGATGGACTGGGTCAACGCCCCGCTGTCCTGGCTACGCGCCGCCGGAGTCGGAGCCCTGATCGCGGTCGGGATGCTGGTCGGGCTCGGTGTCGTCCTCGCCATCGCCGCCAAGGACATCTCCCTGGTCATCGCCCCGGTTGCTGGGGTGATCGACGCGGTGGCGTGGGTGGTCATGTTCGTGACCGTCTACGCCTCCCTCCTCGCCACCCTCGCCCTGGCCGGGGCCGTCGTAGGCCTGTGGGCGCTCGGGAAGGCCCGCACCGACGCCCCCACCTGGATCGCACCGACCGCCGACGTCGACGACGACGTCGACGGCCGGGATGTCATCCCCGACGAGCGGGCCATAGTCAACGCGCTGCGCCACCTGGGCATGAGCGCCCTCAACACCAAGTTCAAGCAAGGCTGGGCGCCCCGCTGGATTCAGCCGCCCGTCCATGACGGCAAGGGCTGGCACTGCCAGTTCCTGCTCCCTGAGGGCGTCACCGTCGAGATGCTCAACAAGCGCAAGGACGTCCTGGCCCACAACCTGCTCCGCCTCCCGGTCGAGGTCTGGCCCACCGAGCCGCGCGACCAGCCCGGTGTGCTGGACCTGTGGGTCGCCGACCAAGGCTCGCTGACGAAGCCGGTGGCGCCGTGGCCGCTGCTCACGAGCGGGACGACCGACTACTTCACCGGTGTCCCGGTCGCGGTCAATCCACGCTCTGACCTGGTCAACGCCCGACTGTTCGGGAGCAACTGGGGCATCGCCGGGATGGTGGGCTCCGGCAAGTCCACGCTGATCATCACCGCCCTGGCCGGGGCGATCCTGGACCCGTTGGTCGAGATCGACATCTACTGCATGGCCCACAACGCCGACTACGACCCCTTCGCGCCGGTCGCGCGGACCCTGTTCGTCTCGGACGATCCGGACGAGGTGCCGACCGTCCTCGACGGCCTCAAAGCTCTGATGTCGGAGCTGTCGCAACGCGGACGGAAACTGTCCGCGGCCGGGGAACCGAAGCTGACCCGGAAGCTCGCGGCCAGCGATCGGTCGATGCGCCCGCGTGTGGTCGTGCTCGATGAGTGCCAGGAGCTGTTCGTCTCCCCCTGCGGGGCCGAGGCGGCCGAGTTGGTGTCGAAGATGGTCGCCAAGGCCCGCAAGTACGGCGTCACGCTGCTGTTCGCGACACCGGTGCCGTCGGCGGAGTCCCTGCCCAGGGCGGTGGCGAAGGTGCTGTCCAACCGGGCGTGCTTCGCGATCGGTGACCACCAGGGCAACGACGCGATCCTCGGCACCGGCAAACACACCGCAGGCATCACCGCGACCACCCTGCGACCGATGACCGTGGGCGCTGACGGGACCACCGACCTCGGGGACCTCGGCACCGCTATGACCACCGGGTTCGCCCCCCGGGACGGGTTGATGCGCTGCTTCTACATCCGACGCGGCGACGGCATCGACGAGCTGACACCGATCGTCGAGCGAGCGGTGAAACTGCGCCAAGAGGCAGGGATCGTCCCCGGCCCGGCACCGACGCACGTCGCCGAGGCCGAGCCGGTCGATCACCTCGCCGATATCGCCGAGGCTCTGCGCGGGCAGCCCCGCGTGCTGACCCGGCTCGTGCTTGCCCGCCTGGTCGAACACAACCGCACCGTCTACGAGCACTGGGGCTTCGCCGAACTCGCCGCCGCTCTGGCCGACCACGGCATCCCGCCGCGTAAGTCCCACGGCCAATCCGTCGTCCGCGCCGACGACCTCCACACCGCCCTCACCCACCGTGACCAAAACGAGCCCCACGGCACGGGGGAGAACAACTTCTAAACCGGGGGAGCGGCCGGGGAAGCGGGGAAGTTTCCCCGGCCGCTCCCCCACGCCGCTTCCCCCACACCACCAGCGCAAACAGTCACCGGGGAAGCGGGGGAGCACCCCCGGCCAGGCCCTCTGACACCCACCCACACGCAGGGACGGGAGGCACGTCGGCGCCTCCCTCCCTCCCTTTCGGCATGCCGAAAACAGGAGACCCCATGGACACCCACAGTCACCACCCTGAACCGCCGGAACCACCCGCCACTCGGGCGCTTCCGGTCCCGCTGCCGCCCCTGTCCGAAGCCGATCGAGCCGACGCCCTTGAAGTGATCGGGCACCTCGATCCGGCCGTCCTCGCCGCGGTCCTGGGAAGGGCGCAGCCGACCGCGCCGCTCCTGGTCGCCGCCCGGGTCGGGGTCGAGATCGCCGACCTACGCCACGCCCACGCGACCGCACTACGCGACTCCAGCCACGCCATCTCGATCGCCTACACCGCTGCCGGACTCGCCCACCAGCCGTCCTGGGTCGAGTTGATGCGGCGCCGGTATCCGCCCCACGGCGACCGGTCCCGGTGGACACGCGGGGACGCGGCATGACCACCACCGCAGGCCAGCAGTTGGTCGTGGGCAAGTCGACCCGGACCACAGCCCGCCCCCAGGGCGGGCGAGGACCGGAAGCGACGCGGCAGCAATCACCGGCCGCGCACCGGCTGTCGCGGCTGGCGGCCCAGGTGGCCGCCGGACGTGAACTCGCCGTCCTGGTCGACGGCCCCTGGCGCGGGCGCTGGTACTGGGCCGCCGACCTGACCGCCATGCAGACCGCCTCCGACCGCTACCCGGACTCGCATCCGGCCGCCGAACTCCGCACCTACGCCCCAACCGAGACCTGGACCGAACACCCGACCGAGCCCGAGGTGACCGGCCGCGTCTGGCGACACCACCCGCACCCATCCGCAACCGCATCGAACGCCAGGAGGACCGCATGAACACTCACGATGACCAAGTTCCCGCAGGTCAGACCGAAGGTTCCCGATCCGACACCGTGCCCCCGCCACTGCCCGAGCCACCGAACGGCACCCCCGGCAGCGACGTGGATGGGGCGGTGATCCTCGACGACCTCGAGACCGCCCTCCGGCGTTACGTGTCGCTCCCGTCGGACGCGGCCGTGGTCGGTGTCGTGCTCTGGATCGCCGCCACTCACGCCCAGCCCGCCTGGGCACACGCCCCGCGTCTGGTGGTGCGGGCGCCGGAGAAGCGCTGCGGCAAATCCCGCCTGCTCGACGTCGTCGAAGGCGCGTGTCACGACCCGTTCATCACCGTCAACGCCACCCCCGCAGCGGTCTACCGCTCCATCACCGCCGACCCACCCACCATGCTCGTCGACGAAGCCGACACGATCTTCGGGCCGAAAGCCGACGGGCACGAAGACCTCCGCGGACTCTTGAATGCCGGGCACCAGCGCAACCGCCCGGCGAAGCGCTACGACCTGGCCAAGAACCGCGTCGAGTCGATCTCCACGTTCGCCATGGCCGCCCTGGCCGGGATCGGACGCATGCCCGACACCATCGAAGACCGCGCTGTGGTCGTCCAGATGCGCCGCAGAGCACCTGGGGAGACCGTCGAGCCGTATCGACACCGGCGGGACCGCCCGCGCCTTCAGCGGCTCGCTGAGCGCCTGAACGGCTGGCTCCGTAACGACCTCACCACCCTCGAAACAGCCGAACCCGCGATGCCCGTCGAAGACCGCGCCGCCGACACCTGGGAACCACTCATCGCCATCGCCGACCACGCCGGAGGCCACTGGCCCGAACGCGCACGCCACGCCATCCTCGCCCTCCAAGCAGAAGACACCGGCGACGACCGCTCCGAACGCATCCGCCTCCTCGCCGACTGCCACACCGCCTTCGGCAACGAACACGCACTACCCACCATGCGGCTCCTCCAGCAACTCCGCGCCGACCCGGAGGCACCGTGGGCCGAGTACGGGCCACGCGGGGAAGGACTCACCGCCATGCGCCTCGGCAAGCTCCTGAGCGAGCACAGCATCCAGTCCACGCAGATGCGGCTCCCTGGATTGGGACGCGTCAGGTGCTACGAGCGGGCCGCGTTCGCCGACACCTGGCGGCGCTATACACCCGATCTGGTTACCGACAGTGCTGGCGCTGCCGCAGAAGCGATCGAGCCAGCGTCATAGCTGGTCAGCCCACGTTCAGGGTGCTTGCCAGCACGTTTGAGCGGGCGGCTCGTTGAGGGGGTGGCACGGCTTGAGCCGTGCCACCCCCTCAAGCCGTGCCAGGCGAAAATGGGCCCTGACCTGGTCAAACAGCAGGGGTGGCACGGCTGTCTCGGCTTGGCACGGCTTGGGGGCCGTTTCAGGACATCCCCCGAAATCTCACTGTCCGTGACCGGGACCCAGGACACGGACGGCCGGGGACCAAGAGCCCCTCAGACCCCGGTGGGGCACCGCCAGAGCGCGGAACTTCGTGCAGGTCAATCGCCCCCCGTCCCGGAAACATCTGACTTGGCAAATTTCCTACTTTGGAAAATGACGGCGTGTTGGCGAGGGCAACAGGTGCTCATCGGCGATGGTGCTTCTCGTGATCTCTGAGACCGGGCTGGGCGAGCGGTGGGACCAGCTCTGGCTGCCGCGGCGGCCGTTGGCCACCGATGACTTCTTCGGGGGGGTGTACCGGATGAGCCGGCCCGCTGCGCTGGGCAAGCGCTACGTCGAGTCGAACCCGAAGTTGATCTCCAACCTGCTGATCGTCGACATCGACCACGACGACGCGCTCTCACGGGCTCTCTGGGAGCGTCCAGAGTGGCTACCCAACCTCGTAGTCGAGAACCCCCTCAACGGGCGCGCACACGCCATCTGGGCGCTTCTAGAGGCCATCACACGCACCGAGTACGCCCGCCGGAAGGTCGTCGCGTTCGCCTCCGTGGTCATCGAGGGCCTCCGGCGGTCGGTCGACGGCGACCTCGGCTACTCCGGACTCCTGACCAAGAACCCCATCCACCCCTCCTGGAACGCACACTGGATCCACCAGACCCCCCACAGCCTCACCGGCCTCGCCGGACACCTCGACACCGCCGGGCACCTCCCCGGCCCGGCCTGGCGCAACTCCAAAGCCCGCCGCGCCGACCCCACCGGACTCGGCCGTAACGACGTCCTGTTCACCACCGCCCGTCACTGGGCCTACCGCGAAATCCGACACCACTTCGGCGACCCCCACGGACTCACCGACGCCATCATGCACAAAGCGACCCTCCTCAATACCGACTTCTCCATCCCTCTGCTCCAACCCGAAGTCAACGGCATCGCCAACTCCATCTCCCGCTGGATCATCACCAAATCCCGCATGTGGGCCGACGGGCCAATCGTCTACGACGCCACCTTCAATACCATCCAAGCCGCCCGGCGAGACAAAAGCACTCAAGTTCGAAAGAATAATCGTCTCGACCGACAGGCCCTGATTGAAACTGAATGAGGTGTGTAAACATGACTCCCACTCGCCCTTGGCGGGCTCGCCGTAAACACTCAGCTCGCACGCTCGCTGAACAGCTTAACGTCTCCGACAGGACCATTCGCAATACTGTTGCCGAAGAACGTGCCGATTACGAGGAGCGGAGTCGCCAGCGTCGAGCCCAGATCATCGCGCGCAGCGAATCTGGCAAGAGTCCCCGAGATATCGCGAACGAATTGCAGATATCACTAAGTCTGACCTACTCTCGAATCGCTGAACAACGGCGCGTCGCGGACTCTCTAGTCGAAAGACGGGAAGGTGAGGACGATGGACCCTTGGGTGAAACTTTACGAGTGGTGCGCTGAGAACGCCCCTGAAACCGGGGAGGCTTTCCTCTCTAAAGGATTGGCAATTGAGCTAGATACCGCGCAAGGGAGAACTGGCGGATACCCTTGGCCTGAAGATGTACTGGCGTTCTATGAGTGGTGCGACGGGGCGCTGCGCGCGCCTAGCGGATACATTCTCCCGGGGCTTCGCCCTCTCGGAATTTCCGAAGTCGTCTCTGTCTGGGAAGATGACATGCTCTCCAGCTATGCTCACTTAGCGGCAGGAGCCTCTCCGCCACCATCTGAAAAATCAGATGCGCGGGGGACTTTCTTCGCGCAGCTCGGAGCGAACGCCATAGCCGCAGAGTCGTTTGACGCGAACAAGCTCGCCGGGTCTGCAATTGGCGGCTTCATCCCCGCCCTTCTTCCCGTGGCAGAGGATCAGAACGGTAGCTACTTGATGATCGATCGCAGAGGGGGGAAAGAGTTCGGGGCCGCGGTGTTCTATGACAAGGTCGATGCAGACTTGAATGACGCTCCCCGCTGGAAGAGCTTCCTCGCCCTCAACCGAGCGACGCTCCAAGCGGTCACATCGGAGACGCCTGAGGAGCAGACTGATTTAACTCCCATTGCTCTCGGCGGGCGACTCACCTGGCAGTGATGCCGCGCAAGGCTGCTGGGGAGCTGCGCTGAGTGCAACTCCCCAGCGGTCAGTACCTTACGGCTGGATCCAGACGCGGTAAGCGTCCCGGTCGATGACGCGGTTCTTCGAGAAGAACGCGCTGAGTTGTGAACCGCCCCGCTTGTTCTGCGCATCATTGATCATGCACGAACTGTACCCAGTGGAATCACGCAGACCCTGAGGAAGCTTCGGTGCGATCCGGCAATATGGGAAGGTTCGTCCCGGGCCCTTCGGGGCTTGGTCGGCTCCTTGGTAGCTGGAGGCGAAGGGATACTCATCACAGCTGAGTCCTGTAGGGCGGGTGTAGGTACGCGGGCAGGCCCGGCCCCGGTTGTCCTTCGCGTCATCCTTATCCATGAGCCGGGTCAACGGCACCCCCGACGGGTACGCCCCCGGAAGACCCGAGGCCTGCGCGTCACCGATGTGCCGGGCCAGCTCCCCCACGTCCCCGGACCGGGAGTAGGCGATCACCGGGGTATGCGCCGCCACCACACACCCCGGACCACGGCCCTTGACCGCGTTGTCACAGCGCACCGGGTGCGGCACGAACGTCGAGGAGAACTCCGGCTTCTGCCACTTCGGGTTGGAGAAGGTCAGGTCCACCGTGTTCTTCCCCGCCCCGCTCTCCCCCGGGCCGACCTTCGTGCCCCGGTAATAGGTCTCCCCCGTGAACGGGAAGTTCGGGTTCAACGCCGGACTCGGCCCGAACGTGTTCGGCCCGTTACGCGTGCACCCCGACACCTCACCCGGCCGCGGCGACCCACACGTCCCCAACCCACTCACCGACGCCCCATAGCCCACACCCGACGCACCCGCCAACGACAACGTCGTCTGCACACCCCACACCGGATTCCCAGCATTCGTATACGACAACGTACGACGGTTCACGTTCAAGGTGCCCAGCACGACCTTCGTGCGCTGCTCGAAAATCGTGATGTCCACACGATCCCGTTTGCACTGCGTCGTCCGGTCCACCACCCAATCCGTGTACCCCTCACACGCCTTCGGATACGCCACCAGATCAAACGCCTGCGGATTCAGATCATACGGTTGAGGCCGGTTCTCCGACGGCGACGGGATAGTCACATCGACACACGGGATACCACCCTCACCCGTTGCCTTCGCAGAAATCTCATCAAAATGCTCGTGCAGATACTTGCACGAACCATCCCACGACTCCACGCCAGAACCCGTCCGGAAAGTCTCCACACTTGATCCACCCACCGTCGGCGGCGCCGCCGACGAATCCGGGCCAGGCGGCTCCGGCTCCACCGGACGCGGACTCTTCACAACCGACGCGGCCACCGGACCAGAAGACTCCGCAGCGGCCGCACCAGACGCAGCACCCATCGTGACAGCAATAACCATCACGCTAGCGGCAGCAACCCGCCACATTCTCGATGATTTCACCGCAGAAAGATACCCGGCCACAGCGCCGACATCCACACCGGACGACGCAGCCGGAACGAAACGAGCATAAAACGCGCAGCGCGACCGGTCGAACACTTTCCGCGATCACCACGAGCCGCCAAGCCGAGTCGAGCCGCTCCCATCGCCGCAACACCAGAACGTCCTCGACACCAGCGCTTCAGCAGCCCCTTCACACGGCTACGCAGGCCTCCTGGAGTTCCGCCACCGCTAGGTCCCCGCGACCCCGCACCAGCCCGCTGGGGCCGCAGCGAAGGGCCACCACCTCCGACGCCAACGCAGCGACCCGCCCGACGGGACCGACTTTTGCGACACCCACTTAACCCCGGATTCCGCAGTTCGTGGGCAGATGTGAGGGCTGAATTCGGGGGTTGACCTGCAGGACCGCTGGTGTGGGAGCGGGGTGGGCGTGTGTCCATGCCCGCCGCGGTGCCTGTTGGCGCTGTTTGGGCTGGTTAGGCGGGGTCGAGGGTGGTGATCCGGGGTGGTGGGGTGACCCCGCAGGCCCGAAGAATGCCGGCCTGGGTGGTGGTGAGCTCGGTGGTCTGCACGACGGTGCCGGCCGGGCCGGTGAGGGTGATCGTGTGCAGCCGGCCCAGCTCGCGGGAGATGGTGCGCCAGGTGCGGCCGGTGCGGCGTTCGGCGACCCGGATCAGCAGCAGCGCCAGCCAGCAGAGCAGGACGTGGGCGCGGATGCGGAGTTCGAGGCGGTGGAACACCGGCCGCAGCTCGATGGTGGATTTCAAGTCGCGGAACCCGCGCTCGGCCTCCAGCAGGTTCTTGTAGCCCAGGGCGACGTCCTCGGCCGAGAGGTCCGGGTCGGAGGTGGACAGCAGGTACTTCCCGTCCAGCTTCGCTTCGGCGGCGATCTTGGTCCGGTCCAGTTGCAGCCGCCCGGACGGTGTCTGGCGCAGCCACCGGCCCAGGGCCGGGTGTTCACGCAGCGCGCATTCGGCCTTGACGTGCGCGGCCTCCTCACGTTCGGCGGCCCGGGCGGCGTGCCGCCACGCGGCCTTGCTGGTTGTGGTGGCGGCGCGGCGGGTGCGGGCGGCCTCGCGGGCTCGGGTGCGGGCGGACGCGATGCGGTCGAGCTCGGCGGAGATCCTGGCGATCGCGGCTTCGCGGGCGGCCTGGTCGCGTTCGGCCTCGTCGGGGTTGTGGCAGATGATCCACCGGACGCCGGGGGTGGAGTCGATCCGGACTTCCTTGACGCGCAGGTTGTCCCGAACCTGCTGGTAGCGGCCCTGGCGGGACAGTGCCTGGGCGGCGTGCGGGCTGCCGTCGCGCATCCGTTCGCCGGCGATGTAGTGCCCGCCCGCGCGCTGAAGGTAGGCAGAATTACGCCCTCTCCTGTAAGGAGGAGGACCACTCCGATAAGGCCACAGAGCAGCGCGATGCCGCCTCCACCGATACATATCGCCGAGCGCTCGGGTGCCACAACTGTCCCCGCCAATCGCTATACGCTGAACAGTCCTCAAGAGAAGCACTGGGTGCGCACTGCGGTAATTCCGAGCAGCTCTGCCCCCAGAGCAGCTACCGGCCCACCGATAGCTTGAATCTTCTCCCAAGAAAAGCTCGCACCCCGGAAAGTCTGGACAGCCTCTTTGATGCCTCCAAGCTGCGCAACCAATTTCTTAATCTTCAAAATCTTCGCAGCGGGAACTAGAACACCACCTACCGCAACACCAATCGCCCCCACGCAACCAATAACACTGGCACGAGACTGACCCCCAGTGTTAGGATAGTTCGCCCTCAACCAGTCCTGCGTAGCAGAATCCCCTTGATAAAGAACCGAAGTAGGGACTGAGTTGACGCGCTCAAGAAACAGCGTTAAACCCTCAATCCTGTCTTGCTCTTGCCCCGAAGCGGTAGCCAAAGAATAAGAACTAGCTGCCGAAGCTGGAGGTGCAACCGAGGTCTCAGCCGCAGCGATCCCAGTCGCCGAACCCATCGAAACAGCCACAACCAACACCGTTCCGATAACACGTGCGCACTTCTTCGTACTCATGACCGCATGCGAACACGCCCCCCCCCCCGTTGGTCAAGAGCCATCACCAAAAGCAATCACGTGAACACACTCAGCCATTACGGACGAATACACCCAAAGCAGCCTAAACCGCCCAGCCAACCCTCAGTCCGTTGACCTTGACCTTTGCCTTTTTCAAAACATGGAACTACGTACTGACGATCAAGGCCGCTCCGCGACCGCCAACCGCTGGGTCGGGCTGGCGCCCGACACCTCAACCGGCCGTCAGCGAAGCAGGGTGGTTGAGGTGTCGGGCGCCAGCCCGACCCAGCGGCACTCACTCCACCATCCATACAACGGCAGGTCACAGCGATGCTCGGCCCGAGAACACCCCGGGGCAAGTCCAGAAGGCAACCCTAAAAACGATCTTGGGCTCTCTCGGGAGTAACAAAGCCCCTCTCGGGAACTACTAGACCCGTTCCAGGGCGACAACACCGAGGACGCGCGACCCCCAACGACAGCGCGGCAATCCCCGCATCCGCCGGGCCACGCATCGGACAAACGCTCCGCTCCGGCACAAACCCAAACACCGCGCGGGAAAATACTACATCCATCCTGCGGCGGCCTTTGAAACCACAGATCCAGCGGAGTGAACACCGAAATAATCGCCACCGCCTCTCCGGAACGGGTGGAGAGGCCCGTCCGTAACGATAAGAGCGGAAAACTTGCATGAAAGGGCAATAGAAAAGGCGAGGAAGTCCAGCCCTAAACGCCTGCGGAGCGCCGCTGCTTACGGTGCCTGAAAACGCAGTCACGCACCATCGAAAATCGCGACCGCCGACGCTCGCTCAGGGCCCCGGCAAAGTCGCTAGATGATCTTGTAGGTGGTCAGTGGTCGATGGGGGTCGCGGGCGTGGTGGCGGAGTGCTGCGGCGATGTTGCTGACGCCGTGCAGGCGTAGCGCGGTGATCGCGAGGTTCCGCAACGCCGACATGACCTGCGGGGCGTGACCGGTGTGGGCGGTGGCGCGGTCTTCGTCGAAGCAGACATCACGGACCCAGTGCAGGCGATTCTCGATCGACCAGTGCCCACGGATCCAGCGGGCGAGCAGTCCTGGATCGGCGTCGGTGCTGGTCAGGCTGGTGATCGCGTAGGCGGTCTCGGTTCTCCACTTCCCGCCAGGCCGCAGTGGGCGACGCCGGCGCACCAGCTTGATCGCCTGGGATGCGTGGGGGAAGAACTCTGCGCCCAGGTCGGGACAGGGGTGCAGGCTGACCACGCTGATCGTGCGGGTCTCGACGCGGCCGTGCCCACGCCCGCGTTGACGATCAGCGACGCCGATCTGGGTCCAGGGCAGCGCCCGTACCCGTGCCAGCAGCGTGGGCTGGTTCGCTTTGATCGTCATCAGGTAGTGCCCGCCGCGGCGGTGTAGGTAGTCGGCGTGGGCTCGCTGGGTGTGCAGAGCGTCCGCGGTGACCAGTACATCGTCGAGGTCGAGGGGGTCGAGCAGCGCGGTGAACGCGGTGATCTCGCTGCCCTTCTCTGCGACCTGAACCTGGCCGAGCACGCCACCGCTGGTCTGGTCGAGCACCGACACCAGATGCGGGAGCCAGACCCTGCCGTCGGCGGCACGGACGCGGGCGCCGCGCAGGGTCTTGCCGTCCAAGGCCAGCACGCGACGCTGTTCTCGCCGGGGTGTGCCCTCCGCCGCCGGCTGGGCGCTGAGCTGGGGCAACACCCAGGACTGCAACGCCGCCTCCAGCGCCGAGGCGTCGACCCGTTGCAGGACCCGGCGGATGGTCGACTCGTGCGGAGCGACCGCGCCCACCCCGAGCACGTCCAGCACGGCGCGGCCGACGTCATGGGCGTACTCGGCGATCGCGGTGAACGACCGGGCCCCCGCCAACACCGCGCACGCCCCCAGTAGCAACACCGCGAGGACACCGTGGCGGACACCGCGTGGTTTCCGCGGGTCCGGCACTCGCGACAGGGCCTCCACCAGCGACAACCCCGCCGCCTCACCGACCGGCGCGGCTCTCCCCGCGTCAGGACCGACCTCCAGGCCTTCCAGAGCAGCAACGATCGGAGACACTGACACTGCGGACACAGGCTTCCTGACGTGAGCAAGGATTCGACACCCTCATGATCACGCCAAGCCTGTGTCCGCACCCACCCCCACCCCCCACATCACCGCAGCTCAGGACCCACCCATCACGACTTTGCCGGGGCCCTGGACGCTCGCTGCCCTCGCCCCCGACTCGTCACGCAGAGTGAGATTTCGGGGGATGTCCCGAAACGGCCCCCAAGCCGTGCCAAGCCGAGACAGCCGTGCCACCCCTGCTGTTTGACCAGGTCAAGGCCCATTTTCGCCTGGCACGGCTTGAGGGGGTGGCACGGCTCAAGCCGTGCCACCCCCTCAACGAGCCGCCCGCTCAAACGTGCCGACAAGCGCCCTGCACGCGGTCTGACCAGCAGAAATGATGGCTTGAGGTGCCCTCAGGTGCGATCGTCACGGAACGTGACCGATCCTGGAGCGGAAAGGTGAGGCGCGCGCCGGTTCGAGATCGGCGCTTGACAGCCGAGGCGGGATCGTGTCTTGCTTGAGGAGCGAGTCTGCCAGCCCGGCGAGCTTGCGGTCACCGCCCAGGATGCCCATCCGGGGCGGCGACCTAACCGAACGACCTGTGAGGACAGGTGATCGGCTATGGGCCATGCTGCCCTTGGCGTCTGCACGCATCCACCGGTGGGTGGAACTTTTCTTCCAGACTCCCCCGACGGTGATCCTGATCCCGGCGCTGAGCTGGGCTTTTCGTGGTGTCCGGATGGTCTGACCGAGCGGGTCATCGACCGTCTCTACGGCGACCTCCTCACCGACCTCGACGGGCCCAGTGGGCCTCTAGATGGTGACGTCGAGACACGTCTGTTCGTGCTCCCGGCACGTCGCCATGCGGCTGTTTCCGCTGGTCACTCGGCTGTCACCGGTGGTGAAGCGGCATGAACGCGCTGCTTCGCTGTGTCGCTGGGGCGGTCCGGGAGCGGGCCGTCGAGATCGCCGTCATCGCCGCCCTGGGGGCCGCGACCGTGTTCGTGACCTGGTGGTTCGCCGGGCCGCTGGGCTTCGCCGCCGGGTGGTGGATCGCCGCCGAGCTGCGCCTGCGGCGCTCCCGCCGGACCGTCCCGGCCTCGACCGCCCGAGCCGAGATGGCCCTGACAGAGGTCGTCTCAGAGGCCGCCGAGTCGCCTTCTGAGCGGGTTTCGGCTGGTCAGCAGGACGAGGGGAGGGCCGGAGCATGACCACCACGTCTTCCTCTTCGACCTCGTGGGCTGCGAGCCGGGCGGCGGAACGCCGGGAGACCCGCGCTCTGGACGCCCGCCTCGCCCGGGAAGCCGCTGACGCTGCCGCGCAGCGGCGAATCGCCGAACAGGACGCCCGCCGCGACCGCGACCGAGCCGACCGCGAGAGCGCTGAGCGGCGCCGGGACGAGCAGCGACGATCCCGCGCATCTGTCCGGGCCGCCGCCCGGGCCAAGGCTCTGACCTGGGCATCCACCCATGCCGTCGAGTTGCTGATCTATCCGATCGCGCTGCTGTCCTTCGCCCTGGCCGCACCAGCGATGGCCGCCTACGGCACCACCATCTACGGCCCGCTCGGCGTCCTCCTGGCCGGGATCACCGAACTCGGCATGTGGGCCTTCGCCCTCGCCATCACCGCCTCCCGACACCAGCACCCGGACCGGCCGGTCGTCGGGTTGCAGGCCGGGGTGGTGCTGTTCTCCCTGGTCGCGGCCGGGATGAACCTGCTCCACGGCCTCCACCAGGGCTGGACAGCCGCCGTGGTGATGGCGGTCGTGTCCATCGCCGGTGTCGCCGCGCACCAGCTCACCTTGGCCGGGGCGCCCCGCTCCTGGACCGAACGCCGCACCGCGAGACTCGCGGCGTTGGTGGAGGCGAAGACCGACCGCGCTCGGCGCCTCGCCATCGGAGACGCGGCAGCGGTCATCGCCGCGGACGGGACTGCGGAGCTGGTCTACCGACCCGGCGTCTTCCAGGTCCACCGCCGCACCCTGGCCGCGACCACCGCCCCGGAACGACCTGTCACACCGGCCGCCCCGGCCATGCCGGTCGCGCCGTTCTCCCGCAGCGCCATCGCGGATGACTGGGACTGGGCACTGGCCGCCCTCGTCGAGGGCGCGGGATGCGTCGGCTCTCGGCTCACCGACGACCTCGACTACGAGGCCGACCCGGCCCTCGACTGCCTCGACTCTGGGGTCGACTCGCACCCCGACGATGATCATGGTGGCGGTGTCGCCGTCCTCGACCGCACACCGGAGGAGTCGGGTGGGGAGTCGAGGGCTGACCTGCGACAGTCGACCCCACCAAGATCATCGTCGACCCTGGGAGTCGACCCCGACCATGATCTTGAAACCGGGGCGGCCCCGCGCACTCTGGATGATCTTCGCGAGCTGCTCCGCGCAGCGGTCGACGACAGTCGGGTCGACCCCAGGTCGGCCGAGTCCATCCGCCGGACACTGCGCTGCTCGGCCGCCCGCGCCCGCCAACTCCGCGATCAGTTCCGTGACGCGACCGGAGGCTCGCGATGAGCCACCACGACGACCACAACAGCCGTGACGACCGAGGAAAGAACGAGGGCGCCAGCTCGACCCACCACGACAGAGACGCCGAGCTGGCGCCGGTCATCACCCTGCACCACCGCACCGACACCCACCACACCGCCCGCGACAACACCCCGGTGGTGATCGAAGGCGAGATCGTGACCTGCGGCCAGCAGGCGGGAAACGCGACCCCGGGAACGGACGTGGTGGTGTCGCGGCGCGATCTCTACCGCCACGACCTCGTGACGGCACGACGGCATGCCGTCACAGCGGCAACCCATCCCGTCACCGTCACCAGCGCGAAAGCCCTGGTCCGCAACACGTGGTTCGTGTTCTCCGGCGCCGGAGTCCTCGTGCAGCGCTGGCGGGACACCCACGGAACGTCCCGGTATGAGCGTCAGATGCGCGCCGCTGAGATCGCCGGTGACCAGGACCGGTTGCTGGAGTGGGAGGCCCGCGACGTCGCCGAAAAGCAGCGGCGTCATGGGCGGGTGATGGACTGGGTCAACGCCCCGCTGTCCTGGCTACGCGCCGCCGGAGTCGGAGCCCTGATCGCGGTCGGGATGCTGGTCGGGCTCGGTGTCGTCCTCGCCATCGCCGCCAAGGACATCTCCCTGGTCATCGCCCCGGTTGCTGGGGTGATCGACGCGGTGGCGTGGGTGGTCATGTTCGTGACCGTCTACGCCTCCCTCCTCGCCACCCTCGCCCTGGCCGGGGCCGTCGTAGGCCTGTGGGCGCTCGGGAAGGCCCGCACCGACGCCCCCACCTGGATCGCACCGACCGCCGACGTCGACGACGACGTCGACGGCCGGGATGTCATCCCCGACGAGCGGGCCATAGTCAACGCGCTGCGCCACCTGGGCATGAGCGCCCTCAACACCAAGTTCAAGCAAGGCTGGGCGCCCCGCTGGATTCAGCCGCCCGTCCATGACGGCAAGGGCTGGCACTGCCAGTTCCTGCTCCCTGAGGGCGTCACCGTCGAGATGCTCAACAAGCGCAAGGACGTCCTGGCCCACAACCTGCTCCGCCTCCCGGTCGAGGTCTGGCCCACCGAGCCGCGCGACCAGCCCGGTGTGCTGGACCTGTGGGTCGCCGACCAAGGCTCGCTGACGAAGCCGGTGGCGCCGTGGCCGCTGCTCACGAGCGGGACGACCGACTACTTCACCGGTGTCCCGGTCGCGGTCAATCCACGCTCTGACCTGGTCAACGCCCGACTGTTCGGGAGCAACTGGGGCATCGCCGGGATGGTGGGCTCCGGCAAGTCCACGCTGATCATCACCGCCCTGGCCGGGGCGATCCTGGACCCGTTGGTCGAGATCGACATCTACTGCATGGCCCACAACGCCGACTACGACCCCTTCGCGCCGGTCGCGCGGACCCTGTTCGTCTCGGACGATCCGGACGAGGTGCCGACCGTCCTCGACGGCCTCAAAGCTCTGATGTCGGAGCTGTCGCAACGCGGACGGAAACTGTCCGCGGCCGGGGAACCGAAGCTGACCCGGAAGCTCGCGGCCAGCGATCGGTCGATGCGCCCGCGTGTGGTCGTGCTCGATGAGTGCCAGGAGCTGTTCGTCTCCCCCTGCGGGGCCGAGGCGGCCGAGTTGGTGTCGAAGATGGTCGCCAAGGCCCGCAAGTACGGCGTCACGCTGCTGTTCGCGACACCGGTGCCGTCGGCGGAGTCCCTGCCCAGGGCGGTGGCGAAGGTGCTGTCCAACCGGGCGTGCTTCGCGATCGGTGACCACCAGGGCAACGACGCGATCCTCGGCACCGGCAAACACACCGCAGGCATCACCGCGACCACCCTGCGACCGATGACCGTGGGCGCTGACGGGACCACCGACCTCGGGGACCTCGGCACCGCTATGACCACCGGGTTCGCCCCCCGGGACGGGTTGATGCGCTGCTTCTACATCCGACGCGGCGACGGCATCGACGAGCTGACACCGATCGTCGAGCGAGCGGTGAAACTGCGCCAAGAGGCAGGGATCGTCCCCGGCCCGGCACCGACGCACGTCGCCGAGGCCGAGCCGGTCGATCACCTCGCCGATATCGCCGAGGCTCTGCGCGGGCAGCCCCGCGTGCTGACCCGGCTCGTGCTTGCCCGCCTGGTCGAACACAACCGCACCGTCTACGAGCACTGGGGCTTCGCCGAACTCGCCGCCGCTCTGGCCGACCACGGCATCCCGCCGCGTAAGTCCCACGGCCAATCCGTCGTCCGCGCCGACGACCTCCACACCGCCCTCACCCACCGTGACCAAAACGAGCCCCACGGCACGGGGGAGAACAACTTCTAAACCGGGGGAGCGGCCGGGGAAGCGGGGAAGTTTCCCCGGCCGCTCCCCCACGCCGCTTCCCCCACACCACCAGCGCAAACAGTCACCGGGGAAGCGGGGGAGCACCCCCGGCCAGGCCCTCTGACACCCACCCACACGCAGGGACGGGAGGCACGTCGGCGCCTCCCTCCCTCCCTTTCGGCATGCCGAAAACAGGAGACCCCATGGACACCCACAGTCACCACCCTGAACCGCCGGAACCACCCGCCACTCGGGCGCTTCCGGTCCCGCTGCCGCCCCTGTCCGAAGCCGATCGAGCCGACGCCCTTGAAGTGATCGGGCACCTCGATCCGGCCGTCCTCGCCGCGGTCCTGGGAAGGGCGCAGCCGACCGCGCCGCTCCTGGTCGCCGCCCGGGTCGGGGTCGAGATCGCCGACCTACGCCACGCCCACGCGACCGCACTACGCGACTCCAGCCACGCCATCTCGATCGCCTACACCGCTGCCGGACTCGCCCACCAGCCGTCCTGGGTCGAGTTGATGCGGCGCCGGTATCCGCCCCACGGCGACCGGTCCCGGTGGACACGCGGGGACGCGGCATGACCACCACCGCAGGCCAGCAGTTGGTCGTGGGCAAGTCGACCCGGACCACAGCCCGCCCCCAGGGCGGGCGAGGACCGGAAGCGACGCGGCAGCAATCACCGGCCGCGCACCGGCTGTCGCGGCTGGCGGCCCAGGTGGCCGCCGGACGTGAACTCGCCGTCCTGGTCGACGGCCCCTGGCGCGGGCGCTGGTACTGGGCCGCCGACCTGACCGCCATGCAGACCGCCTCCGACCGCTACCCGGACTCGCATCCGGCCGCCGAACTCCGCACCTACGCCCCAACCGAGACCTGGACCGAACACCCGACCGAGCCCGAGGTGACCGGCCGCGTCTGGCGACACCACCCGCACCCATCCGCAACCGCATCGAACGCCAGGAGGACCGCATGAACACTCACGATGACCAAGTTCCCGCAGGTCAGACCGAAGGTTCCCGATCCGACACCGTGCCCCCGCCACTGCCCGAGCCACCGAACGGCACCCCCGGCAGCGACGTGGATGGGGCGGTGATCCTCGACGACCTCGAGACCGCCCTCCGGCGTTACGTGTCGCTCCCGTCGGACGCGGCCGTGGTCGGTGTCGTGCTCTGGATCGCCGCCACTCACGCCCAGCCCGCCTGGGCACACGCCCCGCGTCTGGTGGTGCGGGCGCCGGAGAAGCGCTGCGGCAACGATCC
>NZ_JAHLJC010000015.1:0-19815 GCF_020496255.1 Pseudonocardia sp. ICBG1142 | reverse complement strand
TCCGGCCGGATCGCCGAGGGCGTGGCAACGATCGCGGTCGTGTTCGTCACCGTGGGGTTGGCCTGCAAGGTCGCCGTGTCGTGACGGTGTGGGTGGTCGGCATTGGCGCACCACGATCACCGCTGCGGTCGCTGTGGTGTGGTGCTCGCTGCTCGGGTGGCCCTCGCGGGTGGTCACCATCGCTGCGGTCGCTGTCGCGCTGGGGTGTGGCGGTGGACATCGGTGGTGTCGTTCGATCGTTATGCCGGGCGTCGTCTGCGGGGGGGTGGCTGCGCTGGCTGCTGTATGCGCCTCGGATGCCGCGCTGGCTGCGCTCCTGCAACCTGACGGTGCCGGACCGGGGCGGAGCACCGATCGCGGTGGTGAATCCATTGCGCCGCACCCCGGTCTTGTCGAGGTCGCGGCCGGTGGCTGATCAGCTCCCTCGGATTCTGGGGGTGCGCTCGGGGCCGTCGTGGGACGAGGTCCGGGTCCGCCTCGTTCCCGGGCAGACCCCGGAAGAGTTCGACACCGCCACCCGCGCCCTCGCTGTCGCGCGCAGGGTGCGGCGTTGTCAGGTGCGGGAGTTGTCCCCGAATGTGGTGTCGATCGATTTCCAGCGCCGCAACCTGCTGTCCGGGGTGGTGCGGGCGCCGGGCCTGGACACCCTGTCCGACCTGGACGGGTCGGCGATCGACCTGGAGAAGGTCTGGTCCGGGCACACCGAGTACGGCACGGACTGGCATCAGTCGTTGATCGGTGGTCACACCCTGGTCGCGGGGGCGACTGGGGCGGGGAAGGGGTCGTTGATGTGGGCGCCGTTGTGTGCGATCGCCCCCGCGATCGGTGACGGCCTGGTCCGGGTCAACGGGATCGACCCGAAAGGTATGGAGCTGGCCTACGGGCGGGGAGTGTTCCACCGCTACGCCGTCACCAGCAAAGACGCCCTCGCCCTCCTCGATGATCTTGTCGAGAGCATGGAGGCCCGTAAACGCGAGTACGCCGGGGCGACCCGCCTGGTCCCCGTCACCCGGGACACCCCGTTGGAGATCGTGGAGTTCGACGAGATCGGTGCGCTGCTGCGTTACGGCGGGGACCGCAAGACCCGCGAGGCGATCACCGACCGCGTCGCCCTGCTCACCACCCAGGGCCGCGCGTTGGGCTACACCGTGCGCGGCTATGTGCAGGAACCGACCAAGGACACCGTCCCGGTGCGGGAGCTGTTCCCCCGCCGCATCTGCCTACGCGTCGCCTCGAAGTCCCATGTGTCGATGGTCCTCGGCGATCACGCCTACGACCGTGGTGCGTGGGCCAACCGGATCGGTGAAGACGAACCCGGCGTGGGCTATCTGTTCGGCGACGGCATCCGTGAACCCCTGCGTATCCGGGCCGGGTGGGTGTCTGACGGTGCGGTCAAAGACCTAGAAGCCTTCGTCACCCGCACTTCCCCGACCGCCGGAGTGGCGCCGGTCCTGACCCTCCCCGACCCGACCGTCCACCACCGCGAGATCGGAGACGCAGCATGACCAACGCCGACACCCACACCGACAGCGCCGACACCGTGACCGACAGCGCGCGCCGGGGCGGGAGCCGGTCGATCAGGACACGCTCACCCGGGCGCAGAAGGCGATGCTGGCCCTGTCGCACGAGGTCGCGGTCCAGCTCGCCGAGGACCACGGCGTGTGTGTCCGCCCCCTGGCGATGCGCCGCATCGACCAATCCACCGGACGGATCGATGTCGTGCCGGTGCCGTGCGGTTCGACACGGGAAGACCAGTGCCGCCCCTGCTCAGACAAGGCCCGACGGCTGCGGATGACCCAGTGCCGCGAAGGCTGGCACCTGGAGAACGAACCCGCCGTCACACCTGCCGACCCGACGACCGCGCAGAAAGAGTTGATGGCCGCCCGCGCGGACTTCCACGCCGCCTACACTGACTGTCTCGCCGCCGGAGACAACGCCGAGTGTGATGAGATACGCGAGATCGTCGAGGACATCGACACCGAACTCCGCGCCCTCGGAGTCCGCGGACCCCTCGCCCCGCTCGACCCCCGCCCGAAGGCCATCCGCCGGACTACCCGGCGTCGTCAGGACGCCCCGAACCTGCCCCGGCGGCCTGTGGAGGACCGCACGATCGGACGGGTGTTCGGCGGGAAATATCGGCCCTCGACCTTCCTCACCCTGACCCTGGACACCTACGGCCGCGTCGACGGCAACGGCGCCGCGATCGACCCCGATACCTACGACTACCGCCGCGCCGCCCGCGATGCGATCCACTTCCCGAAGCTGCTGGACAGGTTCTGGCAGAACACGCGGCGCTGTGTCGGCTGGGACGTGCAGTACTTCGGGACCGTCGAACCGCAGAAACGCGGTGCCCCGCACTTCCACGCCGCCATCCGCGGCACCATCCCCCGCGCAGAGTTGCGCGCGATCACCGCCGCCACCTACCACCAGGTCTGGTGGCCCGCCCACGACGACATCGTCTACACCGGGGACAAGCTCCCCCGCTGGGACCACCGGCAGAAAGCCTTCGTCGACCCCGACACCCACACACCGCTCCCCACCTGGGACGAGGCCACCGACCCCGAGGTCCTCACCACGCCGGCCCACACCGTGGTCTTCGGCCCCCAAGTGCATGTGAAAGGCATCCTCGGCGGCACCGAAGAAGCCGGACGCCACATCGGCTACCTCACCAAATACCTCACCAAATCCGTCGGCCACGCCGCCGGACTCGACGACACCGCCACCACCCGCCAGCGCGACCACGCCCGACGCCTCACCGCCGAACTCGCCATCACCCCGTGTTCGCCGCGCTGCCCGATCTGGCTGCTCTACGCCGTCGCACCCAAGGGTGCCCGCCCGGAGATGACCCCCGGGCACTGCACCGGCACAGCGCACAAGCCCGAACACCTCGGCATCGCCGGACGCCGCGTCCTGGTCTCCCCGCAAATGGTCCAACAAGAGCCTCGGTGATCACCGCGCGGACCGGAGCGCGTTCGTTCGGCAACTCCTCGACCACGCCGGAGTGACACCCGCCTACGCGATCGATGACGGACCCTTCAACTGGGAACCCGTGCAACCCGGCGACAGCGACGTCCCACCCCGCCCCGTCCTGCTTCTGCACGCGATCCATCAACGCCAACGATGGCGCGCCGACTACGACGCCGCCCTCCTCACCACCACCGGCCCACCACCGGACGACCGTTCGGCAATCGGGTGTTCGGCTACCCGTGATCAGGCCGCGTAGCAGGGACGCCGTCGATGACGCAGTACCTGACCGTGGCCGAGACCGCCCGCTACCTGAACACCTCCCCGCGTTTCGTGCGGCGCCTGGTCGCAGCCCGACGGATCGCGTTCTACCGCATCGGACGGCATGTGCGCTTCGCCGTGACCGACCTCGACGCCTGGCTCGCCCAAGGCCGGGTCGAACCGTTCCCCCACCGACCACACCCACACCCCCGGCGAGGAACGCGATGACGGCGAACAAGACGAGTCGGCGCCGGTTCGGCTCCATCCGCCGCCTGCCCTCCGGGCGGTATCAGGCCAGCTACCCCACCAACAGCGGGCAACGCCGCACCGCCCCGGGAACCTTCGACCGCAAAGGCGACGCCGCCCAATGGCTCACCCTCGTCGAAAGCGACATCCTGCGCGGTGACTGGTTCGACCCCGCCCTGGGCCAGCTACCCTTCCATGACTTCGGGGAGCAGTGGATCACCGAACACCGCGTCAGCGCCCGCACCCGCGAGGAGTACCGCAGCATCTGGCGCCACCACATCGACCCGTTCCTCGGCCCGATCGACCTCGCCGAGCTGACCACCGCAGTCATCCGCACCTGGCGCACCACCCTGCTCGCTGCCGGACGCTCCGAAGACCGCACCGCGAAGGCCTACCGCCTCGTCCGCGCCATCTGCACCACCGCCGTCGACGACGGCCGGATCACCCGCAACCCCTGCCGCATCAAAGGCGCCGGTGAACACCGCACCCCCGAACGCCCCACCGCCACCATCGGCCAGGTCTTCGACCTCGCCGCCGCGATGCCACCCCGCTTCCACGCCCTGATCCTGTCCGCCGCGTTCACCGGACTGCGCTGGGGAGAACTCGCCGGGCTACGCCACTGCGACCTCGACCTGAACACCGCCACCCTCCACGTCCGACGACGCCTGGCCCAACTCAGCCGAGGCGGCCTCCGACCCGGGCCACCCAAATCCGCCGCCGGTATCCGCACCCTCTCCCTGCCCCCGTTCCTCGTCGAGGTCCTCACCACCCACACCGCCGCCTACTCCGGCCCGCCACCGGACGGACTGATCTTCTGCGGACAACGCGGCGGCATGCTCCGACGCGGGAACTTCGGCCGCGCAACCGACTGGCCCACCACCGTGGTCAAGACCGGGCTCCCCACCGGTTTCCATTTCCATGACCTACGTCACACCGGTAACCATCTCGCTGCTACTGCTGGGGCCAGCACCCGCGAACTCATGCACCGCATGGGCCACGGCACCATGCGCGCCGCACTGATCTACCAACACGCCACCACCGAACGCGACCGCCGCATCGCCACCCAGATCGCCGCACTGGTCGACCGCGAACGCCGACCCCACACCGATCAGGACATCGAGGCCGACGACGACGGCTGAGTCGTCAGAGAGTTCACCGGCGGCTTCCCTCATCGGGCACGTATTCCCCACCCCTCCGAGACCACCTCAATCGGGCGAGCGATAACGCTGCGCCCCCCGGTCTTCGGTCCACCCAATTTCATACTCGCCGCAGGAGAACGTCGACTCGGGAAAGTCGCGCCCCTTTCGCATCATGAATTCATCGGCAGTCGCACTATCGTGGAATACTCCAAGGATTCGACAGTCGTCAGCTTCCTCCTGGAGGACGATCCAGACCGTCGACGGCGCGGCGGCATGAGTGACCCCACCCGACGACCCGCCCGTACAGCCCCGACCCGGTTCACCCCGGCTCCGCCGCACGGCCCGATCAAGAGCATGGGCACACAGGACGACCAGCACCCCGGTCACCACGAAGAGCCAGTCGAATCCACCGTTCCACACGGTGAGGATGACCACGAGGCCCGCCGCAGTGCACACAGCCCAGACGATGTTGAGCATGCGCACGCCTCCCTGCCGTCTCATGTTCAAGCGTCCGGGGGCGGCCACTCGCCCTCTTCTCGCACACCGGTCGCACGTCCCGCACCACCCCCTGTTCAAGATCGATAAGGGGTGGTGTTTCGGCCGGTCGCGTGGTGTGAGCGGGCGACGGGAATCGAACCCGCGTAGCCAGTTTGGAAGACTGCGGTCAATGCCCTGCCCACCTGCGCGATCTGAGCCGGTCGACTGACCGTGAGTGGCCGTGAGTGACCGTGGTTCCCCGCCAGTACTCGCACGCTCGTTGCACGACCGGCCCCGTGGGGTTGTCTTTTTTCCCACGCGCCCGGCCTGCTGGTGATCTCCTCGCGGCGCGGGTTCACCCCTGCCAGACCGAGGGGTGGGGTGCAAGGCACGGGGTTCAGCCTTGCACCCCACCCCTCGGTCTGGTTGCCGTCTCGGCGCGCCGTGAGGAGATCGCCAGCCCCGCCGCACTCCCCCTGATCTCCGAGCGGTGTCGGGTCCGGGCGGAGCCCGGCCGCCGGAGGCATCCCGGGCGGCACGCCCGGCCTACAGGACTGACGACGGTCCGCATCGACGCCTGGCGTGACGCGGAGCAAGGGCAGCGGCGGCCATCGTGCAGGCGTGCCGTCGGCGTCTCTGGGGTTCAGGCGGCTGCCTGGTGGCTTGGGGTCGGGTAGCCGAGCCCGCCGCCGCGAACGGGCCGGAGGTGTAGTGAGCGAGCGGCGGGGGCGGCGTGGCCGACCCCGCGCCGCCGGAGGCGGCGCCTTGATCCCCTAAAGCACAATTCGGCAACACACACGACCTAGACAGACGACGTGACGCAAGCGAGCCCGTACGGAACGACGCCAGCAACGAGGTCAGCCGCCGGACGCATCATGGCGGCTGAAGGAAGCGGCGATGTGGCGGGCAGCGGCGACGGGCGTGACCGTCGAGGTATCCAACGTCGTAGTCGGTGGAGGCAAGAGTGGCGTGGCGTCCCAAGCAGCGAGCCGCGCCTGGAGGTCGGCGCTTCCTCGCTGCCGCAATCTAATGCTTGCCACATCACGGGGGCACCAGAGAGCAAAAACGAGCCAATGAGTCTCTGGAGTCGCAGCAACAACGGCGTCAACGGCTTCCGGCTGACCTAGATGCAAAACCGGCCAACCGCTAGCGAGACTTTTCCTAAGCCCGACTCTATCGACAATATACGTGGCACCGTACCGGCCATTCTGCCAGATGACGCAACCGGAACGAGCAGTCTATCGCGCGTCAGCCGATCGACCATCCGATAGCCATCAGTTCTACCGGGACCACACTTTATGCGACGAAACAAATGGAAGTGCGTATCATAGCCAGTCAGCGCTGCCGTGACAGTGTCCTTACCTGCTGCAGGCGGCCCATAGAGCAGAACCCCGCGAGTCACGCTGCGACCTTGTCGATGATCCGGCGAGCCGCGACTGAAGCGGCTCACTTGATGCGGAGTTCTCCACGACAACGTGGGCGATCGGAGGTCGGAAATTAAGATCGAGGCCCTCCAGATGAGCCGTCCAATCTGCAAGCTTCGTCGCGTCCCGGGCGCTCCGCGCCGACGGAGATAGCTATGCATCGTCTGTGCGTCACAAGCAACCCAAACGACAGTGGTGTCGGCATTGAATGCGGCATGGGCGTCAATCGTACGACACAGCCATGCCGGGTCGGTGAACTCCCTCAAGAAAGGGGCATCAGCGATGACACTGTTACCACACTGAAGATTTTCAGTCACGACAGCAGCGACCGCCTCGTATTCGCGAGGACGTACCTGATTGAGGTAAACCTCAGATTCGCGGTCATGGGGAGACCGTCCAAGGACCTCCAGCAGTTGTTCCACCAGCGGGCGAGTCACAGTGTCTTTGTCAATCACAGTCCAGCCGACCTCACGGGCAAGCGTGCGCGCCAATTCAGATTTTCCACTACCCGGGTAGCCACCTATCAAGATCACCTGCGGGCGGCGGTCGCGCAGAAGATCAGACCGCCCCTGCCTCGGGGCACGAACAGTCCGCCTAGACCTCGCCTCGTTTACAACCAGACCTTCCCCAGCAAGGAGCTTCATCGCCTCAGAGATCGTAAAGGGGCTAACCCCCCATTCGGATGCGAGCGCCTTGGTCGAGGGGAGAGTCGCCCCGTTGACCAGGCGTCCCGCTGAGATGTCGTTGGCGATGTGGCGGGCAATCTGCGCATGCAGCGCCTCGCCCCGCGACAGTGCCCGTCGTGATGGCTCCATGATCTCGATTTCCTGGTCGTTCCACTCGGTCGTCCTGGCTAGCCGTTCGGCGCTCCACTTGCACCCCAGCTCGCGCGGGGCACAGAAATCCTACCAACGCGCTGCAAGTCGCCGCTGGTCAGAGGCCCCTCAAGGAGTCGTAGCCATTCAGTTGACATGCTGAGCTATCAACTGCTAGCCTCACGTAGAGCTTGCAGCTGGACGCAGAGAGCGAACGACAGAGGAGCTGACATGGCACGCAGTAACAAGTTCGCGGTGGCGATGGGTGATGTGTTCCCGGTGGGGGCGTTCATCGTGTCGGAGGTGGAGGCGGTGCGGGATTTTGAGAAGTCGGCGCCGGGGCGTCCGGTGCAGCAGGTCGATCGGGAGTCGGGGTTGCCGGTGTGGTCGGTGTCGGTGCTGGATGCCGATCCGGAAGCACGGCGGAGCGAGAAGACGGTGGTGGTGAAGATCGCTGCGGCGCATCAGCCGGTGCCGCCGGAGGCCACAGCGGGGTTGCCGTTTCGTCCGGTGGAGTTCGACGGGCTCACGGTGACCCCGTACGTGCAGGAGACCGGCGGGCGTCCGCGTGTGGCTTACAGCTTTCGCGCGGCGGGGATGCGCGCCCCCGGCCCCCAGCGTGGACATACGGCCAAGAACCAGGACGCCGCCTGACAAGCACTGTCGGACCAGGCGATATGTGTGGGAGAGCCCGTTAGTGGCGGGCTCCCCCACCGAGTCTTCCTTGCCGTGTGTTGCTGCCGTGGCAGGCAGTTGATCAACCCGGAACCAGCGTGGAAGGACACCGATCCTAGATGAACACCGGACTTTCTTCACCCCCTCCTGCCCTGCCCCGGGCGCTTCACGGTGCTGAACGTCATCGCTGGCGGGCCGGGGCGGCGTGTCGCGGGATGGACACCGAGTCGTTCTTCCCCACCGACACCGCTCCGCACGCCGCCGAGCCTGCGTTGGAGGTGTGTCGTGGTTGCCGGGTCCGCAGTATGTGTCTGGTCGAGGCGCTGCTGGTCGAAGACCCGGCCCGCCGCTACGGCGTCCTCGGCGCCACCACCCCACAGGATCGACGGCGGCTGCATCGCACCGCTCGTGTCGCAGCCCGCCGGACCGCGGCCCCTGCTGCTGTCGCGCCGGGGAGTGCTGCGGCATGAGTCCCGAGGCGACCACGGATGTCGTCACCGGTGAGGGCGCGGTGTGGTGCGAGGTGTGCCTGACCCCACTGAGCGATGTCTCCGAGGGGGGCGTGCGGCGGTGTGGTGATCATCGCGGGCAGCTGGCGTTGGTCCCGATGCCGGTCGTGTGCGCTCCGCGGCGTTCCCCCGAGCAGGGCGGGGGCCTGCGATGACGACGATGGGTTCTCTGGTCCTGGCCGGTCTCGTGACGCTGATAGTGCTGGCTGGTCTGCACTGGGTGGGGCAGTTCCTCGGCCGGATCGCCGAGGGCGTGGCAACGATCGCGGTCGTGTTCGTCACCGTGTGGCTGGCCTGCAAGGCCGCGGTGGTCGTGACGGTGTGGGTGGTTCGGCATTGGCGCACCACGATCACCGCTGCGGTCGCTGTGGTGTGGTGCTCGCTGCTCGGGTGGCCCTCGCTGGTGGTCACCATCGCTGCGGTCGCTGTCGCGCTGGGGGTGTGGCGGTGGACATCGGTGGTGTCGTTCGATCGTTATGCCGGGCGTCGTCTGCGGGGGTGGTGGCTGCGCTGGCTGCTGTATGCGCCTCGGATGCCGCGCTGGCTGCGCTCCTGCAACCTGACGGTGCCGGACCGGGGCGGAGCACCGATCGCGGTGGTGAATCCATTGCGCCGCACCCCGGTCTTGTCGAGGTCGCGGCCGGTGGCTGATCAGCTCCCTCGGATTCTGGGGGTGCGCTCGGGGCCGTCGTGGGACGAGGTCCGGGTCCGCCTCGTTCCCGGGCAGACCCCGGAAGAGTTCGACACCGCCACCCGCGCCCTCGCTGTCGCGCGCAGGGTGCGGCGTTGTCAGGTGCGGGAGTTGTCCCCGAATGTGGTGTCGATCGATTTCCAGCGCCGCAACCTGCTGTCCGGGGTGGTGCGGGCGCCGGGCCTGGACACCCTGTCCGACCTGGACGGGTCGGCGATCGACCTGGAGAAGGTCTGGTCCGGGCACACCGAGTACGGCACGGACTGGCATCAGTCGTTGATCGGTGGTCACACCCTGGTCGCGGGGGCGACTGGGGCGGGGAAGGGGTCGTTGATGTGGGCGCCGTTGTGTGCGATCGCCCCCGCGATCGGTGACGGCCTGGTCCGGGTCAACGGGATCGACCCGAAAGGTATGGAGCTGGCCTACGGGCGGGGAGTGTTCCACCGCTACGCCGTCACCAGCAAAGACGCCCTCGCCCTCCTCGATGATCTTGTCGAGAGCATGGAGGCCCGTAAACGCGAGTACGCCGGGGCGACCCGCCTGGTCCCCGTCACCCGGGACACCCCGTTGGAGATCGTGGAGTTCGACGAGATCGGTGCGCTGCTGCGTTACGGCGGGGACCGCAAGACCCGCGAGGCGATCACCGACCGCGTCGCCCTGCTCACCACCCAGGGCCGCGCGTTGGGCTACACCGTGCGCGGCTATGTGCAGGAACCGACCAAGGACACCGTCCCGGTGCGGGAGCTGTTCCCCCGCCGCATCTGCCTACGCGTCGCCTCGAAGTCCCATGTGTCGATGGTCCTCGGCGATCACGCCTACGACCGTGGTGCGTGGGCCAACCGGATCGGTGAAGACGAACCCGGCGTGGGCTATCTGTTCGGCGACGGCATCCGTGAACCCCTGCGTATCCGGGCCGGGTGGGTGTCTGACGGTGCGGTCAAAGACCTAGAAGCCTTCGTCACCCGCACTTCCCCGACCGCCGGAGTGGCGCCGGTCCTGACCCTCCCCGACCCGACCGTCCACCACCGCGAGATCGGAGACGCAGCATGACCAACGCCGACACCCACACCGACAGCGCCGACACCGTGACCGACAGCGCGCCGGGGCGGGAGCCGGTCGATCAGGACACGCTCACCCGGGCGCAGAAGGCGATGCTGGCCCTGTCGCACGAGGTCGCGGTCCAGCTCGCCGAGGACCACGGCGTGTGTGTCCGCCCCCTGGCGATGCGCCGCATCGACCAATCCACCGGACGGATCGATGTCGTGCCGGTGCCGTGCGGTTCGACACGGGAAGACCAGTGCCGCCCCTGCTCAGACAAGGCCCGACGGCTGCGGATGACCCAGTGCCGCGAAGGCTGGCACCTGGAGAACGAACCCGCCGTCACACCTGCCGACCCGACGACCGCGCAGAAAGAGTTGATGGCCGCCCGCGCGGACTTCCACGCCGCCTACACTGACTGTCTCGCCGCCGGAGACAACGCCGAGTGTGATGAGATACGCGAGATCGTCGAGGACATCGACACCGAACTCCGCGCCCTCGGAGTCCGCGGACCCCTCGCCCCGCTCGACCCCCGCCCGAAGGCCATCCGCCGGACTACCCGGCGTCGTCAGGACGCCCCGAACCTGCCCCGGCGGCCTGTGGAGGACCGCACGATCGGACGGGTGTTCGGCGGGAAATATCGGCCCTCGACCTTCCTCACCCTGACCCTGGACACCTACGGCCGCGTCGACGGCAACGGCGCCGCGATCGACCCCGATACCTACGACTACCGCCGCGCCGCCCGCGATGCGATCCACTTCCCGAAGCTGCTGGACAGGTTCTGGCAGAACACGCGGCGCTGTGTCGGCTGGGACGTGCAGTACTTCGGGACCGTCGAACCGCAGAAACGCGGTGCCCCGCACTTCCACGCCGCCATCCGCGGCACCATCCCCCGCGCAGAGTTGCGCGCGATCACCGCCGCCACCTACCACCAGGTCTGGTGGCCCGCCCACGACGACATCGTCTACACCGGGGACAAGCTCCCCCGCTGGGACCACCGGCAGAAAGCCTTCGTCGACCCCGACACCCACACACCGCTCCCCACCTGGGACGAGGCCACCGACCCCGAGGTCCTCACCACGCCGGCCCACACCGTGGTCTTCGGCCCCCAAGTGCATGTGAAAGGCATCCTCGGCGGCACCGAAGAAGCCGGACGCCACATCGGCTACCTCACCAAATACCTCACCAAATCCGTCGGCCACGCCGCCGGACTCGACGACACCGCCACCACCCGCCAGCGCGACCACGCCCGACGCCTCACCGCCGAACTCGCCATCACCCCGTGTTCGCCGCGCTGCCCGATCTGGCTGCTCTACGCCGTCGCACCCAAGGGTGCCCGCCCGGAGATGACCCCCGGGCACTGCACCGGCACAGCGCACAAGCCCGAACACCTCGGCATCGCCGGACGCCGCGTCCTGGTCTCCCGCAAATGGTCCAACAAGAGCCTCGGTGATCACCGCGCGGACCGGAGCGCGTTCGTTCGGCAACTCCTCGACCACGCCGGAGTGACACCCGCCTACGCGATCGATGACGGACCCTTCAACTGGGAACCCGTGCAACCCGGCGACAGCGACGTCCCACCCCGCCCCGTCCTGCTTCTGCACGCGATCCATCAACGCCAACGATGGCGCGCCGACTACGACGCCGCCCTCCTCACCACCACCGGCCCACCACCGGACGACCGTTCGGCAATCGGGTGTTCGGCTACCCGTGATCAGGCCGCGTAGCAGGGACGCCGTCGATGACGCAGTACCTGACCGTGGCCGAGACCGCCCGCTACCTGAACACCTCCCCGCGTTTCGTGCGGCGCCTGGTCGCAGCCCGACGGATCGCGTTCTACCGCATCGGACGGCATGTGCGCTTCGCCGTGACCGACCTCGACGCCTGGCTCGCCCAAGGCCGGGTCGAACCGTTCCCCCACCGACCACACCCACACCCCCGGCGAGGAACGCGATGACGGCGAACAAGACGAGTCGGCGCCGGTTCGGCTCCATCCGCCGCCTGCCCTCCGGGCGGTATCAGGCCAGCTACCCCACCAACAGCGGGCAACGCCGCACCGCCCCGGGAACCTTCGACCGCAAAGGCGACGCCGCCCAATGGCTCACCCTCGTCGAAAGCGACATCCTGCGCGGTGACTGGTTCGACCCCGCCCTGGGCCAGCTACCCTTCCATGACTTCGGGGAGCAGTGGATCACCGAACACCGCGTCAGCGCCCGCACCCGCGAGGAGTACCGCAGCATCTGGCGCCACCACATCGACCCGTTCCTCGGCCCGATCGACCTCGCCGAGCTGACCACCGCAGTCATCCGCACCTGGCGCACCACCCTGCTCGCTGCCGGACGCTCCGAAGACCGCACCGCGAAGGCCTACCGCCTCGTCCGCGCCATCTGCACCACCGCCGTCGACGACGGCCGGATCACCCGCAACCCCTGCCGCATCAAAGGCGCCGGTGAACACCGCACCCCCGAACGCCCCACCGCCACCATCGGCCAGGTCTTCGACCTCGCCGCCGCGATGCCACCCCGCTTCCACGCCCTGATCCTGTCCGCCGCGTTCACCGGACTGCGCTGGGGAGAACTCGCCGGGCTACGCCACTGCGACCTCGACCTGAACACCGCCACCCTCCACGTCCGACGACGCCTGGCCCAACTCAGCCGAGGCGGCCTCCGACCCGGGCCACCCAAATCCGCCGCCGGTATCCGCACCCTCTCCCTGCCCCCGTTCCTCGTCGAGGTCCTCACCACCCACACCGCCGCCTACTCCGGCCCGCCACCGGACGGACTGATCTTCTGCGGACAACGCGGCGGCATGCTCCGACGCGGGAACTTCGGCCGCGCAACCGACTGGCCCACCACCGTGGTCAAGACCGGGCTCCCCACCGGTTTCCATTTCCATGACCTACGTCACACCGGTAACCATCTCGCTGCTACTGCTGGGGCCAGCACCCGCGAACTCATGCACCGCATGGGCCACGGCACCATGCGCGCCGCACTGATCTACCAACACGCCACCACCGAACGCGACCGCCGCATCGCCACCCAGATCGCCGCACTGGTCGACCGCGAACGCCGACCCCACACCGATCAGGACATCGAGGCCGACGACGACGGCTGAGTCGTCAGAGAGTTCACCGGCGGCTTCCCTCATCGGGCACGTATTCCCCACCCCTCCGAGACCACCTCAATCGGGCGAGCGATAACGCTGCGCCCCCCGGTCTTCGGTCCACCCAATTTCATACTCGCCGCAGGAGAACGTCGACTCGGGAAAGTCGCGCCCCTTTCGCATCATGAATTCATCGGCAGTCGCACTATCGTGGAATACTCCAAGGATTCGACAGTCGTCAGCTTCCTCCTGGAGGACGATCCAGACCGTCGACGGCGCGGCGGCATGAGTGACCACGCGACGACCCCGCCCGTACAGCCCCGACCCCGGTTCACCCCGGCTCCGCCGCACGGCCCGATCAAGAGCATGGGCACACAGGACGACCAGCACCCCGGTCACCACGAAGAGCCAGTCGAATCCACCGTTCCACACGGTGAGGATGACCACGAGGCCCGCCGCAGTGCACACAGCCCAGACGATGTTGAGCATGCGCACGCCTCCCTGCCGTCTCATGTTCAAGCGTCCGGGGGCGGCCACTCGCCCTCTTCTCGCACACCGGTCGCACGTCCCGCACCACCCCCTGTTCAAGATCGATAAGGGGTGGTGTTTCGGCCGGTCGCGTGGTGTGAGCGGGCGACGGGAATCGAACCCGCGTAGCCAGTTTGGAAGACTGCGGTCAATGCCCTGCCCACCTGCGCGATCTGAGCCGGTCGACTGACCGTGAGTGGCCGTGAGTGACCGTGGTTCCCCGCCAGTACTCGCACGCTCGTTGCACGACCGGCCCCGTGGGGTTGTCTTTTTTCCCACGCGCCCGGCCTGCTGGTGATCTCCTCGCGGCGCGGGTTCACCCCTGCCAGACCGAGGGGTGGGGTGCAAGGCACGGGGTTCAGCCTTGCACCCCACCCCTCGGTCTGGTTGCCGTCTCGGCGCGCCGTGAGGAGATCGCCAGCCCCGCCGCACTCCCCCTGATCTCCGAGCGGTGTCGGGTCCGGGCGGAGCCCGGCCGCCGGAGGCATCCCGGGCGGCACGCCCGGCCTACAGGACTGACGACGGTCCGCATCGACGCCTGGCGTGACGCGGAGCAAGGGCAGCGGCGGCCATCGTGCAGGCGTGCCGTCGGCGTCTCTGGGGTTCAGGCGGCTGCCTGGTGGCTTGGGGTCGGGTAGCCGAGCCCGCCGCCGCGAACGGGCCGGAGGTGTAGTGAGCGAGCGGCGGGGGCGGCGTGGCCGACCCCGCGCCGCCGGAGGCGGCGCCTTGATCCCCTAAAGCACAATTCGGCAACACACACGACCTGAGCAGACCTCGCCCACCGCCTCCGTGAGCACCAGCGGTACTTCGTTCGGGAACCGACGCCCGTACCGCACTTTTAGTGACAGGCCGTATGATAAGTGCACAGTGCCTGACGGCTAGTCCCTCACTCGGGAGGCAGGATGTTCGGCTTAGTTGCACGCTTCGACCTCGCGGACGCAGAGGCGGCCCGGAGGTTCGACGCTTTAACTTCAGCTACGTGTGAGCAGATCAAATCCTCAGAGCCAGGCACCCTGCTCTACCTCGTAAATACTGTATCCGCCGAGCCACTGGCTCGAATTTTCTACGAACTTTACATCGACCGCGACTCCTTCGAGGCCCACGAATCCACTGCGCACGTGAAGCACTTCCTGGCAGAACGCGAGCAGTACATCACAAACCTGCGAGTCGAGTTCATCGCCTCAACGAACGGCAAGCCGACACTCCGATGAGAAGCGATTCGTCAACAGACTTCGGTCGGAAAATAGCATTCCTGCGCAAGAAGCTTGGATACTCGCAGGCGGAGTTTGCACAAAAGGTCGGACGCTCTGAAACCTGGGTAAGTCAGGTGGAGCGCGGAGTTCGGCGAATCGACCGCATGTCAGTGCTTGAACGCGTAGCCGACGCCCTTGACACTGAGGTCGGCGAGCTGACACCAGAAAAATCCTGGCCACTCGCACAGACAGGGAAGCCTGCTGCCGCTACTGAGTTAGCACTAACCCTGGCGTCGAACCACGCGCTCCAGGCGCTACCGAAATCGCCCCAGCCGGTAGATATCCCCGGCATTGAAGAGCGAACCAGTCACGCATGGAAGCTGGCCCACTCTGCTCAGTATGAAGAGCTTGCAATTCTCTTGCGTGATTTGATCACAGAAGTCGAAACCGCCAGCGATCAGGCTGGCAACGAGACTCCCCCCGCAGTCCGGCAATCGCGCGCTCGGATGTACCTCGCTGCATCTGCAATGCTAGCCAAGCTAGGGGAATTTGATGCAGCCTGGGTGGCAATCGATCGCGCCACGGCGTCCGCTCACACCTTAAAGAACGCGCACTTACTGGCCGAATGCGCATTTCGTCTTGCGATTGTCTTTCAAGCGAGCCGACGCTTCGACATGGCCCGTCGAGTCGCAGGCGATGCCGCCAACGCTCTGTCTCAAACCTACCCCCAGGGGGATTCAGACCCCGCAACCTACGCACTGCTTGGCGCACTTCATCTTCAACTTGCTACAGCTTCAGCGCGCAGCGGAGACGGAGATGCAGCCTACCGTTACCTAAATGATGCGCGAGAGGCCGCTGAGCACGTTCACGATGGCCGCAATGACTACAACACCGAATTTGGGCCGACCAATGTGAGTCTGCACGAGGTTGCTGTCGCAGTTGAGCTTGGCGACGCTGGCCGAGCCCTACGCGTAGCAGAACAGATCGACGACGGCCGTCTGTCCGCCGAGCGGCAGGGCCGATTCTTGATCGATGTCGCCAGCGCAAGCGCACAGCTGCGCCGCACCGACGCCGTGATCAATGCACTCCGCCGCAGCTTCACCGTCTCGCCGCAACAGGCTAGGTCACACAGCCGAGCGCGCACCCTCATTGCGGACCTCCTGCGGTCGCATGGCGACGACCCTCGCGTGAAGGAGCTGGCCGGACAGGTCACCTCCAACTGACCTCCGCCAAGACCCGCACTAAAAGTATTGACTAGCACAACCAGTGCGAGTACTGTCGGGATAGCGGCGGGAGATGCCTGTCGCTCACGGAGGAGCTGACATGGCGCGTAGTAACAGGTTTGTGGTGGCGATGGGTGATGTGTTCCCGCTGGGGGCGTTCGTGGTGTCGGAGGTGGAGGCGGTGCGGGATTTTGAGAAGTCGGCGCCGGGGCGTCCGGTGCAGCAGGTCGATCGGGAGTCGGGGTTGCCGGTGTGGTCGGTGTCGGTGCTGGATGCCGATCCGGAAGCACGGCGGAGCGAGAAGACGGTGGTGGTGAAGATCGCTGCGGCGCATCAGCCGGTGCCGCCGGAGGCCACAGCGGGGTTGCCGTTTCGTCCGGTGGAGTTCGACGGGCTCACGGTGACCCCGTACGTGCAGGAGACCGGCGGGCGTCCGCGTGTGGCTTACAGCTTTCGCGCGGCGGGGATGCGCGCCCCCGGCCCCCAGCGTGGACATACGGCCAAGAACCAGGACGCCGCCTGACAAGCACTGTCGGACCAGGCGATATGTGTGGGAGAGCCCGTTAGTGGCGGGCTCCCCCACCGAGTCTTCCTTGCCGTGTGTTGCTGCCGTGGCAGGCAGTTGATCAACCCGGAACCAGCGTGGAAGGACACCGATCCTAGATGAACACCGGACTTTCTTCACCCCCTCCTGCCCTGCCCCGGGCGCTTCACGGTGCTGAACGTCATCGCTGGCGGGCAGCGGCGGCGTGTCGCGGGATGGACACCGAGTCGTTCTTCCCCACCGACACCGCTCCGCACGCCGCCGAGCCTGCGTTGGAGGTGTGTCGTGGTTGCCGGGTCCGCAGCATGTGCCTGGTCGAGGCGCTGCTGGTCGAAGACCCGGCCCGCCGCTACGGCGTCCTCGGCGCCACCACCCCACAGGATCGACGGCGGCTGCACCGCACCGCTCGGGTCGCCGCCCGCCGGAGCACCGCCCCTGCTGCCGTTCCCACACCGGGGAGCGCGGCGGCATGAACACCGACACGACCACCGATGTCGTTACCGGGGAGGACACGGTGCGGTGCGAGGTGTGCCTGACCCCGCTGAGCGCGGTATCTCAGGGGGACGGGCGTCGGTGTAGCGACCATCATGACCAGCTCGCGTTGGTTCCCCTCCTTGCCGTGTGCGCTCCGCGTCGTTCCCCGGAACAGGACGGAGAGCGTCGATGAGCACGACAGGTTCTCTCGTTGTTGCCGGTCTGGCGACGGTGGTGGTGCTCGCTGGTCTGCATTGGGTGGGGCAGTTCCTCGGCCGGATCGCCGAGGGCGTGGCGACGGTCGCGGTCGTGTTCGTCACCGTCTGGTTGGCCTGCAAGGTCGTCGTGATCGTGACGGTGTGGGTGGTTCGGCATTGGCGCACCACGATCACCGCTGCGGTCGCTGTGGTGTGGTGCTCGCTGCTCGGGTGGCCCTCGCTGGTGGTCACCATCGCTGCGGTCGCTGTCGCGCTGGGGGTGTGGCGGTGGACATCGGTGGTGTCGTTCGATCGTTATGCCGGGCGTCGTCTGCGGGGGTGGTGGCTGCGCTGGCTGCTGTATGCGCCTCGGATGCCGCGCTGGCTGCGCTCCTGCAACCTGACGGTGCCGGACCGGGGCGGAGCACCGATCGCGGTGGTGAATCCATTGCGCCGCACCCCGGTCTTGTCGAGGTCGCGGCCGGTGGCTGATCAGCTCCCTCGGATTCTGGGGGTGCGCTCGGGGCCGTCGTGGGACGAGGTCCGGGTCCGCCTCGTTCCCGGGCAGACCCCGGAAGAGTTCGACACCGCCACCCGCGCCCTCGCTGTCGCGCGCAGGGTGCGGCGTTGTCAGGTGCGGGAGTTGTCCCCGAATGTGGTGTCGATCGATTTCCAGCGCCGCAACCTGCTGTCCGGGGTGGTGCGGGCGCCGGGCCTGGACACCCTGTCCGACCTGGACGGGTCGGCGATCGACCTGGAGAAGGTCTGGTCCGGGCACACCGAGTACGGCACGGACTGGCATCAGTCGTTGATCGGTGGTCACACCCTGGTCGCGGGGGCGACTGGGGCGGGGAAGGGGTCGTTGATGTGGGCGCCGTTGTGTGCGATCGCCCCCGCGATCGGTGACGGCCTGGTCCGGGTCAACGGGATCGACCCGAAAGGTATGGAGCTGGCCTACGGGCGGGGAGTGTTCCACCGCTACGCCGTCACCAGCAAAGACGCCCTCGCCCTCCTCGATGATCTTGTCGAGAGCATGGAGGCCCGTAAACGCGAGTACGCCGGGGCGACCCGCCTGGTCCCCGTCACCCGGGACACCCCGTTGGAGATCGTGGAGTTCGACGAGATCGGTGCGCTGCTGCGTTACGGCGGGGACCGCAAGACCCGCGAGGCGATCACCGACCGCGTCGCCCTGCTCACCACCCAGGGCCGCGCGTTGGGCTACACCGTGCGCGGCTATGTGCAGGAACCGACCAAGGACACCGTCCCGGTGCGGGAGCTGTTCCCCCGCCGCATCTGCCTACGCGTCGCCTCGAAGTCCCATGTGTCGATGGTCCTCGGCGATCACGCCTACGACCGTGGTGCGTGGGCCAACCGGATCGGTGAAGACGAACCCGGCGTGGGCTATCTGTTCGGCGACGGCATCCGTGAACCCCTGCGTATCCGGGCCGGGTGGGTGTCTGACGGTGCGGTCAAAGACCTAGAAGCCTTCGTCACCCGCACTTCCCCGACCGCCGGAGTGGCGCCGGTCCTGACCCTCCCCGACCCGACCGTCCACCACCGCGAGATCGGAGACGCAGCATGACCAACGCCGACACCCACACCGACAGCGCCGACACCGTGACCGACAGCGCGCCGGGGCGGGAGCCGGTCGATCAGGACACGCTCACCCGGGCGCAGAAGGCGATGCTGGCCCTGTCGCACGAGGTCGCGGTCCAGCTCGCCGAGGACCACGGCGTGTGTGTCCGCCCCCTGGCGATGCGCCGCATCGACCAATCCACCGGACGGATCGATGTCGTGCCGGTGCCGTGCGGTTCGACACGGGAAGACCAGTGCCGCCCCTGCTCAGACAAGGCCCGACGGCTGCGGATGACCCAGTGCCGCGAAGGCTGGCACCTGGAGAACGAACCCGCCGTCACACCTGCCGACCCGACGACCGCGCAGAAAGAGTTGATGGCCGCCCGCGCGGACTTCCACGCCGCCTACACTGACTGTCTCGCCGCCGGAGACAACGCCGAGTGTGATGAGATACGCGAGATCGTCGAGGACATCGACACCGAACTCCGCGCCCTCGGAGTCCGCGGACCCCTCGCCCCGCTCGACCCCCGCCCGAAGGCCATCCGCCGGACTACCCGGCGTCGTCAGGACGCCCCGAACCTGCCCCGGCGGCCTGTGGAGGACCGCACGATCGGACGGGTGTTCGGCGGGAAATATCGGCCCTCGACCTTCCTCACCCTGACCCTGGACACCTACGGCCGCGTCGACGGCAACGGCGCCGCGATCGACCCCGATACCTACGACTACCGCCGCGCGCGCCG
>NZ_JAHLJC010000014.1:0-39592 GCF_020496255.1 Pseudonocardia sp. ICBG1142 | reverse complement strand
CGACGGCATCCGTGAACCCCTGCGTATCCGGGCCGGGTGGGTGTCTGACGGTGCGGTCAAAGACCTAGAAGCCTTCGTCACCCGCACTTCCCCGACCGCCGGAGTGGCGCCGGTCCTGACCCTCCCCGACCCGACCGTCCACCACCGCGAGATCGGAGACGCAGCATGACCAACGCCGACACCCACACCGACAGCGCCGACACCGTGACCGACAGCGCGCCGGGGCGGGAGCCGGTCGATCAGGACACGCTCACCCGGGCGCAGAAGGCGATGCTGGCCCTGTCGCACGAGGTCGCGGTCCAGCTCGCCGAGGACCACGGCGTGTGTGTCCGCCCCCTGGCGATGCGCCGCATCGACCAATCCACCGGACGGATCGATGTCGTGCCGGTGCCGTGCGGTTCGACACGGGAAGACCAGTGCCGCCCCTGCTCAGACAAGGCCCGACGGCTGCGGATGACCCAGTGCCGCGAAGGCTGGCACCTGGAGAACGAACCCGCCGTCACACCTGCCGACCCGACGACCGCGCAGAAAGAGTTGATGGCCGCCCGCGCGGACTTCCACGCCGCCTACACTGACTGTCTCGCCGCCGGAGACAACGCCGAGTGTGATGAGATACGCGAGATCGTCGAGGACATCGACACCGAACTCCGCGCCCTCGGAGTCCGCGGACCCCTCGCCCCGCTCGACCCCCGCCCGAAGGCCATCCGCCGGACTACCCGGCGTCGTCAGGACGCCCCGAACCTGCCCCGGCGGCCTGTGGAGGACCGCACGATCGGACGGGTGTTCGGCGGGAAATATCGGCCCTCGACCTTCCTCACCCTGACCCTGGACACCTACGGCCGCGTCGACGGCAACGGCGCCGCGATCGACCCCGATACCTACGACTACCGCCGCGCCGCCCGCGATGCGATCCACTTCCCGAAGCTGCTGGACAGGTTCTGGCAGAACACGCGGCGCTGTGTCGGCTGGGACGTGCAGTACTTCGGGACCGTCGAACCGCAGAAACGCGGTGCCCCGCACTTCCACGCCGCCATCCGCGGCACCATCCCCCGCGCAGAGTTGCGCGCGATCACCGCCGCCACCTACCACCAGGTCTGGTGGCCCGCCCACGACGACATCGTCTACACCGGGGACAAGCTCCCCCGCTGGGACCACCGGCAGAAAGCCTTCGTCGACCCCGACACCCACACACCGCTCCCCACCTGGGACGAGGCCACCGACCCCGAGGTCCTCACCACGCCGGCCCACACCGTGGTCTTCGGCCCCCAAGTGCATGTGAAAGGCATCCTCGGCGGCACCGAAGAAGCCGGACGCCACATCGGCTACCTCACCAAATACCTCACCAAATCCGTCGGCCACGCCGCCGGACTCGACGACACCGCCACCACCCGCCAGCGCGACCACGCCCGACGCCTCACCGCCGAACTCGCCATCAACCCGTGTTCGCCGCGCTGCCCGATCTGGCTGCTCTACGCCGTCGCACCCAAGGGTGCCCGCCCGGAGATGACCCCCGGGCACTGCACCGGCACAGCGCACAAGCCCGAACACCTCGGCATCGCCGGACGCCGCGTCCTGGTCTCCCGCAAATGGTCCAACAAGAGCCTCGGTGATCACCGCGCGGACCGGAGCGCGTTCGTTCGGCAACTCCTCGACCACGCCGGAGTGACACCCGCCTACGCGATCGATGACGGACCCTTCAACTGGGAACCCGTGCAACCCGGCGACAGCGACGTCCCACCCCGCCCCGTCCTGCTTCTGCACGCGATCCATCAACGCCAACGATGGCGCGCCGACTACGACGCCGCCCTCCTCACCACCACCGGCCCACCACCGGACGACCGTTCGGCAATCGGGTGTTCGGCTACCCGTGATCAGGCCGCGTAGCAGGGACGCCGTCGATGACGCAGTACCTGACCGTGGCCGAGACCGCCCGCTACCTGAACACCTCCCCGCGTTTCGTGCGGCGCCTGGTCGCAGCCCGACGGATCGCGTTCTACCGCATCGGACGGCATGTGCGCTTCGCCGTGACCGACCTCGACGCCTGGCTCGCCCAAGGCCGGGTCGAACCGTTCCCCCACCGACCACACCCACACCCCCGGCGAGGAACGCGATGACGGCGAACAAGACGAGTCGGCGCCGGTTCGGCTCCATCCGCCGCCTGCCCTCCGGGCGGTATCAGGCCAGCTACCCCACCAACAGCGGGCAACGCCGCACCGCCCCGGGAACCTTCGACCGCAAAGGCGACGCCGCCCAATGGCTCACCCTCGTCGAAAGCGACATCCTGCGCGGTGACTGGTTCGACCCCGCCCTGGGCCAGCTACCCTTCCATGACTTCGGGGAGCAGTGGATCACCGAACACCGCGTCAGCGCCCGCACCCGCGAGGAGTACCGCAGCATCTGGCGCCACCACATCGACCCGTTCCTCGGCCCGATCGACCTCGCCGAGCTGACCACCGCAGTCATCCGCACCTGGCGCACCACCCTGCTCGCTGCCGGACGCTCCGAAGACCGCACCGCGAAGGCCTACCGCCTCGTCCGCGCCATCTGCACCACCGCCGTCGACGACGGCCGGATCACCCGCAACCCCTGCCGCATCAAAGGCGCCGGTGAACACCGCACCCCCGAACGCCCCACCGCCACCATCGGCCAGGTCTTCGACCTCGCCGCCGCGATGCCACCCCGCTTCCACGCCCTGATCCTGTCCGCCGCGTTCACCGGACTGCGCTGGGGAGAACTCGCCGGGCTACGCCACTGCGACCTCGACCTGAACACCGCCACCCTCCACGTCCGACGACGCCTGGCCCAACTCAGCCGAGGCGGCCTCCGACCCGGGCCACCCAAATCCGCCGCCGGTATCCGCACCCTCTCCCTGCCCCCGTTCCTCGTCGAGGTCCTCACCACCCACACCGCCGCCTACTCCGGCCCGCCACCGGACGGACTGATCTTCTGCGGACAACGCGGCGGCATGCTCCGACGCGGGAACTTCGGCCGCGCAACCGACTGGCCCACCACCGTGGTCAAGACCGGGCTCCCCACCGGTTTCCATTTCCATGACCTACGTCACACCGGTAACCATCTCGCTGCTACTGCTGGGGCCAGCACCCGCGAACTCATGCACCGCATGGGCCACGGCACCATGCGCGCCGCACTGATCTACCAACACGCCACCACCGAACGCGACCGCCGCATCGCCACCCAGATCGCCGCACTGGTCGACCGCGAACGCCGACCCCACACCGATCAGGACATCGAGGCCGACGACGACGGCTGAGTCGTCAGAGAGTTCACCGGCGGCTTCCCTCATCGGGCACGTATTCCCCACCCCTCCGAGACCACCTCAATCGGGCGAGCGATAACGCTGCGCCCCCCGGTCTTCGGTCCACCCAATTTCATACTCGCCGCAGGAGAACGTCGACTCGGGAAAGTCGCGCCCCTTTCGCATCATGAATTCATCGGCAGTCGCACTATCGTGGAATACTCCAAGGATTCGACAGTCGTCAGCTTCCTCCTGGAGGACGATCCAGACCGTCGACGGCGCGGCGGCATGAGTGACCACGCGACGACCCCGCCCGTACAGCCCCGACCCCGGTTCACCCCGGCTCCGCCGCACGGCCCGATCAAGAGCATGGGCACACAGGACGACCAGCACCCCGGTCACCACGAAGAGCCAGTCGAATCCACCGTTCCACACGGTGAGGATGACCACGAGGCCCGCCGCAGTGCACACAGCCCAGACGATGTTGAGCATGCGCACGCCTCCCTGCCGTCTCATGTTCAAGCGTCCGGGGGCGGCCACTCGCCCTCTTCTCGCACACCGGTCGCACGTCCCGCACCACCCCCTGTTCAAGATCGATAAGGGGTGGTGTTTCGGCCGGTCGCGTGGTGTGAGCGGGCGACGGGAATCGAACCCGCGTAGCCAGTTTGGAAGACTGCGGTCAATGCCCTGCCCACCTGCGCGATCTGAGCCGGTCGACTGACCGTGAGTGGCCGTGAGTGACCGTGGTTCCCCGCCAGTACTCGCACGCTCGTTGCACGACCGGCCCCGTGGGTTGTCTTTTTTCCCACGCGCCCGGCCTGCTGGTGATCTCCTCGCGGCGCGGGTTCACCCCTGCCAGACCGAGGGGTGGGGTGCAAGGCACGGGGTTCAGCCTTGCACCCCACCCCTCGGTCTGGTTGCCGTCTCGGCGCGCCGTGAGGAGATCGCCAGCCCCGCCGCACTCCCCCTGATCTCCGAGCGGTGTCGGGTCCGGGCGGAGCCCGGCCGCCGGAGGCATCCCGGGCGGCACGCCCGGCCTACAGGACTGACGACGGTCCGCATCGACGCCTGGCGTGACGCGGAGCAAGGGCAGCGGCGGCCATCGTGCAGGCGTGCCGTCGGCGTCTCTGGGGTTCAGGCGGCTGCCTGGTGGCTTGGGGTCGGGTAGCCGAGCCCGCCGCCGCGAACGGGCCGGAGGTGTAGTGAGCGAGCGGCGGGGGCGGCGTGGCCGACCCCGCGCCGCCGGAGGCGGCGCCTTGATCCCCTAAAGCACAATTCGGCAACACACACGACCTAGCAGACCTCGCCCACCGCCTCCGGAGCACCAGCGGACTCGTCGGGAACCGACGCCCGTACCGCACTTTTAGTGACAGGCCGTATGATAAGTGCACAGTGCCTGACGGCTAGTCCCTCACTAGGGAGGCAGGATGTTCGGCTTAGTTGCACGTTCGACCTCGCGGACGCAGAGGCGGCCCGGAGGTTCGACGCTTTAACTTCAGCTACGTGTGAGCAGATCAAATCCTCAGAGCAGGCACCTGCTCTACCCGTAAAACTGTATCCGCCGAGCCACTGGCTCGAATTTTCTACGGAACTTTACATCGACCGCGACTCTCGAGGCCCACGAATCCACTGCGCACGTGAAGCACTCCTGGCAGAACGCGAGCAGTACATCACAAACCTGCGAGTCGAGTTCATCGCCTCAACGAACGGCAAGCCGACACTCCGATGAGAAGCGATTCGTCAACAGACTTCGGTCGGAAAATAGCATTCCTGCGCAAGAAGCTTGGATACTCGCAGGCGGATTTGCACAAAAGGTCGGACGCTCGAAACCGCGGTAAGTCAGGTGGAGCGCGGAGTTCGGCGAATCGACCGCATGTCAGTGCTTGAACGCGTAGCCGACGCCCTTGACACGAGGTCGGCGAGCTGACACCAGAAAATCTGGCCACTCGCCACGACAGGAAGCCTGCTGCCGCTACTGAGTTAGCACTAACCCTGGCGTCGAACCACGCGCTCCAGGCGTACCGAAATCGCCCCAGCCGTAGATATCCCCGGCATTGAAGAGCGAACCAGTCACGCATGGAAGCTGGCCCACTCTGCTCAGTATGAAGAGCTTGCAATTCTCTGCGGATTTGATCAAGAAGTCGAAACCGCCAGCGATCAGGCTGGCACGAGATCCCCCCGCAGTCCGGCAATCGCGCGCTCGGATGTACCTCGCTGCATCTGCAATGCTAGCCAAGCTAGGGGAATTTGATGCAGCCTGGTGGCAATCGATCGCGCCACGGCGTCCGCTCACACCTTAAAGAACGCGCACTTACTGGCCGAATGCGCATTTCGTCTTGCGATTGTCTTTCAAGCGAGCCGACGCTTCGACATGGCCCGTCGAGTCGCAGGCGATGCCGCCAACGCTCTGTCTCAAACCTACCCCAGGGGGATTCAGACCCCGCAACCTACGCACTGCTTGGCGCACTTCATCTTCAACTTGCTACAGCTCAGCGCGCAGCGGAGACGGAGATGCAGCCTACCGTTACCTAAATGATGCGCGAGAGGCCGCTGAGCACGTTCACGATGGCCGCAATGACTACAACACCGAATTTGGGCCGACCAATGTGAGTCTGCACGAGTTGCTGTCGCAGTTGAGCTTGCGACGCTGGCCGAGCCCTACGCGTAGCAGAACAGATCGACGACGGCCGTCTGTCGCCGAGCGGCAGGGCCGATTCTTGATCGATGTCGCCAGCGCAAGCGCACAGCTGCCCGCACCGACGCCGGATCAATGCACCGCCGCAGCTTCACCGTCTCGCCGCAACAGGCTAGGTCACACAGCCGAGCGCGCACCCTCATTGCGGACCTCCTGCGGTCGCATGGCGAGACCCTCGCGTGAAGGAGCTGGCCGGACAGGTCACCTCCAACTGACCTCCGCCAAGACCCGCACTAAAAGTATTGACTAGCACAACCAGTGCGAGTACTGTCGGGATAGCGGCGGGAGAGCCTGTCGCTCAGGAGGAGCTGACATGGCGCGCAGTAACAGGTTTGTGGTGGCGATGGGTGATGTGTTCCCGCTGGGGGCGTTCGTGGTGTCGGAGGTGGAGGCGGTGCGGGATTTTGAGAAGTCGGCGCCGGGGCGTCCGGTGCAGCAGGTCGATCGGGAGTCGGGGTTGCCGGTGTGGTCGGTGTCGGTGCTGGATGCGATCCGGAAGCACGGCGGAGCGAGAAGACGGTGGTGGTGAAGATCGCTGCGGCGCATCAGCCGGTGCCGCCGGAGGCCACAGCGGGGTTGCCGTTTCGTCCGGTGGAGTTCGACGGGCTCACGGTGACCCCGTACGTGCAGGAGACCGGCGGGCGTCCGCGTGTGGCTTACAGCTTTCGCGCGGCGGGGATGCGCGCCCCCGGCCCCCAGCGTGGACATACGGCCAAGAACCAGGACGCCGCCTGACAAGCACTGTCGGACCAGGCGATATGTGTGGGAGAGCCCGTTAGTGGCGGGCTCCCCCACCGAGTCTTCCTTGCCGTGTGTTGCTGCCGTGGCAGGCAGTTGATCAACCCGGAACCAGCGTGGAAGGACACCGATCCTAGATGAACACCGGACTTTCTTCACCCCCTCCTGCCCTGCCCCGGGCGCTTCACGGTGCTGAACGTCATCGCTGGCGGGCAGGGGCGGCGTGTCGCGGGATGGACACCGAGTCGTTCTTCCCCACCGACACCGCTCCGCACGCCGCCGAGCCTGCGTTGGAGGTGTGTCGTGGTTGCCGGGTCCGCAGTATGTGTCTGGTCGAGGCGCTGCTGGTCGAAGACCCGGCCCGCCGCTACGGCGTCCTCGGCGCCACCACCCCACAGGATCGACGGCGGCTGCACCGCACCGCTCGGGTCGCCGCCCGCCGGAGCACCGCCCCTGCTGCCGTTCCCACACCGGGGAGCGCGGCGGCATGAACACCGACACGACCACCGATGTCGTTACCGGGGAGGACACGGTGCGGTGCGAGGTGTGCCTGACCCCGCTGAGCGCGGTATCTCAGGGGGACGGGCGTCGGTGTAGCGACCATCATGACCAGCTCGCGTTGGTTCCCCTCCTTGCCGTGTGCGCTCCGCGTCGTTCCCCGGAACAGGACGGAGAGCGTCGATGAGCACGACAGGTTCTCTCGTTGTTGCCGGTCTGGCGACGGTGGTGGTGCTCGCTGGTCTGCATTGGGTGGGGCAGTTCCTCGGCCGGATCGCCGAGGGCGTGGCGACGGTCGCGGTCGTGTTCGTCACCGTCTGGTTGGCCTGCAAGGTCGTCGTGATCGTGACGGTGTGGGTGGTTCGGCATTGGCGCACCACGATCACCGCTGCGGTCGCTGTGGTGTGGTGCTCGCTGCTCGGGTGGCCCTCGCTGGTGGTCACCATCGCTGCGGTCGCTGTCGCGCTGGGGGTGTGGCGGTGGACATCGGTGGTGTCGTTCGATCGTTATGCCGGGCGTCGTCTGCGGGGGTGGTGGCTGCGCTGGCTGCTGTATGCGCCTCGGATGCCGCGCTGGCTGCGCTCCTGCAACCTGACGGTGCCGGACCGGGGCGGAGCACCGATCGCGGTGGTGAATCCATTGCGCCGCACCCCGGTCTTGTCGAGGTCGCGGCCGGTGGCTGATCAGCTCCCTCGGATTCTGGGGGTGCGCTCGGGGCCGTCGTGGGACGAGGTCCGGGTCCGCCTCGTTCCCGGGCAGACCCCGGAAGAGTTCGACACCGCCACCCGCGCCCTCGCTGTCGCGCGCAGGGTGCGGCGTTGTCAGGTGCGGGAGTTGTCCCCGAATGTGGTGTCGATCGATTTCCAGCGCCGCAACCTGCTGTCCGGGGTGGTGCGGGCGCCGGGCCTGGACACCCTGTCCGACCTGGACGGGTCGGCGATCGACCTGGAGAAGGTCTGGTCCGGGCACACCGAGTACGGCACGGACTGGCATCAGTCGTTGATCGGTGGTCACACCCTGGTCGCGGGGGCGACTGGGGCGGGGAAGGGGTCGTTGATGTGGGCGCCGTTGTGTGCGATCGCCCCCGCGATCGGTGACGGCCTGGTCCGGGTCAACGGGATCGACCCGAAAGGTATGGAGCTGGCCTACGGGCGGGGAGTGTTCCACCGCTACGCCGTCACCAGCAAAGACGCCCTCGCCCTCCTCGATGATCTTGTCGAGAGCATGGAGGCCCGTAAACGCGAGTACGCCGGGGCGACCCGCCTGGTCCCCGTCACCCGGGACACCCCGTTGGAGATCGTGGAGTTCGACGAGATCGGTGCGCTGCTGCGTTACGGCGGGGACCGCAAGACCCGCGAGGCGATCACCGACCGCGTCGCCCTGCTCACCACCCAGGGCCGCGCGTTGGGCTACACCGTGCGCGGCTATGTGCAGGAACCGACCAAGGACACCGTCCCGGTGCGGGAGCTGTTCCCCCGCCGCATCTGCCTACGCGTCGCCTCGAAGTCCCATGTGTCGATGGTCCTCGGCGATCACGCCTACGACCGTGGTGCGTGGGCCAACCGGATCGGTGAAGACGAACCCGGCGTGGGCTATCTGTTCGGCGACGGCATCCGTGAACCCCTGCGTATCCGGGCCGGGTGGGTGTCTGACGGTGCGGTCAAAGACCTAGAAGCCTTCGTCACCCGCACTTCCCCGACCGCCGGAGTGGCGCCGGTCCTGACCCTCCCCGACCCGACCGTCCACCACCGCGAGATCGGAGACGCAGCATGACCAACGCCGACACCCACACCGACAGCGCCGACACCGTGACCGACAGCGCGCCGGGGCGGGAGCCGGTCGATCAGGACACGCTCACCCGGGCGCAGAAGGCGATGCTGGCCCTGTCGCACGAGGTCGCGGTCCAGCTCGCCGAGGACCACGGCGTGTGTGTCCGCCCCCTGGCGATGCGCCGCATCGACCAATCCACCGGACGGATCGATGTCGTGCCGGTGCCGTGCGGTTCGACACGGGAAGACCAGTGCCGCCCCTGCTCAGACAAGGCCCGACGGCTGCGGATGACCCAGTGCCGCGAAGGCTGGCACCTGGAGAACGAACCCGCCGTCACACCTGCCGACCCGACGACCGCGCAGAAAGAGTTGATGGCCGCCCGCGCGGACTTCCACGCCGCCTACACTGACTGTCTCGCCGCCGGAGACAACGCCGAGTGTGATGAGATACGCGAGATCGTCGAGGACATCGACACCGAACTCCGCGCCCTCGGAGTCCGCGGACCCCTCGCCCCGCTCGACCCCCGCCCGAAGGCCATCCGCCGGACTACCCGGCGTCGTCAGGACGCCCCGAACCTGCCCCGGCGGCCTGTGGAGGACCGCACGATCGGACGGGTGTTCGGCGGGAAATATCGGCCCTCGACCTTCCTCACCCTGACCCTGGACACCTACGGCCGCGTCGACGGCAACGGCGCCGCGATCGACCCCGATACCTACGACTACCGCCGCGCCGCCCGCGATGCGATCCACTTCCCGAAGCTGCTGGACAGGTTCTGGCAGAACACGCGGCGCTGTGTCGGCTGGGACGTGCAGTACTTCGGGACCGTCGAACCGCAGAAACGCGGTGCCCCGCACTTCCACGCCGCCATCCGCGGCACCATCCCCCGCGCAGAGTTGCGCGCGATCACCGCCGCCACCTACCACCAGGTCTGGTGGCCCGCCCACGACGACATCGTCTACACCGGGGACAAGCTCCCCCGCTGGGACCACCGGCAGAAAGCCTTCGTCGACCCCGACACCCACACACCGCTCCCCACCTGGGACGAGGCCACCGACCCCGAGGTCCTCACCACGCCGGCCCACACCGTGGTCTTCGGCCCCCAAGTGCATGTGAAAGGCATCCTCGGCGGCACCGAAGAAGCCGGACGCCACATCGGCTACCTCACCAAATACCTCACCAAATCCGTCGGCCACGCCGCCGGACTCGACGACACCGCCACCACCCGCCAGCGCGACCACGCCCGACGCCTCACCGCCGAACTCGCCATCACCCCGTGTTCGCCGCGCTGCCCGATCTGGCTGCTCTACGCCGTCGCACCCAAGGGTGCCCGCCCGGAGATGACCCCCGGGCACTGCACCGGCACAGCGCACAAGCCCGAACACCTCGGCATCGCCGGACGCCGCGTCCTGGTCTCCCGCAAATGGTCCAACAAGAGCCTCGGTGATCACCGCGCGGACCGGAGCGCGTTCGTTCGGCAACTCCTCGACCACGCCGGAGTGACACCCGCCTACGCGATCGATGACGGACCCTTCAACTGGGAACCCGTGCAACCCGGCGACAGCGACGTCCCACCCCGCCCCGTCCTGCTTCTGCACGCGATCCATCAACGCCAACGATGGCGCGCCGACTACGACGCCGCCCTCCTCACCACCACCGGCCCACCACCGGACGACCGTTCGGCAATCGGGTGTTCGGCTACCCGTGATCAGGCCGCGTAGCAGGGACGCCGTCGATGACGCAGTACCTGACCGTGGCCGAGACCGCCCGCTACCTGAACACCTCCCCGCGTTTCGTGCGGCGCCTGGTCGCAGCCCGACGGATCGCGTTCTACCGCATCGGACGGCATGTGCGCTTCGCCGTGACCGACCTCGACGCCTGGCTCGCCCAAGGCCGGGTCGAACCGTTCCCCCACCGACCACACCCACACCCCCGGCGAGGAACGCGATGACGGCGAACAAGACGAGTCGGCGCCGGTTCGGCTCCATCCGCCGCCTGCCCTCCGGGCGGTATCAGGCCAGCTACCCCACCAACAGCGGGCAACGCCGCACCGCCCCGGGAACCTTCGACCGCAAAGGCGACGCCGCCCAATGGCTCACCCTCGTCGAAAGCGACATCCTGCGCGGTGACTGGTTCGACCCCGCCCTGGGCCAGCTACCCTTCCATGACTTCGGGGAGCAGTGGATCACCGAACACCGCGTCAGCGCCCGCACCCGCGAGGAGTACCGCAGCATCTGGCGCCACCACATCGACCCGTTCCTCGGCCCGATCGACCTCGCCGAGCTGACCACCGCAGTCATCCGCACCTGGCGCACCACCCTGCTCGCTGCCGGACGCTCCGAAGACCGCACCGCGAAGGCCTACCGCCTCGTCCGCGCCATCTGCACCACCGCCGTCGACGACGGCCGGATCACCCGCAACCCCTGCCGCATCAAAGGCGCCGGTGAACACCGCACCCCCGAACGCCCCACCGCCACCATCGGCCAGGTCTTCGACCTCGCCGCCGCGATGCCACCCCGCTTCCACGCCCTGATCCTGTCCGCCGCGTTCACCGGACTGCGCTGGGGAGAACTCGCCGGGCTACGCCACTGCGACCTCGACCTGAACACCGCCACCCTCCACGTCCGACGACGCCTGGCCCAACTCAGCCGAGGCGGCCTCCGACCCGGGCCACCCAAATCCGCCGCCGGTATCCGCACCCTCTCCCTGCCCCCGTTCCTCGTCGAGGTCCTCACCACCCACACCGCCGCCTACTCCGGCCCGCCACCGGACGGACTGATCTTCTGCGGACAACGCGGCGGCATGCTCCGACGCGGGAACTTCGGCCGCGCAACCGACTGGCCCACCACCGTGGTCAAGACCGGGCTCCCCACCGGTTTCCATTTCCATGACCTACGTCACACCGGTAACCATCTCGCTGCTACTGCTGGGGCCAGCACCCGCGAACTCATGCACCGCATGGGCCACGGCACCATGCGCGCCGCACTGATCTACCAACACGCCACCACCGAACGCGACCGCCGCATCGCCACCCAGATCGCCGCACTGGTCGACCGCGAACGCCGACCCCACACCGATCAGGACATCGAGGCCGACGACGACGGCTGAGTCGTCAGAGAGTTCACCGGCGGCTTCCCTCATCGGGCACGTATTCCCCACCCCTCCGAGACCACCTCAATCGGGCGAGCGATAACGCTGCGCCCCCCGGTCTTCGGTCCACCCAATTTCATACTCGCCGCAGGAGAACGTCGACTCGGGAAAGTCGCGCCCCTTTCGCATCATGAATTCATCGGCAGTCGCACTATCGTGGAATACTCCAAGGATTCGACAGTCGTCAGCTTCCTCCTGGAGGACGATCCAGACCGTCGACGGCGCGGCGGCATGAGTGACCACGCGACGACCCCGCCCGTACAGCCCCGACCCCGGTTCACCCCGGCTCCGCCGCACGGCCCGATCAAGAGCATGGGCACACAGGACGACCAGCACCCCGGTCACCACGAAGAGCCAGTCGAATCCACCGTTCCACACGGTGAGGATGACCACGAGGCCCGCCGCAGTGCACACAGCCCAGACGATGTTGAGCATGCGCACGCCTCCCTGCCGTCTCATGTTCAAGCGTCCGGGGGCGGCCACTCGCCCTCTTCTCGCACACCGGTCGCACGTCCCGCACCACCCCCTGTTCAAGATCGATAAGGGGTGGTGTTTCGGCCGGTCGCGTGGTGTGAGCGGGCGACGGGAATCGAACCCGCGTAGCCAGTTTGGAAGACTGCGGTCAATGCCCTGCCCACCTGCGCGATCTGAGCCGGTCGACTGACCGTGAGTGGCCGTGAGTGACCGTGGTTCCCCGCCAGTACTCGCACGCTCGTTGCACGACCGGCCCCGTGGGGTTGTCTTTTTTCCCACGCGCCCGGCCTGCTGGTGATCTCCTCGCGGCGCGGGTTCACCCCTGCCAGACCGAGGGGTGGGGTGCAAGGCACGGGGTTCACCCCGTGCCTTGCACCCCACCCCTCGGTCTGGCAGGGGTGAACCCGCGCCGCGAGGAGATCACCAGCAGGCCGGGCGCGTGGGAAAAAAGACAACCCCACGGGGCCGGTCGTGCAACGAGCGTGCGAGTACTGGCGGGGAACCACGGTCACTCACGGCCACTCACGGTCAGTCGACCGGCTCAGATCGCGCAGGTGGGCAGGGCATTGACCGCAGTCTTCCAAACTGGCTACGCGGGTTCGATTCCCGTCGCCCGCTCACACCACGCGACCGGCCGAAACACCACCCCTTATCGATCTTGAACAGGGGGTGGTGCGGGACGTGCGACCGGTGTGCGAGAAGAGGGCGAGTGGCCGCCCCCGGACGCTTGAACATGAGACGGCAGGGAGGCGTGCGCATGCTCAACATCGTCTGGGCTGTGTGCACTGCGGCGGGCCTCGTGGTCATCCTCACCGTGTGGAACGGTGGATTCGACTGGCTCTTCGTGGTGACCGGGGTGCTGGTCGTCCTGTGTGCCCATGCTCTTGATCGGGCCGTGCGGCGGAGCCGGGGTGAACCGGGGTCGGGGCTGTACGGGCGGGGTCGTCGCGTGGTCACTCATGCCGCCGCGCCGTCGACGGTCTGGATCGTCCTCCAGGAGGAAGCTGACGACTGTCGAATCCTTGGAGTATTCCACGATAGTGCGACTGCCGATGAATTCATGATGCGAAAGGGGCGCGACTTTCCCGAGTCGACGTTCTCCTGCGGCGAGTATGAAATTGGGTGGACCGAAGACCGGGGGGCGCAGCGTTATCGCTCGCCCGATTGAGGTGGTCTCGGAGGGGTGGGGAATACGTGCCCGATGAGGGAAGCCGCCGGTGAACTCTCTGACGACTCAGCCGTCGTCGTCGGCCTCGATGTCCTGATCGGTGTGGGGTCGGCGTTCGCGGTCGACCAGTGCGGCGATCTGGGTGGCGATGCGGCGGTCGCGTTCGGTGGTGGCGTGTTGGTAGATCAGTGCGGCGCGCATGGTGCCGTGGCCCATGCGGTGCATGAGTTCGCGGGTGCTGGCCCCAGCAGTAGCAGCGAGATGGTTACCGGTGTGACGTAGGTCATGGAAATGGAAACCGGTGGGGAGCCCGGTCTTGACCACGGTGGTGGGCCAGTCGGTTGCGCGGCCGAAGTTCCCGCGTCGGAGCATGCCGCCGCGTTGTCCGCAGAAGATCAGTCCGTCCGGTGGCGGGCCGGAGTAGGCGGCGGTGTGGGTGGTGAGGACCTCGACGAGGAACGGGGGCAGGGAGAGGGTGCGGATACCGGCGGCGGATTTGGGTGGCCCGGGTCGGAGGCCGCCTCGGCTGAGTTGGGCCAGGCGTCGTCGGACGTGGAGGGTGGCGGTGTTCAGGTCGAGGTCGCAGTGGCGTAGCCCGGCGAGTTCTCCCCAGCGCAGTCCGGTGAACGCGGCGGACAGGATCAGGGCGTGGAAGCGGGGTGGCATCGCGGCGGCGAGGTCGAAGACCTGGCCGATGGTGGCGGTGGGGCGTTCGGGGGTGCGGTGTTCACCGGCGCCTTTGATGCGGCAGGGGTTGCGGGTGATCCGGCCGTCGTCGACGGCGGTGGTGCAGATGGCGCGGACGAGGCGGTAGGCCTTCGCGGTGCGGTCTTCGGAGCGTCCGGCAGCGAGCAGGGTGGTGCGCCAGGTGCGGATGACTGCGGTGGTCAGCTCGGCGAGGTCGATCGGGCCGAGGAACGGGTCGATGTGGTGGCGCCAGATGCTGCGGTACTCCTCGCGGGTGCGGGCGCTGACGCGGTGTTCGGTGATCCACTGCTCCCCGAAGTCATGGAAGGGTAGCTGGCCCAGGGCGGGGTCGAACCAGTCACCGCGCAGGATGTCGCTTTCGACGAGGGTGAGCCATTGGGCGGCGTCGCCTTTGCGGTCGAAGGTTCCCGGGGCGGTGCGGCGTTGCCCGCTGTTGGTGGGGTAGCTGGCCTGATACCGCCCGGAGGGCAGGCGGCGGATGGAGCCGAACCGGCGCCGACTCGTCTTGTTCGCCGTCATCGCGTTCCTCGCCGGGGGTGTGGGTGTGGTCGGTGGGGGAACGGTTCGACCCGGCCTTGGGCGAGCCAGGCGTCGAGGTCGGTCACGGCGAAGCGCACATGCCGTCCGATGCGGTAGAACGCGATCCGTCGGGCTGCGACCAGGCGCCGCACGAAACGCGGGGAGGTGTTCAGGTAGCGGGCGGTCTCGGCCACGGTCAGGTACTGCGTCATCGACGGCGTCCCTGCTACGCGGCCTGATCACGGGTAGCCGAACACCCGATTGCCGAACGGTCGTCCGGTGGTGGGCCGGTGGTGGTGAGGAGGGCGGCGTCGTAGTCGGCGCGCCATCGTTGGCGTTGATGGATCGCGTGCAGAAGCAGGACGGGGCGGGGTGGGACGTCGCTGTCGCCGGGTTGCACGGGTTCCCAGTTGAAGGGTCCGTCATCGATCGCGTAGGCGGGTGTCACTCCGGCGTGGTCGAGGAGTTGCCGAACGAACGCGCTCCGGTCCGCGCGGTGATCACCGAGGCTCTTGTTGGACCATTTGCGGGAGACCAGGACGCGGCGTCCGGCGATGCCGAGGTGTTCGGGCTTGTGCGCTGTGCCGGTGCAGTGCCCGGGGGTCATCTCCGGGCGGGCACCCTTGGGTGCGACGGCGTAGAGCAGCCAGATCGGGCAGCGCGGCGAACACGGGGTGATGGCGAGTTCGGCGGTGAGGCGTCGGGCGTGGTCGCGCTGGCGGGTGGTGGCGGTGTCGTCGAGTCCGGCGGCGTGGCCGACGGATTTGGTGAGGTATTTGGTGAGGTAGCCGATGTGGCGTCCGGCTTCTTCGGTGCCGCCGAGGATGCCTTTCACATGCACTTGGGGGCCGAAGACCACGGTGTGGGCCGGCGTGGTGAGGACCTCGGGGTCGGTGGCCTCGTCCCAGGTGGGGAGCGGTGTGTGGGTGTCGGGGTCGACGAAGGCTTTCTGCCGGTGGTCCCAGCGGGGGAGCTTGTCCCCGGTGTAGACGATGTCGTCGTGGGCGGGCCACCAGACCTGGTGGTAGGTGGCGGCGGTGATCGCGCGCAACTCTGCGCGGGGGATGGTGCCGCGGATGGCGGCGTGGAAGTGCGGGGCACCGCGTTTCTGCGGTTCGACGGTCCCGAAGTACTGCACGTCCCAGCCGACACAGCGCCGCGTGTTCTGCCAGAACCTGTCCAGCAGCTTCGGGAAGTGGATCGCATCGCGGGCGGCGCGGCGGTAGTCGTAGGTATCGGGGTCGATCGCGGCGCCGTTGCCGTCGACGCGGCCGTAGGTGTCCAGGGTCAGGGTGAGGAAGGTCGAGGGCCGATATTTCCCGCCGAACACCCGTCCGATCGTGCGGTCCTCCACAGGCCGCCGGGGCAGGTTCGGGGCGTCCTGACGACGCCGGGTAGTCCGGCGGATGGCCTTCGGGCGGGGGTCGAGCGGGGCGAGGGGTCCGCGGACTCCGAGGGCGCGGAGTTCGGTGTCGATGTCCTCGACGATCTCGCGTATCTCATCACACTCGGCGTTGTCTCCGGCGGCGAGACAGTCAGTGTAGGCGGCGTGGAAGTCCGCGCGGGCGGCCATCAACTCTTTCTGCGCGGTCGTCGGGTCGGCAGGTGTGACGGCGGGTTCGTTCTCCAGGTGCCAGCCTTCGCGGCACTGGGTCATCCGCAGCCGTCGGGCCTTGTCTGAGCAGGGGCGGCACTGGTCTTCCCGTGTCGAACCGCACGGCACCGGCACGACATCGATCCGTCCGGTGGATTGGTCGATGCGGCGCATCGCCAGGGGGCGGACACACACGCCGTGGTCCTCGGCGAGCTGGACCGCGACCTCGTGCGACAGGGCCAGCATCGCCTTCTGCGCCCGGGTGAGCGTGTCCTGATCGACCGGCTCCCGCCCCGGCGCGCTGTCGGTCACGGTGTCGGCGCTGTCGGTGTGGGTGTCGGCGTTGGTCATGCTGCGTCTCCGATCTCGCGGTGGTGGACGGTCGGGTCGGGGAGGGTCAGGACCGGCGCCACTCCGGCGGTCGGGGAAGTGCGGGTGACGAAGGCTTCTAGGTCTTTGACCGCACCGTCAGACACCCACCCGGCCCGGATACGCAGGGGTTCACGGATGCCGTCGCCGAACAGATAGCCCACGCCGGGTTCGTCTTCACCGATCCGGTTGGCCCACGCACCACGGTCGTAGGCGTGATCGCCGAGGACCATCGACACATGGGACTTCGAGGCGACGCGTAGGCAGATGCGGCGGGGGAACAGCTCCCGCACCGGGACGGTGTCCTTGGTCGGTTCCTGCACATAGCCGCGCACGGTGTAGCCCAACGCGCGGCCCTGGGTGGTGAGCAGGGCGACGCGGTCGGTGATCGCCTCGCGGGTCTTGCGGTCCCCGCCGTAACGCAGCAGCGCACCGATCTCGTCGAACTCCACGATCTCCAACGGGGTGTCCCGGGTGACGGGGACCAGGCGGGTCGCCCCGGCGTACTCGCGTTTACGGGCCTCCATGCTCTCGACAAGATCATCGAGGAGGGCGAGGGCGTCTTTGCTGGTGACGGCGTAGCGGTGGAACACTCCCCGCCCGTAGGCCAGCTCCATACCTTTCGGGTCGATCCCGTTGACCCGGACCAGGCCGTCACCGATCGCGGGGGCGATCGCACACAACGGCGCCCACATCAACGACCCCTTCCCCGCCCCAGTCGCCCCCGCGACCAGGGTGTGACCACCGATCAACGACTGATGCCAGTCCGTGCCGTACTCGGTGTGCCCGGACCAGACCTTCTCCAGGTCGATCGCCGACCCGTCCAGGTCGGACAGGGTGTCCAGGCCCGGCGCCCGCACCACCCCGGACAGCAGGTTGCGGCGCTGGAAATCGATCGACACCACATTCGGGGACAACTCCCGCACCTGACAACGCCGCACCCTGCGCGCGACAGCGAGGGCGCGGGTGGCGGTGTCGAACTCTTCCGGGGTCTGCCCGGGAACGAGGCGGACCCGGACCTCGTCCCACGACGGCCCCGAGCGCACCCCCAGAATCCGAGGGAGCTGATCAGCCACCGGCCGCGACCTCGACAAGACCGGGGTGCGGCGCAATGGATTCACCACCGCGATCGGTGCTCCGCCCCGGTCCGGCACCGTCAGGTTGCAGGAGCGCAGCCAGCGCGGCATCCGAGGCGCATACAGCAGCCAGCGCAGCCACCACCCCCGCAGACGACGCCCGGCATAACGATCGAACGACACCACCGATGTCCACCGCCACACCCCCAGCGCGACAGCGACCGCAGCGATGGTGACCACCAGCGAGGGCCACCCGAGCAGCGAGCACCACACCACAGCGACCGCAGCGGTGATCGTGGTGCGCCAATGCCGAACCACCCACACCGTCACGATCACGACGACCTTGCAGGCCAACCAGACGGTGACGAACACGACCGCGACCGTCGCCACGCCCTCGGCGATCCGGCCGAGGAACTGCCCCACCCAATGCAGACCAGCGAGCACCACCACCGTCGCCAGACCGGCAACAACGAGAGAACCTGTCGTGCTCATCGACGCTCTCCGTCCTGTTCCGGGGAACGACGCGGAGCGCACACGGCAAGGAGGGGAACCAACGCGAGCTGGTCATGATGGTCGCTACACCGACGCCCGTCCCCCTGAGATACCGCGCTCAGCGGGGTCAGGCACACCTCGCACCGCACCGTGTCCTCCCCGGTAACGACATCGGTGGTCGTGTCGGTGTTCATGCCGCCGCGCTCCCCGGTGTGGGAACGGCAGCAGGGGCGGTGCTCCGGCGGGCGGCGACCCGAGCGGTGCGGTGCAGCCGCCGTCGATCCTGTGGGGTGGTGGCGCCGAGGACGCCGTAGCGGCGGGCCGGGTCTTCGACCAGCAGCGCCTCGACCAGGCACATGCTGCGGACCCGGCAACCACGACACACCTCCAACGCAGGCTCGGCGGCGTGCGGAGCGGTGTCGGTGGGGAAGAACGACTCGGTGTCCATCCCGCGACACGCCGCCGCTGCCCGCCAGCGATGACGTTCAGCACCGTGAAGCGCCCGGGGCAGGGCAGGAGGGGGTGAAGAAAGTCCGGTGTTCATCTAGGATCGGTGTCCTTCCACGCTGGTTCCGGGTTGATCAACTGCCTGCCACGGCAGCAACACACGGCAAGGAAGACTCGGTGGGGGAGCCCGCCACTAACGGGCTCTCCCACACATATCGCCTGGTCCGACAGTGCTTGTCAGGCGGCGTCCTGGTTCTTGGCCGTATGTCCACGCTGGGGGCCGGGGGCGCGCATCCCCGCCGCGCGAAAGCTGTAAGCCACACGCGGACGCCCGCCGGTCTCCTGCACGTACGGGGTCACCGTGAGCCCGTCGAACTCCACCGGACGAAACGGCAACCCCGCTGTGGCCTCCGGCGGCACCGGCTGATGCGCCGCAGCGATCTTCACCACCACCGTCTTCTCGCTCCGCCGTGCTTCCGGATCGGCATCCAGCACCGACACCGACCACACCGGCAACCCCGACTCCCGATCGACCTGCTGCACCGGACGCCCCGGCGCCGACTTCTCAAAATCCCGCACCGCCTCCACCTCCGACACCACGAACGCCCCCAGCGGGAACACATCACCCATCGCCACCACAAACCTGTTACTACGCGCCATGTCAGCTCCTCCGTGAGCGACAGGCATCTCCCGCCGCTATCCCGACAGTACTCGCACTGGTTGTGCTAGTCAATACTTTTAGTGCGGGTCTTGGCGGAGGTCAGTTGGAGGTGACCTGTCCGGCCAGCTCCTTCACGCGAGGGTCGTCGCCATGCGACCGCAGGAGGTCCGCAATGAGGGTGCGCGCTCGGCTGTGTGACCTAGCCTGTTGCGGCGAGACGGTGAAGCTGCGGCGGAGTGCATTGATCACGGCGTCGGTGCGGCGCAGCTGTGCGCTTGCGCTGGCGACATCGATCAAGAATCGGCCCTGCCGCTCGGCGGACAGACGGCCGTCGTCGATCTGTTCTGCTACGCGTAGGGCTCGGCCAGCGTCGCCAAGCTCAACTGCGACAGCAACCTCGTGCAGACTCACATTGGTCGGCCCAAATTCGGTGTTGTAGTCATTGCGGCCATCGTGAACGTGCTCAGCGGCCTCTCGCGCATCATTTAGGTAACGGTAGGCTGCATCTCCGTCTCCGCTGCGCGCTGAAGCTGTAGCAAGTTGAAGATGAAGTGCGCCAAGCAGTGCGTAGGTTGCGGGGTCTGAATCCCCCTGGGGGTAGGTTTGAGACAGAGCGTTGGCGGCATCGCCTGCGACTCGACGGGCCATGTCGAAGCGTCGGCTCGCTTGAAAGACAATCGCAAGACGAAATGCGCATTCGGCCAGTAAGTGCGCGTTCTTTAAGGTGTGAGCGGACGCCGTGGCGCGATCGATTGCCACCCAGGCTGCATCAAATTCCCCTAGCTTGGCTAGCATTGCAGATGCAGCGAGGTACATCCGAGCGCGCGATTGCCGGACTGCGGGGGGAGTCTCGTTGCCAGCCTGATCGCTGGCGGTTTCGACTTCTGTGATCAAATCACGCAAGAGAATTGCAAGCTCTTCATACTGAGCAGAGTGGGCCAGCTTCCATGCGTGACTGGTTCGCTCTTCAATGCCGGGGATATCTACCGGCTGGGGCGATTTCGGTAGCGCCTGGAGCGCGTGGTTCGACGCCAGGGTTAGTGCTAACTCAGTAGCGGCAGCAGGCTTCCCTGTCTGTGCGAGTGGCCAGGATTTTTCTGGTGTCAGCTCGCCGACCTCAGTGTCAAGGGCGTCGGCTACGCGTTCAAGCACTGACATGCGGTCGATTCGCCGAACTCCGCGCTCCACCTGACTTACCCAGGTTTCAGAGCGTCCGACCTTTTGTGCAAACTCCGCCTGCGAGTATCCAAGCTTCTTGCGCAGGAATGCTATTTTCCGACCGAAGTCTGTTGACGAATCGCTTCTCATCGGAGTGTCGGCTTGCCGTTCGTTGAGGCGATGAACTCGACTCGCAGGTTTGTGATGTACTGCTCGCGTTCTGCCAGGAAGTGCTTCACGTGCGCAGTGGATTCGTGGGCCTCGAAGGAGTCGCGGTCGATGTAAAGTTCGTAGAAAATTCGAGCCAGTGGCTCGGCGGATACAGTATTTACGAGGTAGAGCAGGGTGCCTGGCTCTGAGGATTTGATCTGCTCACACGTAGCTGAAGTTAAAGCGTCGAACCTCCGGGCCGCCTCTGCGTCCGCGAGGTCGAAGCGTGCAACTAAGCCGAACATCCTGCCTCCCGAGTGAGGGACTAGCCGTCAGGCACTGTGCACTTATCATACGGCCTGTCACTAAAAGTGCGGTACGGGCGTCGGTTCCCGAACGAAGTACCGCTGGTGCTCACGGAGGCGGTGGGCGAGGTCTGCTCAGGTCGTGTGTGTTGCCGAATTGTGCTTTAGGGGATCAAGGCGCCGCCTCCGGCGGCGCGGGGTCGGCCACGCCGCCCCCGCCGCTCGCTCACTACACCTCCGGCCCGTTCGCGGCGGCGGGCTCGGCTACCCGACCCCAAGCCACCAGGCAGCCGCCTGAACCCCAGAGACGCCGACGGCACGCCTGCACGATGGCCGCCGCTGCCCTTGCTCCGCGTCACGCCAGGCGTCGATGCGGACCGTCGTCAGTCCTGTAGGCCGGGCGTGCCGCCCGGGATGCCTCCGGCGGCCGGGCTCCGCCCGGACCCGACACCGCTCGGAGATCAGGGGGAGTGCGGCGGGGCTGGCGATCTCCTCACGGCGCGCCGAGACGGCAACCAGACCGAGGGGTGGGGTGCAAGGCTGAACCCCGTGCCTTGCACCCCACCCCTCGGTCTGGCAGGGGTGAACCCGCGCCGCGAGGAGATCACCAGCAGGCCGGGCGCGTGGGAAAAAAGACAACCCCACGGGGCCGGTCGTGCAACGAGCGTGCGAGTACTGGCGGGGAACCACGGTCACTCACGGCCACTCACGGTCAGTCGACCGGCTCAGATCGCGCAGGTGGGCAGGGCATTGACCGCAGTCTTCCAAACTGGCTACGCGGGTTCGATTCCCGTCGCCCGCTCACACCACGCGACCGGCCGAAACACCACCCCTTATCGATCTTGAACAGGGGGTGGTGCGGGACGTGCGACCGGTGTGCGAGAAGAGGGCGAGTGGCCGCCCCCGGACGCTTGAACATGAGACGGCAGGGAGGCGTGCGCATGCTCAACATCGTCTGGGCTGTGTGCACTGCGGCGGGCCTCGTGGTCATCCTCACCGTGTGGAACGGTGGATTCGACTGGCTCTTCGTGGTGACCGGGGTGCTGGTCGTCCTGTGTGCCCATGCTCTTGATCGGGCCGTGCGGCGGAGCCGGGGTGAACCGGGGTCGGGGCTGTACGGGCGGGGTCGTCGCGTGGTCACTCATGCCGCCGCGCCGTCGACGGTCTGGATCGTCCTCCAGGAGGAAGCTGACGACTGTCGAATCCTTGGAGTATTCCACGATAGTGCGACTGCCGATGAATTCATGATGCGAAAGGGGCGCGACTTTCCCGAGTCGACGTTCTCCTGCGGCGAGTATGAAATTGGGTGGACCGAAGACCGGGGGGCGCAGCGTTATCGCTCGCCCGATTGAGGTGGTCTCGGAGGGGTGGGGAATACGTGCCCGATGAGGGAAGCCGCCGGTGAACTCTCTGACGACTCAGCCGTCGTCGTCGGCCTCGATGTCCTGATCGGTGTGGGGTCGGCGTTCGCGGTCGACCAGTGCGGCGATCTGGGTGGCGATGCGGCGGTCGCGTTCGGTGGTGGCGTGTTGGTAGATCAGTGCGGCGCGCATGGTGCCGTGGCCCATGCGGTGCATGAGTTCGCGGGTGCTGGCCCCAGCAGTAGCAGCGAGATGGTTACCGGTGTGACGTAGGTCATGGAAATGGAAACCGGTGGGGAGCCCGGTCTTGACCACGGTGGTGGGCCAGTCGGTTGCGCGGCCGAAGTTCCCGCGTCGGAGCATGCCGCCGCGTTGTCCGCAGAAGATCAGTCCGTCCGGTGGCGGGCCGGAGTAGGCGGCGGTGTGGGTGGTGAGGACCTCGACGAGGAACGGGGGCAGGGAGAGGGTGCGGATACCGGCGGCGGATTTGGGTGGCCCGGGTCGGAGGCCGCCTCGGCTGAGTTGGGCCAGGCGTCGTCGGACGTGGAGGGTGGCGGTGTTCAGGTCGAGGTCGCAGTGGCGTAGCCCGGCGAGTTCTCCCCAGCGCAGTCCGGTGAACGCGGCGGACAGGATCAGGGCGTGGAAGCGGGGTGGCATCGCGGCGGCGAGGTCGAAGACCTGGCCGATGGTGGCGGTGGGGCGTTCGGGGGTGCGGTGTTCACCGGCGCCTTTGATGCGGCAGGGGTTGCGGGTGATCCGGCCGTCGTCGACGGCGGTGGTGCAGATGGCGCGGACGAGGCGGTAGGCCTTCGCGGTGCGGTCTTCGGAGCGTCCGGCAGCGAGCAGGGTGGTGCGCCAGGTGCGGATGACTGCGGTGGTCAGCTCGGCGAGGTCGATCGGGCCGAGGAACGGGTCGATGTGGTGGCGCCAGATGCTGCGGTACTCCTCGCGGGTGCGGGCGCTGACGCGGTGTTCGGTGATCCACTGCTCCCCGAAGTCATGGAAGGGTAGCTGGCCCAGGGCGGGGTCGAACCAGTCACCGCGCAGGATGTCGCTTTCGACGAGGGTGAGCCATTGGGCGGCGTCGCCTTTGCGGTCGAAGGTTCCCGGGGCGGTGCGGCGTTGCCCGCTGTTGGTGGGGTAGCTGGCCTGATACCGCCCGGAGGGCAGGCGGCGGATGGAGCCGAACCGGCGCCGACTCGTCTTGTTCGCCGTCATCGCGTTCCTCGCCGGGGGTGTGGGTGTGGTCGGTGGGGGAACGGTTCGACCCGGCCTTGGGCGAGCCAGGCGTCGAGGTCGGTCACGGCGAAGCGCACATGCCGTCCGATGCGGTAGAACGCGATCCGTCGGGCTGCGACCAGGCGCCGCACGAAACGCGGGGAGGTGTTCAGGTAGCGGGCGGTCTCGGCCACGGTCAGGTACTGCGTCATCGACGGCGTCCCTGCTACGCGGCCTGATCACGGGTAGCCGAACACCCGATTGCCGAACGGTCGTCCGGTGGTGGGCCGGTGGTGGTGAGGAGGGCGGCGTCGTAGTCGGCGCGCCATCGTTGGCGTTGATGGATCGCGTGCAGAAGCAGGACGGGGCGGGGTGGGACGTCGCTGTCGCCGGGTTGCACGGGTTCCCAGTTGAAGGGTCCGTCATCGATCGCGTAGGCGGGTGTCACTCCGGCGTGGTCGAGGAGTTGCCGAACGAACGCGCTCCGGTCCGCGCGGTGATCACCGAGGCTCTTGTTGGACCATTTGCGGGAGACCAGGACGCGGCGTCCGGCGATGCCGAGGTGTTCGGGCTTGTGCGCTGTGCCGGTGCAGTGCCCGGGGGTCATCTCCGGGCGGGCACCCTTGGGTGCGACGGCGTAGAGCAGCCAGATCGGGCAGCGCGGCGAACACGGGGTGATGGCGAGTTCGGCGGTGAGGCGTCGGGCGTGGTCGCGCTGGCGGGTGGTGGCGGTGTCGTCGAGTCCGGCGGCGTGGCCGACGGATTTGGTGAGGTATTTGGTGAGGTAGCCGATGTGGCGTCCGGCTTCTTCGGTGCCGCCGAGGATGCCTTTCACATGCACTTGGGGGCCGAAGACCACGGTGTGGGCCGGCGTGGTGAGGACCTCGGGGTCGGTGGCCTCGTCCCAGGTGGGGAGCGGTGTGTGGGTGTCGGGGTCGACGAAGGCTTTCTGCCGGTGGTCCCAGCGGGGGAGCTTGTCCCCGGTGTAGACGATGTCGTCGTGGGCGGGCCACCAGACCTGGTGGTAGGTGGCGGCGGTGATCGCGCGCAACTCTGCGCGGGGGATGGTGCCGCGGATGGCGGCGTGGAAGTGCGGGGCACCGCGTTTCTGCGGTTCGACGGTCCCGAAGTACTGCACGTCCCAGCCGACACAGCGCCGCGTGTTCTGCCAGAACCTGTCCAGCAGCTTCGGGAAGTGGATCGCATCGCGGGCGGCGCGGCGGTAGTCGTAGGTATCGGGGTCGATCGCGGCGCCGTTGCCGTCGACGCGGCCGTAGGTGTCCAGGGTCAGGGTGAGGAAGGTCGAGGGCCGATATTTCCCGCCGAACACCCGTCCGATCGTGCGGTCCTCCACAGGCCGCCGGGGCAGGTTCGGGGCGTCCTGACGACGCCGGGTAGTCCGGCGGATGGCCTTCGGGCGGGGGTCGAGCGGGGCGAGGGGTCCGCGGACTCCGAGGGCGCGGAGTTCGGTGTCGATGTCCTCGACGATCTCGCGTATCTCATCACACTCGGCGTTGTCTCCGGCGGCGAGACAGTCAGTGTAGGCGGCGTGGAAGTCCGCGCGGGCGGCCATCAACTCTTTCTGCGCGGTCGTCGGGTCGGCAGGTGTGACGGCGGGTTCGTTCTCCAGGTGCCAGCCTTCGCGGCACTGGGTCATCCGCAGCCGTCGGGCCTTGTCTGAGCAGGGGCGGCACTGGTCTTCCCGTGTCGAACCGCACGGCACCGGCACGACATCGATCCGTCCGGTGGATTGGTCGATGCGGCGCATCGCCAGGGGGCGGACACACACGCCGTGGTCCTCGGCGAGCTGGACCGCGACCTCGTGCGACAGGGCCAGCATCGCCTTCTGCGCCCGGGTGAGCGTGTCCTGATCGACCGGCTCCCGCCCCGGCGCGCTGTCGGTCACGGTGTCGGCGCTGTCGGTGTGGGTGTCGGCGTTGGTCATGCTGCGTCTCCGATCTCGCGGTGGTGGACGGTCGGGTCGGGGAGGGTCAGGACCGGCGCCACTCCGGCGGTCGGGGAAGTGCGGGTGACGAAGGCTTCTAGGTCTTTGACCGCACCGTCAGACACCCACCCGGCCCGGATACGCAGGGGTTCACGGATGCCGTCGCCGAACAGATAGCCCACGCCGGGTTCGTCTTCACCGATCCGGTTGGCCCACGCACCACGGTCGTAGGCGTGATCGCCGAGGACCATCGACACATGGGACTTCGAGGCGACGCGTAGGCAGATGCGGCGGGGGAACAGCTCCCGCACCGGGACGGTGTCCTTGGTCGGTTCCTGCACATAGCCGCGCACGGTGTAGCCCAACGCGCGGCCCTGGGTGGTGAGCAGGGCGACGCGGTCGGTGATCGCCTCGCGGGTCTTGCGGTCCCCGCCGTAACGCAGCAGCGCACCGATCTCGTCGAACTCCACGATCTCCAACGGGGTGTCCCGGGTGACGGGGACCAGGCGGGTCGCCCCGGCGTACTCGCGTTTACGGGCCTCCATGCTCTCGACAAGATCATCGAGGAGGGCGAGGGCGTCTTTGCTGGTGACGGCGTAGCGGTGGAACACTCCCCGCCCGTAGGCCAGCTCCATACCTTTCGGGTCGATCCCGTTGACCCGGACCAGGCCGTCACCGATCGCGGGGGCGATCGCACACAACGGCGCCCACATCAACGACCCCTTCCCCGCCCCAGTCGCCCCCGCGACCAGGGTGTGACCACCGATCAACGACTGATGCCAGTCCGTGCCGTACTCGGTGTGCCCGGACCAGACCTTCTCCAGGTCGATCGCCGACCCGTCCAGGTCGGACAGGGTGTCCAGGCCCGGCGCCCGCACCACCCCGGACAGCAGGTTGCGGCGCTGGAAATCGATCGACACCACATTCGGGGACAACTCCCGCACCTGACAACGCCGCACCCTGCGCGCGACAGCGAGGGCGCGGGTGGCGGTGTCGAACTCTTCCGGGGTCTGCCCGGGAACGAGGCGGACCCGGACCTCGTCCCACGACGGCCCCGAGCGCACCCCCAGAATCCGAGGGAGCTGATCAGCCACCGGCCGCGACCTCGACAAGACCGGGGTGCGGCGCAATGGATTCACCACCGCGATCGGTGCTCCGCCCCGGTCCGGCACCGTCAGGTTGCAGGAGCGCAGCCAGCGCGGCATCCGAGGCGCATACAGCAGCCAGCGCAGCCACCACCCCCGCAGACGACGCCCGGCATAACGATCGAACGACACCACCGATGTCCACCGCCACACCCCCAGCGCGACAGCGACCGCAGCGATGGTGACCACCAGCGAGGGCCACCCGAGCAGCGAGCACCACACCACAGCGACCGCAGCGGTGATCGTGGTGCGCCAATGCCGAACCACCCACACCGTCACGATCACGACGACCTTGCAGGCCAACCAGACGGTGACGAACACGACCGCGACCGTCGCCACGCCCTCGGCGATCCGGCCGAGGAACTGCCCCACCCAATGCAGACCAGCGAGCACCACCACCGTCGCCAGACCGGCAACAACGAGAGAACCTGTCGTGCTCATCGACGCTCTCCGTCCTGTTCCGGGGAACGACGCGGAGCGCACACGGCAAGGAGGGGAACCAACGCGAGCTGGTCATGATGGTCGCTACACCGACGCCCGTCCCCCTGAGATACCGCGCTCAGCGGGGTCAGGCACACCTCGCACCGCACCGTGTCCTCCCCGGTAACGACATCGGTGGTCGTGTCGGTGTTCATGCCGCCGCGCTCCCCGGTGTGGGAACGGCAGCAGGGGCGGTGCTCCGGCGGGCGGCGACCCGAGCGGTGCGGTGCAGCCGCCGTCGATCCTGTGGGGTGGTGGCGCCGAGGACGCCGTAGCGGCGGGCCGGGTCTTCGACCAGCAGCGCCTCGACCAGCACATACTGCGGACCCGGCAACCACGACACACCTCCAACGCAGGCTCGGCGGCGTGCGGAGCGGTGTCGGTGGGGAAGAACGACTCGGTGTCCATCCCGCGACACGCCGCCGCTGCCCGCCAGCGATGACGTTCAGCACCGTGAAGCGCCCGGGGCAGGGCAGGAGGGGGTGAAGAAAGTCCGGTGTTCATCTAGGATCGGTGTCCTTCCACGCTGGTTCCGGGTTGATCAACTGCCTGCCACGGCAGCAACACACGGCAAGGAAGACTCGGTGGGGGAGCCCGCCACTAACGGGCTCTCCCACACATATCGCCTGGTCCGACAGTGCTTGTCAGGCGGCGTCCTGGTTCTTGGCCGTATGTCCACGCTGGGGGCCGGGGGCGCGCATCCCCGCCGCGCGAAAGCTGTAAGCCACACGCGGACGCCCGCCGGTCTCCTGCACGTACGGGGTCACCGTGAGCCCGTCGAACTCCACCGGACGAAACGGCAACCCCGCTGTGGCCTCCGGCGGCACCGGCTGATGCGCCGCAGCGATCTTCACCACCACCGTCTTCTCGCTCCGCCGTGCTTCCGGATCGGCATCCAGCACCGACACCGACCACACCGGCAACCCCGACTCCCGATCGACCTGCTGCACCGGACGCCCCGGCGCCGACTTCTCAAAATCCCGCACCGCCTCCACCTCCGACACCACGAACGCCCCCAGCGGGAACACATCACCCATCGCCACCACAAACCTGTTACTACGCGCCATGTCAGCTCCTCCGTGAGCGACAGGCATCTCCCGCCGCTATCCCGACAGTACTCGCACTGGTTGTGCTAGTCAATACTTTTAGTGCGGGTCTTGGCGGAGGTCAGTTGGAGGTGACCTGTCCGGCCAGCTCCTTCACGCGAGGGTCGTCGCCATGCGACCGCAGGAGGTCCGCAATGAGGGTGCGCGCTCGGCTGTGTGACCTAGCCTGTTGCGGCGAGACGGTGAAGCTGCGGCGGAGTGCATTGATCACGGCGTCGGTGCGGCGCAGCTGTGCGCTTGCGCTGGCGACATCGATCAAGAATCGGCCCTGCCGCTCGGCGGACAGACGGCCGTCGTCGATCTGTTCTGCTACGCGTAGGGCTCGGCCAGCGTCGCCAAGCTCAACTGCGACAGCAACCTCGTGCAGACTCACATTGGTCGGCCCAAATTCGGTGTTGTAGTCATTGCGGCCATCGTGAACGTGCTCAGCGGCCTCTCGCGCATCATTTAGGTAACGGTAGGCTGCATCTCCGTCTCCGCTGCGCGCTGAAGCTGTAGCAAGTTGAAGATGAAGTGCGCCAAGCAGTGCGTAGGTTGCGGGGTCTGAATCCCCCTGGGGGTAGGTTTGAGACAGAGCGTTGGCGGCATCGCCTGCGACTCGACGGGCCATGTCGAAGCGTCGGCTCGCTTGAAAGACAATCGCAAGACGAAATGCGCATTCGGCCAGTAAGTGCGCGTTCTTTAAGGTGTGAGCGGACGCCGTGGCGCGATCGATTGCCACCCAGGCTGCATCAAATTCCCCTAGCTTGGCTAGCATTGCAGATGCAGCGAGGTACATCCGAGCGCGCGATTGCCGGACTGCGGGGGGAGTCTCGTTGCCAGCCTGATCGCTGGCGGTTTCGACTTCTGTGATCAAATCACGCAAGAGAATTGCAAGCTCTTCATACTGAGCAGAGTGGGCCAGCTTCCATGCGTGACTGGTTCGCTCTTCAATGCCGGGATATCTACCGGCTGGGGCGATTTCGGTAGCGCCTGGAGCGCGTGGTTCGACGCCAGGGTTAGTGCTAACTCAGTAGCGGCAGCAGGCTTCCCTGTCTGTGCGAGTGGCCAGGATTTTTCTGGTGTCAGCTCGCCGACCTCAGTGTCAAGGGCGTCGGCTACGCGTTCAAGCACTGACATGCGGTCGATTCGCCGAACTCCGCGCTCCACCTGACTTACCCAGGTTTCAGAGCGTCCGACCTTTTGTGCAAACTCCGCCTGCGAGTATCCAAGCTTCTTGCGCAGGAATGCTATTTTCCGACCGAAGTCTGTTGACGAATCGCTTCTCATCGGAGTGTCGGCTTGCCGTTCGTTGAGGCGATGAACTCGACTCGCAGGTTTGTGATGTACTGCTCGCGTTCTGCCAGGAAGTGCTTCACGTGCGCAGTGGATTCGTGGGCCTCGAAGGAGTCGCGGTCGATGTAAAGTTCGTAGAAAATTCGAGCCAGTGGCTCGGCGGATACAGTATTTACGAGGTAGAGCAGGGTGCCTGGCTCTGAGGATTTGATCTGCTCACACGTAGCTGAAGTTAAAGCGTCGAACCTCCGGGCCGCCTCTGCGTCCGCGAGGTCGAAGCGTGCAACTAAGCCGAACATCCTGCCTCCCGAGTGAGGGACTAGCCGTCAGGCACTGTGCACTTATCATACGGCCTGTCACTAAAAGTGCGGTACGGGCGTCGGTTCCCGAACGAAGTACCGCTGGTGCTCACGGAGGCGGTGGGCGAGGTCTGCTCAGGTCGTGTGTGTTGCCGAATTGTGCTTTAGGGGATCAAGGCGCCGCCTCCGGCGGCGCGGGGTCGGCCACGCCGCCCCCGCCGCTCGCTCACTACACCTCCGGCCCGTTCGCGGCGGCGGGCTCGGCTACCCGACCCCAAGCCACCAGGCAGCCGCCTGAACCCCAGAGACGCCGACGGCACGCCTGCACGATGGCCGCCGCTGCCCTTGCTCCGCGTCACGCCAGGCGTCGATGCGGACCGTCGTCAGTCCTGTAGGCCGGGCGTGCCGCCCGGGATGCCTCCGGCGGCCGGGCTCCGCCCGGACCCGACACCGCTCGGAGATCAGGGGGAGTGCGGCGGGGCTGGCGATCTCCTCACGGCGCGCCGAGACGGCAACCAGACCGAGGGGTGGGGTGCAAGGCTGAACCCCGTGCCTTGCACCCCACCCCTCGGTCTGGCAGGGGTGAACCCGCGCCGCGAGGAGATCACCAGCAGGCCGGGCGCGTGGGAAAAAAGACAACCCCACGGGGCCGGTCGTGCAACGAGCGTGCGAGTACTGGCGGGGAACCACGGTCACTCACGGCCACTCACGGTCAGTCGACCGGCTCAGATCGCGCAGGTGGGCAGGGCATTGACCGCAGTCTTCCAAACTGGCTACGCGGGTTCGATTCCCGTCGCCCGCTCACACCACGCGACCGGCCGAAACACCACCCCTTATCGATCTTGAACAGGGGGTGGTGCGGGACGTGCGACCGGTGTGCGAGAAGAGGGCGAGTGGCCGCCCCCGGACGCTTGAACATGAGACGGCAGGGAGGCGTGCGCATGCTCAACATCGTCTGGGCTGTGTGCACTGCGGCGGGCCTCGTGGTCATCCTCACCGTGTGGAACGGTGGATTCGACTGGCTCTTCGTGGTGACCGGGGTGCTGGTCGTCCTGTGTGCCCATGCTCTTGATCGGGCCGTGCGGCGGAGCCGGGGTGAACCGGGGTCGGGGCTGTACGGGCGGGGTCGTCGCGTGGTCACTCATGCCGCCGCGCCGTCGACGGTCTGGATCGTCCTCCAGGAGGAAGCTGACGACTGTCGAATCCTTGGAGTATTCCACGATAGTGCGACTGCCGATGAATTCATGATGCGAAAGGGGCGCGACTTTCCCGAGTCGACGTTCTCCTGCGGCGAGTATGAAATTGGGTGGACCGAAGACCGGGGGGCGCAGCGTTATCGCTCGCCCGATTGAGGTGGTCTCGGAGGGGTGGGGAATACGTGCCCGATGAGGGAAGCCGCCGGTGAACTCTCTGACGACTCAGCCGTCGTCGTCGGCCTCGATGTCCTGATCGGTGTGGGGTCGGCGTTCGCGGTCGACCAGTGCGGCGATCTGGGTGGCGATGCGGCGGTCGCGTTCGGTGGTGGCGTGTTGGTAGATCAGTGCGGCGCGCATGGTGCCGTGGCCCATGCGGTGCATGAGTTCGCGGGTGCTGGCCCCAGCAGTAGCAGCGAGATGGTTACCGGTGTGACGTAGGTCATGGAAATGGAAACCGGTGGGGAGCCCGGTCTTGACCACGGTGGTGGGCCAGTCGGTTGCGCGGCCGAAGTTCCCGCGTCGGAGCATGCCGCCGCGTTGTCCGCAGAAGATCAGTCCGTCCGGTGGCGGGCCGGAGTAGGCGGCGGTGTGGGTGGTGAGGACCTCGACGAGGAACGGGGGCAGGGAGAGGGTGCGGATACCGGCGGCGGATTTGGGTGGCCCGGGTCGGAGGCCGCCTCGGCTGAGTTGGGCCAGGCGTCGTCGGACGTGGAGGGTGGCGGTGTTCAGGTCGAGGTCGCAGTGGCGTAGCCCGGCGAGTTCTCCCCAGCGCAGTCCGGTGAACGCGGCGGACAGGATCAGGGCGTGGAAGCGGGGTGGCATCGCGGCGGCGAGGTCGAAGACCTGGCCGATGGTGGCGGTGGGGCGTTCGGGGGTGCGGTGTTCACCGGCGCCTTTGATGCGGCAGGGGTTGCGGGTGATCCGGCCGTCGTCGACGGCGGTGGTGCAGATGGCGCGGACGAGGCGGTAGGCCTTCGCGGTGCGGTCTTCGGAGCGTCCGGCAGCGAGCAGGGTGGTGCGCCAGGTGCGGATGACTGCGGTGGTCAGCTCGGCGAGGTCGATCGGGCCGAGGAACGGGTCGATGTGGTGGCGCCAGATGCTGCGGTACTCCTCGCGGGTGCGGGCGCTGACGCGGTGTTCGGTGATCCACTGCTCCCCGAAGTCATGGAAGGGTAGCTGGCCCAGGGCGGGGTCGAACCAGTCACCGCGCAGGATGTCGCTTTCGACGAGGGTGAGCCATTGGGCGGCGTCGCCTTTGCGGTCGAAGGTTCCCGGGGCGGTGCGGCGTTGCCCGCTGTTGGTGGGGTAGCTGGCCTGATACCGCCCGGAGGGCAGGCGGCGGATGGAGCCGAACCGGCGCCGACTCGTCTTGTTCGCCGTCATCGCGTTCCTCGCCGGGGGTGTGGGTGTGGTCGGTGGGGGAACGGTTCGACCCGGCCTTGGGCGAGCCAGGCGTCGAGGTCGGTCACGGCGAAGCGCACATGCCGTCCGATGCGGTAGAACGCGATCCGTCGGGCTGCGACCAGGCGCCGCACGAAACGCGGGGAGGTGTTCAGGTAGCGGGCGGTCTCGGCCACGGTCAGGTACTGCGTCATCGACGGCGTCCCTGCTACGCGGCCTGATCACGGGTAGCCGAACACCCGATTGCCGAACGGTCGTCCGGTGGTGGGCCGGTGGTGGTGAGGAGGGCGGCGTCGTAGTCGGCGCGCCATCGTTGGCGTTGATGGATCGCGTGCAGAAGCAGGACGGGGCGGGGTGGGACGTCGCTGTCGCCGGGTTGCACGGGTTCCCAGTTGAAGGGTCCGTCATCGATCGCGTAGGCGGGTGTCACTCCGGCGTGGTCGAGGAGTTGCCGAACGAACGCGCTCCGGTCCGCGCGGTGATCACCGAGGCTCTTGTTGGACCATTTGCGGGAGACCAGGACGCGGCGTCCGGCGATGCCGAGGTGTTCGGGCTTGTGCGCTGTGCCGGTGCAGTGCCCGGGGGTCATCTCCGGGCGGGCACCCTTGGGTGCGACGGCGTAGAGCAGCCAGATCGGGCAGCGCGGCGAACACGGGGTGATGGCGAGTTCGGCGGTGAGGCGTCGGGCGTGGTCGCGCTGGCGGGTGGTGGCGGTGTCGTCGAGTCCGGCGGCGTGGCCGACGGATTTGGTGAGGTATTTGGTGAGGTAGCCGATGTGGCGTCCGGCTTCTTCGGTGCCGCCGAGGATGCCTTTCACATGCACTTGGGGGCCGAAGACCACGGTGTGGGCCGGCGTGGTGAGGACCTCGGGGTCGGTGGCCTCGTCCCAGGTGGGGAGCGGTGTGTGGGTGTCGGGGTCGACGAAGGCTTTCTGCCGGTGGTCCCAGCGGGGGAGCTTGTCCCCGGTGTAGACGATGTCGTCGTGGGCGGGCCACCAGACCTGGTGGTAGGTGGCGGCGGTGATCGCGCGCAACTCTGCGCGGGGGATGGTGCCGCGGATGGCGGCGTGGAAGTGCGGGGCACCGCGTTTCTGCGGTTCGACGGTCCCGAAGTACTGCACGTCCCAGCCGACACAGCGCCGCGTGTTCTGCCAGAACCTGTCCAGCAGCTTCGGGAAGTGGATCGCATCGCGGGCGGCGCGGCGGTAGTCGTAGGTATCGGGGTCGATCGCGGCGCCGTTGCCGTCGACGCGGCCGTAGGTGTCCAGGGTCAGGGTGAGGAAGGTCGAGGGCCGATATTTCCCGCCGAACACCCGTCCGATCGTGCGGTCCTCCACAGGCCGCCGGGGCAGGTTCGGGGCGTCCTGACGACGCCGGGTAGTCCGGCGGATGGCCTTCGGGCGGGGGTCGAGCGGGGCGAGGGGTCCGCGGACTCCGAGGGCGCGGAGTTCGGTGTCGATGTCCTCGACGATCTCGCGTATCTCATCACACTCGGCGTTGTCTCCGGCGGCGAGACAGTCAGTGTAGGCGGCGTGGAAGTCCGCGCGGGCGGCCATCAACTCTTTCTGCGCGGTCGTCGGGTCGGCAGGTGTGACGGCGGGTTCGTTCTCCAGGTGCCAGCCTTCGCGGCACTGGGTCATCCGCAGCCGTCGGGCCTTGTCTGAGCAGGGGCGGCACTGGTCTTCCCGTGTCGAACCGCACGGCACCGGCACGACATCGATCCGTCCGGTGGATTGGTCGATGCGGCGCATCGCCAGGGGGCGGACACACACGCCGTGGTCCTCGGCGAGCTGGACCGCGACCTCGTGCGACAGGGCCAGCATCGCCTTCTGCGCCCGGGTGAGCGTGTCCTGATCGACCGGCTCCCGCCCCGGCGCGCTGTCGGTCACGGTGTCGGCGCTGTCGGTGTGGGTGTCGGCGTTGGTCATGCTGCGTCTCCGATCTCGCGGTGGTGGACGGTCGGGTCGGGGAGGGTCAGGACCGGCGCCACTCCGGCGGTCGGGGAAGTGCGGGTGACGAAGGCTTCTAGGTCTTTGACCGCACCGTCAGACACCCACCCGGCCCGGATACGCAGGGGTTCACGGATGCCGTCGCCGAACAGATAGCCCACGCCGGGTTCGTCTTCACCGATCCGGTTGGCCCACGCACCACGGTCGTAGGCGTGATCGCCGAGGACCATCGACACATGGGACTTCGAGGCGACGCGTAGGCAGATGCGGCGGGGGAACAGCTCCCGCACCGGGACGGTGTCCTTGGTCGGTTCCTGCACATAGCCGCGCACGGTGTAGCCCAACGCGCGGCCCTGGGTGGTGAGCAGGGCGACGCGGTCGGTGATCGCCTCGCGGGTCTTGCGGTCCCCGCCGTAACGCAGCAGCGCACCGATCTCGTCGAACTCCACGATCTCCAACGGGGTGTCCCGGGTGACGGGGACCAGGCGGGTCGCCCCGGCGTACTCGCGTTTACGGGCCTCCATGCTCTCGACAAGATCATCGAGGAGGGCGAGGGCGTCTTTGCTGGTGACGGCGTAGCGGTGGAACACTCCCCGCCCGTAGGCCAGCTCCATACCTTTCGGGTCGATCCCGTTGACCCGGACCAGGCCGTCACCGATCGCGGGGGCGATCGCACACAACGGCGCCCACATCAACGACCCCTTCCCCGCCCCAGTCGCCCCCGCGACCAGGGTGTGACCACCGATCAACGACTGATGCCAGTCCGTGCCGTACTCGGTGTGCCCGGACCAGACCTTCTCCAGGTCGATCGCCGACCCGTCCAGGTCGGACAGGGTGTCCAGGCCCGGCGCCCGCACCACCCCGGACAGCAGGTTGCGGCGCTGGAAATCGATCGACACCACATTCGGGGACAACTCCCGCACCTGACAACGCCGCACCCTGCGCGCGACAGCGAGGGCGCGGGTGGCGGTGTCGAACTCTTCCGGGGTCTGCCCGGGAACGAGGCGGACCCGGACCTCGTCCCACGACGGCCCCGAGCGCACCCCCAGAATCCGAGGGAGCTGATCAGCCACCGGCCGCGACCTCGACAAGACCGGGGTGCGGCGCAATGGATTCACCACCGCGATCGGTGCTCCGCCCCGGTCCGGCACCGTCAGGTTGCAGGAGCGCAGCCAGCGCGGCATCCGAGGCGCATACAGCAGCCAGCGCAGCCACCACCCCCGCAGACGACGCCCGGCATAACGATCGAACGACACCACCGATGTCCACCGCCACACCCCCAGCGCGACAGCGACCGCAGCGATGGTGACCACCAGCGAGGGCCACCCGAGCAGCGAGCACCACACCACAGCGACCGCAGCGGTGATCGTGGTGCGCCAATGCCGAACCACCCACACCGTCACGATCACGCGGCCTTGCAGGCCACCACACGGTGACGAACACGACCGCGACCGTCGCCACGCCCTCGGCGATCCGGCCGAGGAACTGCCCCACCCAATGCAGACCAGCGAGCACCACCACCGTCGCCAGACCGGCCAGGACCAGAGAACCTGTCGTCTCATCGCACGCTCCCCGTCCTGCTCGGGGGAACGACGCGGAGCGCACACGACAAGGATCGGGACCAACGCGAGCTGCCCATGATGGTCGCCACACCGCCGCCCGCCCCCCCGGAGATATCGCTCAGCGGGGTCAGGCACACCTCGCACCGCACCGTGCCCTCCCCGGTAACGACATCGGTGGTCGTGTCGGGTTCATGCCGCCGCGCTCCCCGGTGGGAACAGCAGCAGGGGCGGTGCTCCGGCGGGCGGCGACCCGAGCGGTGCGGTGCAGCCGCCGTCGATCCTGTGGGGTGGTGGCGCCGAGGACGCCGTAGCGGCGGGCCGGGTCTTCGACCAGCAGCGCCTCGACCAGACACATACTGCGGACCCGGCAACCACGACACACCTCCAACGCAGGCTCGGCGGCGTGCGGAGCGGTGTCGGTGGGAAGAACGACTCGGTGTCCATCCCGCGACACGCCGCCCCGGCCCGCCAGCGATGACGTTCAGCACCGTGAAGCGCCCGGGGCAGGGCAGGAGGGGGTGAAGAAAGTCCGGTGTTCATCTAGGATCGGTGTCCTTCCACGCTGGTTCCGGGTTGATCAACTGCCTGCCACGGCAGCAACACACGGCAAGGAAGACTCGGTGGGGGAGCCCGCCACTAACGGGCTCTCCCACACATATCGCCTGGTCCGACAGTGCTTGTCAGGCGGCGTCCTGGTTCTTGGCCGTATGTCCACGCTGGGGGCCGGGGGCGCGCATCCCCGCCGCGCGAAAGCTGTAAGCCACACGCGGACGCCCGCCGGTCTCCTGCACGTACGGGGTCACCGTGAGCCCGTCGAACTCCACCGGACGAAACGGCAACCCCGCTGTGGCCTCCGGCGGCACCGGCTGATGCGCCGCAGCGATCTTCACCACCACCGTCTTCTCGCTCCGCCGTGCTTCCGGATCGGCATCCAGCACCGACACCGACCACACCGGCAACCCCGACTCCCGATCGACCTGCTGCACCGGACGCCCCGGCGCCGACTTCTCAAAATCCCGCACCGCCTCCACCTCCGACACCACGAACGCCCCCAGCGGGAACACATCACCCATCGCCACCACAAACCTGTTACTGCGTGCCATGTCAGCTCCTCTGCGTTCGCTCTCTGCGTCCAGCTGCAAGCTCTACGTGAGGCTAGCAGTTGATAGCTCAGCATGTCAACTGAAGGCTACGACTCCGAGGGGCCTCTGACCAGCGGCGACTTGCAGCGCGTGGTAGGATTTCTGTCCCGCGCGAGCGGGGTGCAAGTGGAGCGCCGAACGCTAGCCAGGACGACCGAGTGAACGACCAGGAAATCGAGATCATGGAGCCTCACGACGGGCACTGTCGCGGGGCGAGGCGCTGCATGCGCAGAGGCCCGCCACATCGCCAACGACATCTCAGCGGGACGCCTGGTCAACGTGGCGACTCTCCCCTCGACCAAGGCGCTCGCCATCCGAAGGGGGGTAGCCCCTTTACGATCTCGAGGCGATGAAGCTCCTTGCTGGGGAAGGTCTGGTTGAAACGAGGCGAGGTCTAGGCGGAGTTCGTGCCCCGAGGCAGGGGCTTGTCATCTCGGTCTGATCTCTGCGCGACCGCCGCCACGCAGGTGATCTTGATAGGGGGCTACCCGGGTAGTGGAAAATCGAATGGCGCGCACGCTTGCCCGTGAGGTCGGCTGGACTGTGATGACAAAGACACTGTGACTCGACGCTGGGGAACAACTGCTGGAGGTCCTTGGACGGTCCCCTCCCCATGACCGCGAATCTGAGGTTTACCTCAATCAGGTACGTCTCGCGAATACGAGGCGGTCGCTGCTGTCGTGACTGAAAATCTTCGTGTGGTAACAGTGTCATCGCTGATGCCCCTTTCGAGGGAGTTCACCGACCGGCATGGCTGTGTCGTACGATTGACGCCCATGCCCATTCAATGCCGACACCACTGTCGTTGGGTGCTTGTGGACGCACAGACGAGCATAGCTATCTCCGTCGGCGCGGAGCGGCCCGGGACGCGACGAAGCTTGCAGATTGGGACGGCTCATCTGGAGGGCCTCGATCTAATTTCCGACCTCCGATCGCCCCACGTGTCGTGGAGAACTCCGCATCAGTGAGCCGCCTCAGCGCAGGCTCGCCGGATCACGACAAGGTCGCAGCGTGACTCGCGGGGTTCTGCCTATGGGCCGCCTGCAGCAGGTAAGGACACGTCACGGCCAGCGCTGACTGGCTATGATACGCACTTCCATTTGTTTCGTCGCATAAAGTGTGGTCCGGTAGAACTGATGGCTATCGGATGGCGATCGGCTGACGCGCGATAGACTGGCTCGTTCGGTGCGTCATCTGGCAGATGGCCGGTACGTGCACGTATATGTCGATAGAGTCGGGCCTAGGAAAAGTCTCGCTACGGTTGGCCGGTTTGCATCTAGGTCAGCCGGAAGCCGTTGACGCCGTTGTGCGCGACTCCAGAGACTCATTGGCTCGTTTTGCTCTTGGTGCCCCAGTGATGTGGCAAGCATTAGATGCGGCAGCGAGGAAGCGCCGACCTCCAGGCGCGGCTCGCTGCTTGGGACGCCACGCCACTCTTGCCTCCACCGACTACGACGTTGGATACCTCGACGGTCACGCCCGTCGCCGCTGCCCGCCACATCGCCGCTTCCTTCAGCCGCCATGATGCGTCCGGCGGCTGACCTCGGCCGGCGTCGTTCCGTACGGGCTCGCTTGCGTCACGTCGTCTGTCTAGGTCGTGTGTGTTGCCGAATTGTGCTTTAGGGGATCAAGGCGCCGCCTCCGGCGGCGCGGGGTCGGCCACGCCGCCCCCGCCGCTCGCTCACTACACCTCCGGCCCGTTCGCGGCGGCGGGCTCGGCTACCCGACCCCAAGCCACCAGGCAGCCGCCTGAACCCCAGAGACGCCGACGGCACGCCTGCACGATGGCCGCCGCTGCCCTTGCTCCGCGTCACGCCAGGCGTCGATGCGGACCGTCGTCAGTCCTGTAGGCCGGGCGTGCCGCCCGGGATGCCTCCGGCGGCCGGGCTCCGCCCGGACCCGACACCGCTCGGAGATCAGGGGGAGTGCGGCGGGGCTGGCGATCTCCTCACGGCGCGCCGAGACGGCAACCAGACCGAGGGGTGGGGTGCAAGGCTGAACCCCGTGCCTTGCACCCCACCCCTCGGTCTGGCAGGGGTGAACCCGCGCCGCGAGGAGATCACCAGCAGGCCGGGCGCGTGGGAAAAAAGACACCCCACGGGGCCGGTCGTGCAACGAGCGTGCGAGTACTGGCGGGGAACCACGGTCACTCACGGCCACTCACGGTCAGTCGACCGGCTCAGATCGCGCAGGTGGGCAGGGCATTGACCGCAGTCTTCCAAACTGGCTACGCGGGTTCGATTCCCGTCGCCCGCTCACACCACGCGACCGGCCGAAACACCACCCCTT
>NZ_JAHLJC010000013.1:0-10556 GCF_020496255.1 Pseudonocardia sp. ICBG1142 | reverse complement strand
TGACCTGATCATTGCGCAGCGAACCGTTGCTCGGCGAACCGGTGTGTGGTGAACCAGCGTCGGCGTGCTCGGCGCTGTTCGGGGTCCTCGGCTGCCAAGGAGGCCTTGAGCCAGCCGAAGGGTTGTCGCTCGGGTGGATCGTCAAGTTGAAGGGCGCGTTCGGTGGTGTCGGTCTCGAACTCGAAGTCCAGACCCCGGGCGTCGAGCCAGGCGTGCGCGGCGGGGACACCGCCGTGGCGGGTCGCGAGCAGGAGGTCTTCGGCCTCGGGATAGACCTTGCGCCACGTCCGTGCAGGTAGAACCGCTGCGAGTTCGCCTCCGGCGTTCTCCTCCGCGATGGTCTCGTCGTCGATCTCCTCCAGCTTGCACTTGGCCTTGAGCCCGTTCGACCAGACCAGCTGCTGCATCCCCTTCGAGCCCTGCTCCCACTCCTGCCACAACGCGATGTCACGCTCGTCACCGGCCTCCAGGGCATCAGCGAGGATCTCGAACGGGGTCCGTGACCCGTTCTTCCCCTGCTTCCAGCGGCCCCCGACGGTCTCGAACGCCAGCTTGGAGATGTACTTGGCCATCTTCTCCAGCGCCCCGGTCCCGACCCGGACATCGACCCCGTGCTCGAACGAGGCGGTGAAGCCCGACTTCGCCAACCCGGCGGTCCAAAGCTTGTAGATCGTCGCGACCAGCTCTGGGACCCGCCCGCTCACATCGGCCGGGAAGATCAACAATGCGTGGATGTGCAGATGCCACCCGTTCGCGTCTGTCCTGGTCGAGTCGATGCCGCGTACGTAGTCCATGCCCAGCAGCTGCTTGAGCTCCTGCCAGGCCCGCGCCTTGGTCAGGTGCCGCCACGCCCGGGTCAACGCACGGCGGACCTCCCGCAGGCTGTGAGCTTTGTGATGGCTCATCGTCAAGCTGAGCAGCGCGACCGAGCCGCCCCGCTCAGCGTTCCAGTTGATCAAGTGCTGGAGCTCCTTCGCCCGCTTGGCGCTGATCTTCGCCGAGCAGACCGGGCAGTCCCAGACGCTCCCGCATGTCACCAGGCCGCCGAACCCGGCCGTGCCCGGCTCGCCGCCCGTGCCCGGGGTGTGATGCAGCGACACCTCACCTCCGGTGTTGATCGAGACCCGGCCACACCGCGCGACCCGCGGCAGCGTCGTGATCTTCGCAAGCTTCCGCCGAGCAGCGTACTTCTCCCGGAACGCCTGATCCTGACGCTCCCGGAACTCCCTCGCAAGATCATGCCTGTGGTCCTGACCTGCAGTGAAGGCACTTATCGCGTCGTTACCAAGCGCGGGCACGCCCGCGGTGTCGACGCGCGTCAACGCGGCCGTCATCGAGCACCCCCAACGATCAGCCCGCTGTGGCCGGCGCCCGGCCGGGACGGGCACCGGCCCGCTCCTGCCTCCGGCCCGCGGGCCGGGCCCGTCCGGACCGGGCGCGCGCCTGCGGCGCGAGAGCTGAGAGTGTTCTCGGTGCCGGTGCAGTAGCGCCTGCTGCGGTAGGCCCTACCTCGAAGCGGCCCAAGTGTCGAACAGCGCTCAGAACCCGCCAAGGGCGCCGCACGCGGCGTCGCTACGCGATCGACTCCGTCGACCCTTGACTGAACCTGATCACTGCTCGGGCGGCCTTGTATCGAGGAAGAGCAGCCGTCGAGACGGGCAGAGCTCCAGACCGTCATCGGGCATGCGGTGTTGTCGTCGATACAACGACGCCGACGGTTAGTCGTCGACGCGGCGTGCCGTGCGGGGCGCCGGGAGGTGTGGGAGGTCGAGATATACCCGCGTGGCGTAGCTCGGACGGATCGGTGAACAAGTACAATCGCAAACACGTTAGCCGGGGGTTCCGTTCGCTTCGCAGGTGACTTCCGTCCGGCCGACAGCCCTCAGGTGCTCTAACACCTGGGGGCCTTTTTCTTTGTCGGCCTGGTCACTGACCTTGGCCTGTTCACGCCGCTACCTGGTGGAGGCGCGCCGGGGCGTCCCCTGCAATCTCGTCCCAGTACCGGGCGTAGTCGGCGTCCTCCGACGGCCCAGGCAGGCGCGGGCCGCGGGCTCGGGTCAGAGCGATGCCAGGGGCCTGGACCAGAGCGACGCCGGGCGGGGACTCCCGGTGCTGAACCAGCTCGGCGCGGGCATCCTGGCCGTGGAGCATGACCAGGGCCTCGGGGTCGTCGACGCGGAAGCTCAGCCGCAGCCCAAGCTGCCCGCGGGCGAAGCCCTCGATGATCGTCGCGTCAGCGCGCTGGGTGACCACCAGCAGCCGCATCCCGGCCTTGTGCCCCTCCGACACCAACCGCCCGAACGCGTGGAGCAGCTGCTCGCGCACCTTCGGCTCGCCCTTCGGGGTCGGGGTGGTGGAGGCCAGCCGCAGTAGGCCGGCAAGCTCCTCGAGGACGACCACGATCAGCGGCCGGTCGGGAGTGAAGGCGGTGAGCTTGTCCTGCCGCGCGGGCAGCTCGGCGATGCGTGCGTCCATCTCCGCGACCAGGCGGTCGAGCAGATCGCGGTGAGCCAGGACGTCGCCGCTGCCGGTGGCCTGCCAGTCCTGGTGGCGCGTGCCTGCCCAGGGGCGGCCGAGCAGCAGCCCGGAGGGGTCGGACCCGGCGATCAGGACATCGTCCAGGCGGGCGAGCTGTGCCAGCACCGAGTAGCACCACACCGACTTGCCGGAGCGGGTCGCGCCCTGCACGCAGGTGTGCGGGGCCTGGTCCCACGGCATCGCCAGCGGGCGGCCGAGCTCATCGCGGGCGACGAGGACTCCGACGTCGCTGACCGAGTGGTCCCGGGCCGGGAGCGAGGTGATGACGTCGACGGCGAGCGGGTCGCCGGTAAGCAGCTCGATCCGGACCCAGTGCAGACCGCGGGGCTCGACGCGGATGCGGTCGCAGCCCAGAGCGGCCGAGAGCCGCTCGGCCACCTCGGGGGCTCGGAAGTCGGCGGCGAGCTGGCCCGGCATGAGCTTGACGATCAGGACCGGGTCGGGGCCAGAGACGTCAGCGCGGGCCAGCGGCGGGACGACGATCGTGGTGCCGGAGGCGACCTGCACGGCGTGCGACAGGCCGACGTGCTCGCAGGCCCGGCGCCACGTGTCGGTGAGCTGGTCGACCAACTCGCGCCCGGCCCAGTCCTGCTCTCGCTCCGCCCGGCAGGCGGTGGTCCAGATGCCCATCTCGGGCCCCCTTCGTCAGAACGGCCCCGGACCGGAGGTGATCTCCGAACCAGGGCCGTGGTCGTGATCAGCTCGCGCGGGCGAGCGGAGTCGAGTCGGTCGACGAGGTCGTGGCGAGGTCGCCGGTGAAGGCCCAGCCGTCGCACCGCGGGCACTGATCAGGCAGCCGGTCGCCGTCATCGACGATCTCGGTGACGTGCTGGCAGGAGGTCCAGACCAGCACCAGGACGGCCGGGCCGGACATCACGCGGCCTGCTCGCCGCGCTTGTGGGCCGTGCCGCCGATCGGGCGGATGCCCTCAGCGCGGTAGTAGACCTGCGCCCCCACGACCTTCTCCTGGCCGGTGTCGCGGTCCTTGATCTTCTTGTCCATCACACCGACCTCCAAGCCGACCAGCTCGACCGACATACCGGGCTGGACACCCTGGCGGGGGTCATCGTGCGAAGCGATAGTGATCGCCAGGACCGCGAACTTCGGGGCACCGAACGTCCGGAACCCGGCCGTAACCTGAGCCGTCCACTTCGGAGTGCCATCCTTCATACACTCCTGATCGGTCTCGCTGCCGAAGCGCAGCTTCGGTGCGACGTCCATGACCATGACCATCTGGAACGTCGCGGCCTGATCGATCTTGAAGCTGTTCGGACCCTGGTTCGACATGCGCATCTCCCGTGTTCTCGATCCGCCACTCCGGACCGGACCGTCAGCTTATCTACCTGCCCACCTTCCCACACTGGTACCCGGATGGACAAGTAGTCACCGCAAGAGAAAGGGCCGCTCACTCGATCGACCCAGTCTCTGGCTGTTTTTGGCTGGTCAGTCGGTTGCGTCGAACTCGTAGACGTAGCGGTGCAGGCCACCAGCGGCAACGGAGTCGAAGTACTCGACGACCCGGCCGTCGCCGGTGATGGCGTGGCGGACGAGTGCCGTCACCGGCGCCCCGGTGGGCAGGTGCAGCGCCACCGCCTCCTCCGGTCGGGCCTGGCGTGACATCAGCTCCTCACGGAATCGCGCGAGCGGGAAGCCGTTGGCCTCCAAGAGCCCGTAGATGCCGCCGGGAGCCGTCTGGCCAGCCGAGTAGCTGATCTGGGCGTCGACGCTGGCAGGGATATAGCTGTCGGCGAGCTGGGTCGGTACACCTGCAACCCACATACGCCGGCGCTTTACGACAGCGGTGGCCTCACCGATGACCTCGGCGATCTCCGGCGAGACCGTGACTGTCTCGATGGGGCCCTGATCCTCGGACTGCCAGGTGAGCCCCAGGGCCTCGGCCTCAGCAGCTAGAGCACCCTTGCCTGCCGCCCGAGCGGAGCGAGAGAAGCGGTCGTTGCGCAGCGCCAGGACCGGAGCGACCTCGCGGACGAAGGACCCGATCCCGCGCTTGCTGTCGATGAGCCCTTCCTGTTGCAGCTCTGCGAGCGCACGACGAGCCGTGTTGCGGTTGACCTTGAACTGAGCGACAAGGTCAGGCTCGCTGGGCAGCTTGGCCCCCGGTGCAAGTACGCCGGACCTGATCTGCTCGCGGAGCGTATCCGCGATCTGAGCGAACACCGGACGATCACTCGTGACGTCGATGGACATAACCGCAGCTCCTTCCTCACTGGTGATGATCACGAAGGCAGTTATCTACCTGTGTGCACAAGTGTAGCGGAGTCACGCGATGCAGTCGCGGCGACACCCCGACGGTGTCGTCGCCGTGCCGGACAGTCGACGGCCCACCGACTCGGCCCACCGGGCCGACAATGCACGCCTACGACACGCTCAACACCGCCAACCCAGGATCAACAGCCACCACACCCATGCATCATCTGATGATCACCGGTCCCGGGTGCCGGTTGCGTGCGGACGTACTCAACGAGGTCCACACCGAGAGTCAAGGCTCACGACATCGTCAATGAGTCATTGACATCAGCGCGCCAAAGATCATCTTGGACGCACTGAGGGGCCTTGATACAACTTTGAAGCGGCTGAGAAGCGGCGTTGACGCGGCTCTGCGATCGTCGACGACCGGCTTCGCGGTGTGACCTGTGGAAACGCTGGTCTCGGTGGGTGGGGTGGCGCCCGACACCTCAACCACCCTGCTTCGCTTGACGGCCGGTCGAGGTGTCGGGCGCCACCCCACCCACCTCTACAGTTCTCGATCTTGAGTCAGGGCCGGGGTCCTGACCTGATCATTGCGCAGCGAACCGTTGCTCGGCGAACCGGTGTGTGGTGAACCAGCGTCGGCGTGCTCGGCGCTGTTCGGGGTCCTCGGCTGCCAAGGAGGCCTTGAGCCAGCCGAAGGGTTGTCGCTCGGGTGGATCGTCAAGTTGAAGGGCGCGTTCGGTGGTGTCGGTCTCGAACTCGAAGTCCAGACCCCGGGCGTCGAGCCAGGCGTGCGCGGCGGGGACACCGCCGTGGCGGGTCGCGAGCAGGAGGTCTTCGGCCTCGGGATAGACCTTGCGCCACGTCCGTGCAGGTAGAACCGCTGCGAGTTCGCCTCCGGCGTTCTCCTCCGCGATGGTCTCGTCGTCGATCTCCTCCAGCTTGCACTTGGCCTTGAGCCCGTTCGACCAGACCAGCTGCTGCATCCCCTTCGAGCCCTGCTCCCACTCCTGCCACAACGCGATGTCACGCTCGTCACCGGCCTCCAGGGCATCAGCGAGGATCTCGAACGGGGTCCGTGACCCGTTCTTCCCCTGCTTCCAGCGGCCCCCGACGGTCTCGAACGCCAGCTTGGAGATGTACTTGGCCATCTTCTCCAGCGCCCCGGTCCCGACCCGGACATCGACCCCGTGCTCGAACGAGGCGGTGAAGCCCGACTTCGCCAACCCGGCGGTCCAAAGCTTGTAGATCGTCGCGACCAGCTCTGGGACCCGCCCGCTCACATCGGCCGGGAAGATCAACAATGCGTGGATGTGCAGATGCCACCCGTTCGCGTCTGTCCTGGTCGAGTCGATGCCGCGTACGTAGTCCATGCCCAGCAGCTGCTTGAGCTCCTGCCAGGCCCGCGCCTTGGTCAGGTGCCGCCACGCCCGGGTCAACGCACGGCGGACCTCCCGCAGGCTGTGAGCTTTGTGATGGCTCATCGTCAAGCTGAGCAGCGCGACCGAGCCGCCCCGCTCAGCGTTCCAGTTGATCAAGTGCTGGAGCTCCTTCGCCCGCTTGGCGCTGATCTTCGCCGAGCAGACCGGGCAGTCCCAGACGCTCCCGCATGTCACCAGGCCGCCGAACCCGGCCGTGCCCGGCTCGCCGCCCGTGCCCGGGGTGTGATGCAGCGACACCTCACCTCCGGTGTTGATCGAGACCCGGCCACACCGCGCGACCCGCGGCAGCGTCGTGATCTTCGCAAGCTTCCGCCGAGCAGCGTACTTCTCCCGGAACGCCTGATCCTGACGCTCCCGGAACTCCCTCGCAAGATCATGCCTGTGGTCCTGACCTGCAGTGAAGGCACTTATCGCGTCGTTACCAAGCGCGGGCACGCCCGCGGTGTCGACGCGCGTCAACGCGGCCGTCATCGAGCACCCCCAACGATCAGCCCGCTGTGGCCGGCGCCCGGCCGGGACGGGCACCGGCCCGCTCCTGCCTCCGGCCCGCGGGCCGGGCCCGTCCGGACCGGGCGCGCGCCTGCGGCGCGAGAGCTGAGAGTGTTCTCGGTGCCGGTGCAGTAGCGCCTGCTGCGGTAGGCCCTACCTCGAAGCGGCCCAAGTGTCGAACAGCGCTCAGAACCCGCCAAGGGCGCCGCACGCGGCGTCGCTACGCGATCGACTCCGTCGACCCTTGACTGAACCTGATCACTGCTCGGGCGGCCTTGTATCGAGGAAGAGCAGCCGTCGAGACGGGCAGAGCTCCAGACCGTCATCGGGCATGCGGTGTTGTCGTCGATACAACGACGCCGACGGTTAGTCGTCGACGCGGCGTGCCGTGCGGGGCGCCGGGAGGTGTGGGAGGTCGAGATATACCCGCGTGGCGTAGCTCGGACGGATCGGTGAACAAGTACAATCGCAAACACGTTAGCCGGGGGTTCCGTTCGCTTCGCAGGTGACTTCCGTCCGGCCGACAGCCCTCAGGTGCTCTAACACCTGGGGGCCTTTTTCTTTGTCGGCCTGGTCACTGACCTTGGCCTGTTCACGCCGCTACCTGGTGGAGGCGCGCCGGGGCGTCCCCTGCAATCTCGTCCCAGTACCGGGCGTAGTCGGCGTCCTCCGACGGCCCAGGCAGGCGCGGGCCGCGGGCTCGGGTCAGAGCGATGCCAGGGGCCTGGACCAGAGCGACGCCGGGCGGGGACTCCCGGTGCTGAACCAGCTCGGCGCGGGCATCCTGGCCGTGGAGCATGACCAGGGCCTCGGGGTCGTCGACGCGGAAGCTCAGCCGCAGCCCAAGCTGCCCGCGGGCGAAGCCCTCGATGATCGTCGCGTCAGCGCGCTGGGTGACCACCAGCAGCCGCATCCCGGCCTTGTGCCCCTCCGACACCAACCGCCCGAACGCGTGGAGCAGCTGCTCGCGCACCTTCGGCTCGCCCTTCGGGGTCGGGGTGGTGGAGGCCAGCCGCAGTAGGCCGGCAAGCTCCTCGAGGACGACCACGATCAGCGGCCGGTCGGGAGTGAAGGCGGTGAGCTTGTCCTGCCGCGCGGGCAGCTCGGCGATGCGTGCGTCCATCTCCGCGACCAGGCGGTCGAGCAGATCGCGGTGAGCCAGGACGTCGCCGCTGCCGGTGGCCTGCCAGTCCTGGTGGCGCGTGCCTGCCCAGGGGCGGCCGAGCAGCAGCCCGGAGGGGTCGGACCCGGCGATCAGGACATCGTCCAGGCGGGCGAGCTGTGCCAGCACCGAGTAGCACCACACCGACTTGCCGGAGCGGGTCGCGCCCTGCACGCAGGTGTGCGGGGCCTGGTCCCACGGCATCGCCAGCGGGCGGCCGAGCTCATCGCGGGCGACGAGGACTCCGACGTCGCTGACCGAGTGGTCCCGGGCCGGGAGCGAGGTGATGACGTCGACGGCGAGCGGGTCGCCGGTAAGCAGCTCGATCCGGACCCAGTGCAGACCGCGGGGCTCGACGCGGATGCGGTCGCAGCCCAGAGCGGCCGAGAGCCGCTCGGCCACCTCGGGGGCTCGGAAGTCGGCGGCGAGCTGGCCCGGCATGAGCTTGACGATCAGGACCGGGTCGGGGCCAGAGACGTCAGCGCGGGCCAGCGGCGGGACGACGATCGTGGTGCCGGAGGCGACCTGCACGGCGTGCGACAGGCCGACGTGCTCGCAGGCCCGGCGCCACGTGTCGGTGAGCTGGTCGACCAACTCGCGCCCGGCCCAGTCCTGCTCTCGCTCCGCCCGGCAGGCGGTGGTCCAGATGCCCATCTCGGGCCCCCTTCGTCAGAACGGCCCCGGACCGGAGGTGATCTCCGAACCAGGGCCGTGGTCGTGATCAGCTCGCGCGGGCGAGCGGAGTCGAGTCGGTCGACGAGGTCGTGGCGAGGTCGCCGGTGAAGGCCCAGCCGTCGCACCGCGGGCACTGATCAGGCAGCCGGTCGCCGTCATCGACGATCTCGGTGACGTGCTGGCAGGAGGTCCAGACCAGCACCAGGACGGCCGGGCCGGACATCACGCGGCCTGCTCGCCGCGCTTGTGGGCCGTGCCGCCGATCGGGCGGATGCCCTCAGCGCGGTAGTAGACCTGCGCCCCCACGACCTTCTCCTGGCCGGTGTCGCGGTCCTTGATCTTCTTGTCCATCACACCGACCTCCAAGCCGACCAGCTCGACCGACATACCGGGCTGGACACCCTGGCGGGGGTCATCGTGCGAAGCGATAGTGATCGCCAGGACCGCGAACTTCGGGGCACCGAACGTCCGGAACCCGGCCGTAACCTGAGCCGTCCACTTCGGAGTGCCATCCTTCATACACTCCTGATCGGTCTCGCTGCCGAAGCGCAGCTTCGGTGCGACGTCCATGACCATGACCATCTGGAACGTCGCGGCCTGATCGATCTTGAAGCTGTTCGGACCCTGGTTCGACATGCGCATCTCCCGTGTTCTCGATCCGCCACTCCGGACCGGACCGTCAGCTTATCTACCTGCCCACCTTCCCACACTGGTACCCGGATGGACAAGTAGTCACCGCAAGAGAAAGGGCCGCTCACTCGATCGACCCAGTCTCTGGCTGTTTTTGGCTGGTCAGTCGGTTGCGTCGAACTCGTAGACGTAGCGGTGCAGGCCACCAGCGGCAACGGAGTCGAAGTACTCGACGACCCGGCCGTCGCCGGTGATGGCGTGGCGGACGAGTGCCGTCACCGGCGCCCCGGTGGGCAGGTGCAGCGCCACCGCCTCCTCCGGTCGGGCCTGGCGTGACATCAGCTCCTCACGGAATCGCGCGAGCGGGAAGCCGTTGGCCTCCAAGAGCCCGTAGATGCCGCCGGGAGCCGTCTGGCCAGCCGAGTAGCTGATCTGGGCGTCGACGCTGGCAGGGATATAGCTGTCGGCGAGCTGGGTCGGTACACCTGCAACCCACATACGCCGGCGCTTTACGACAGCGGTGGCCTCACCGATGACCTCGGCGATCTCCGGCGAGACCGTGACTGTCTCGATGGGGCCCTGATCCTCGGACTGCCAGGTGAGCCCCAGGGCCTCGGCCTCAGCAGCTAGAGCACCCTTGCCTGCCGCCCGAGCGGAGCGAGAGAAGCGGTCGTTGCGCAGCGCCAGGACCGGAGCGACCTCGCGGACGAAGGACCCGATCCCGCGCTTGCTGTCGATGAGCCCTTCCTGTTGCAGCTCTGCGAGCGCACGACGAGCCGTGTTGCGGTTGACCTTGAACTGAGCGACAAGGTCAGGCTCGCTGGGCAGCTTGGCCCCCGGTGCAAGTACGCCGGACCTGATCTGCTCGCGGAGCGTATCCGCGATCTGAGCGAACACCGGACGATCACTCGTGACGTCGATGGACATAACCGCAGCTCCTTCCTCACTGGTGATGATCACGAAGGCAGTTATCTACCTGTGTGCACAAGTGTAGCGGAGTCACGCGATGCAGTCGCGGCGACACCCCGACGGTGTCGTCGCCGTGCCGGACAGTCGACGGCCCACCGACTCGGCCCACCGGGCCGACAATGCACGCCTACGACACGCTCAACACCGCCAACCCAGGATCAACAGCCACCACACCCATGCATCATCTGATGATCACCGGTCCCGGGTGCCGGTTGCGTGCGGACGTACTCAACGAGGTCCACACCGAGAGTCAAGGCTCACGACATCGTCAATGAGTCATTGACATCAGCGCGCCAAAGATCATCTTGGACGCACTGAGGGGCCTTGATACAACTTTGAAGCGGCTGAGAAGCGGCGTTGACGCGGCTCTGCGATCGTCGACGACCGGCTTCGCGGTGTGACCTGTGGAAACGCTGGTCTCGGTGGGTGGGGTGGCGCCC
>NZ_JAHLJC010000012.1:0-73176 GCF_020496255.1 Pseudonocardia sp. ICBG1142 | reverse complement strand
GTACCGGTTCGGGTCGTCCAGTCGCCACCGGACTCGCATTCGGCTAGCTTGTCCCAGGTCGAGTCCGTCGCCGGGGCTACCACACCTCCGTCCGTCGCCTTCGGCGGCGGCTCGCCCCGTCCCGCGGTACCCGGTGCAGTGCTCGGTGGGGTGCTCGGTGCAGTCCGGCGCGGCTGCTCACCGGCAGCGGCGCCGCGCTCGTCGACCGCTCCATCCGGTACCGCGGCCGCCGCTGGCTCGTTCCCAGCCTGCTCACCAGCCGGCTCGTTCTCGTCGGGATCGGTGCCGACGCCCGAACCGCTGTCCGTGCTGCCCTTCGTGCCGCCGCCGGTGCTGCTGGTGTTGTTGCTGGTGGTGGTGCGGTCGAGGGCGTCGAGGAGGTCCTGGGCGACCGGGTCGACCTCGGCCGCGGCGCGGGCCTGCGCGGTCAGCTTCTCGATGCCCGCCGACACCGCTCCCGAACTCGCCGACACCGCCGCGCCACCGGACACGCCGTCCCCGTCCCCGTCCCCGGCGCCGCCGTCGGCGTCGGTGGTGCTGGTGGTGGTGCCGTTTCTGCTGCTGTCTGGGTGCGGGTGATCGCCGCGCCGGGCCGGGGATCGACCGACACGGCTGACGTCTCTGCCGCCGGCTCCGAGTCCGGTGTCGAGTTCGGTGTCGGGGATGGGCCCGGCGCCCCGTCGTCGACCCGGCCGGTCTGCGCGCTGGACACCTCGTTCTCACCGTCTCGGCTGCCGCTGCCGCTGACGCTGCTGCTGCCGGTGTCGGTAGTAGTGCGGAGCTGGTCGAGGGCGTCGAGGTCGGCGGGTGCGGCGCCCAGCGCGGCGAGACGATCACGATCCAGAGCGTCGAGGACGGTGACGCCGACCTGTGTGGCGTCGCTGCTGCTGCCGTCGGCGCGGATCGCGGTGAGCAGGTCGGTGACCATGCTGATCGCCGCTCGCGCGGTCGCAGCGTCCTCGGCCGCCGGGGCCCCCCCTGGTTGGTCTGCACGTCGGTGACGACGCGGTTCGACGACGAGGACGCTGGGGGCGGTGCCGCGCTGCTCGGTGCGGGATCGGTCGTGACCTGGTTGTCGTCGTCCCGGCCGCTACCGGTGGTGAGCGCGCCCGTCTTCTCACCGCTGCCGCTGCCGCTGTCGGGGCGTGGGGCAGCGCTGGTCGTCGGTGCTGGTGCTGTCGTGGGCGGTGAGGCTGCCGGGACCGGCGGCGCCGCAGCCCGCGACCGCTCCACCGGTGCCGCGGGTGTGGCTGGTGCGGTGATCGCGGTCCGGGCCTGGTCGAGCGCGCTGAGAGCGGCATCGGCGGCGGCGGTGTCGTCGACGAGGTCCGCTGCGGGCGGCGGGGCCATCAGGTCGGCCGGTGTCGGGCCGAGCCCGGCCGCGGCGAGGCGCACACCGACCTCGCTGAGCTGCGGGTCGGCGCTGTTTAGGTGGTGGAGCTGGTCGGAGACGTCCACGGCGTGCTGGCGCCACCTGACCGACTCGGTGGCGGGCCGGAATCCGAGATCGGTGATCTGTCCGGCCAGAGCGTGGTCGGCCGGGTCGTCAGACAGTGTGAGGTCGGTGAGCAGCGCCCGCGCCTGGTCACGGGTCGCGGACGCGGCGGCGTGCTGACGTGCCGCCGTCGCTTGGTCGCAGGTGCCGGTCGCGGTCAGTCCGAGCACCGCCACCGACCGCCGTTCCGGATCGGTGACGACCGCGGCGGCGTAGCCGCCGCCGAGTAGCGCGGTCGCGGTCAGGACCGCGACCGCGGAGCGGCGCACCCCCACGGTCGGCACCTGAGCAGGCAGACGATCAGACAGCCGATCGGCCAGGCGGCGGCGGGGGACGTGCTCGGCCCACGACGGCCGCGCAGCACGAGACGACCGTCGCCGGGTCGGACGCGGTAGCGGGGACATGCGGGGGAAACCTCCAGGTCAGGGAGCCGGGGAGCACGAGCTGGTGCGGTAGGTCAGGTGCGGCTAGGACGACCTGCCGGTGTTGTTGTTGATCTCGTCGGTGATCGACGTCGACGAATCCGCATCCGTGGAGCCGGCGCTGCCGCCGGAGGTCGTGGACGGGCCCTCACCGGCGGCCAGGCCCCACTGCTTGACCCAGTCGACCTGCATCCGCCCCGGTTCGCCGTCGCCGCGCGGGAACCAGTCAAGCTGCAAACAGAGGTGCATCGGGCCGGGCGGCAAGATCGAAGTGTCGGTGGTCTTCCACCATTCGCGGCCGTCGACGAACGCGGTCACACCGCCGGGTGTCCACTCGACCGCGTAGTTGTGCCACTCGGTGGCGTCGATCTTGAGTTCGCCGTGGACCTGGGAGTTGTCCGCGCCGTAGTGCAGGAACAACTCGATCTTGTCCCGGGACGGATCCATGATCTCGGCGAAGTCGATCTCCCCGCCGACCGGGAAGTTCTCCTCGGTCGGCCACAACAGGGCGAGGGCGTTGTAGGAGGGGGACCCGGTCGGGGCGCGCATCCGCACTTCCCAGCGGCCGTATTTCTGGGAGTGCGCGGTCCAGGCCAGGCCGGCGGTCGTGCCGTCCCCGGTCCCGTCGATCGTCAGAATGCCGTCAGCGACGGTCGCCGCGGCCGGGGAGCGGGTGCCGTTCCCGGCATGCCCGGGGCCGTCGTAGGCGTTCCAGCCGGGCCCCAGCTGTGTGCCGGTGAAGTCGTCGACAACGTCCGGGGCGCCCCAGCCGAACACCTCACCTGCGGTGTCGCCCTGGCCGGGCACGGACGGCAGCGCAGAAGAACCGCCCGGGCCAGGCGCGTCCTGTCCGGTCTGTCCGGTCTGTGCTGGATGCTCGGTGGATCCGTTTTCATGATCATCCGGGTGGTTCCCGGCCTGGTAGCAGGTGGCGGGGATGAAGCCGGGCTGGTCGGCGCCGACGCTGGTCAACGCCGACCGCCACATCTGCGCCCGCTCGCTGGTGTCGCCGTCGAGTTCGGCCAGGACATGCACCGCGGTGATCCGCCAGCCGCACTCGACTCGTGCGGCCGCCGGGACAGGCGCGGCCGGAGCGAACGCGACCGCCAACGACGTCACCGCACCCACCACGGCGGTGACCAGCCCGGAGCCGATCACCGCATACCGGCCTGATGGCCGTCGCGGGCATCGCGGAAGCCGTGGGAGGCCAGACCGTGGGTGCGGCTCTGGAAACCGTCGGCGACCACAGCGGCGAGTTCGAGGACCGCATCCCGCGTCGCCGGGGCCAGGGCGTCGAGGTCGATGATGTCGCCCGTGGCGAGGTGCGGGTCGGCGGGCAGTTCCACCACTGCCCGCACCCTGGAAGCGAAGTAATCCCGGATGACGGTGTCATCGACATACCGGGACTGCCGATCACACGACAGGACGACGACGGCGTCGCGGACCAGGTCCCGATACGGAAACCGGCCCTGGTCGTCCTGGTGGGTGGCCAGCCACTGCAACGTCCGCGCCGCCCGCGACGCCCCGTCTTTCGTCGGCGCACCCACCACGACCAGGGAGTCGGCGTGGCGCAGCGTGCCTTGCATCGCCGAATGCACCAGGCCGGTCCCGCAGTCTGTGAGGAGCAGCTCGTGGTAGATCGAGAGCAGCCGCAGGACACGTTCGTAGTCGCGCTCGGAGAACATCTCCGACAGTTCCGGGGCCTGCTCCGAGGTGAGCACGCGTAAGCGGCCGGCGAGGTGGGTGTAACCCGACAGCTGCGTAGAAGTACGGACCTGGTCCAGGTCGCGTAGTAGGTCCCGCACCGTCCGCTTCCCGGCTTGGGCCTCGCCGACGAGGCGGTCCCCGAGCGTCCCGGCGTCCGGGTTGGCGTCGATGGCGATGACTCGGTCCCCGCGGTACTCGGCCATCGCCAGCCCGAGCACACCGGTACACGTCGTCTTCCCGACACCACCTTTGATGCTGCCGACCGCGACGGAGAACGGCCCGGACAGCGGTGTCGTGACCCGCCGCACCTGGTCTTTCAACCGCAGCTCGGCCTCGGACAGGCCCGGATTCCACCGCCCAGCAGTCATGGCATAGACGGCGGCCCGCCAGCCGTGTGTCGGCGCCGCGAGCTTCGGGCGCACCACATCAGCGAACGCGGCACCATCAGAGAAACCGGCGACCGGAACGTCCTGGCCGCCGAGCGCGGCGGCGGTGTCGGTGTTCCAGAACGCCGCCGCCGGCGCCGCCGGTTCCGGCGGCTCGACAGCAGATCGAACAGTCTGCGGGGCCGCGGCCGGTTCCGTGGACCCGCCCGGATCATCGGGACCAGATGCTCCGGCCGCCGGCGTCTCGGCCGCGGGCGGCGTACCGGGAACCGCCCACGCCGCAGCATCTCCGGTCAACCACGACGGCGTCCCGCCCGACTCCGCCGCCTCCGACGACGACGACACGTGATTACTCGACGACATCAACGACCACCGCCTGTTTCGTCAGCGGTGGGACCGGTGAGCAGACCGGGATCGACGACCAGACGGCCGTCCTCCGGAGCGCGTGTGACGGGCACCGTCATCCGCACCCAGCACGCCTCACCCGCGGCCCAGGCCGCGTCCGTCTCCGGCGGCGCGCAAGAGCGGCCGACCATCCCCGGCACCGCCGCCACCTCCCCGACCTCCGGACCATCGACAGGCACACCGCCGGTGGTGTCGACGCGGACATACGGCGTGGCGCGGACGACGACCTCGACGAACACCACCGTGTCCGAGCGGCGATACAACCGCCCCGGCAACGGGGAATCCGCACGCTGACGGCCCGCGCCGGACCAGCCCCACGTACACGCCGCCGCATCGGCCAGGACCTCGCGCAGGACCTCAGCGCGGCGCCACGGCACGTCCTCGTCGAACGACTGGAAATCGCAGGCGAAGCGGGCAGCGAACGCCGACGCCTCCACGTCCGACACCGGCTCCACCGAACGCACCGCACGGGCGAACGACGGCTCCGCCGGCACGCGGTCGAGAGGCCGCCGCCGCGGCGCCGCCGCTGGGAACGCTTCGTCGAACCTGACCTGCGGCGACGGTAACTCAACATGATCACCAGGATCGGGCGCAGCAGAGCAGTAGTGCCCGGCGGGCCCTCCACGCTGCGCTGCTGGACGGTCCGGTCGTGGGCGCCGCGAGGTAATGACGTGCACGGATGCGGTCCCAAGATCATCCCGAGGTTCTGCACTGTCGGACGCCGTGTCCCGGGAACCGAGTCCTGGCGCTACCAGCCACGGAGAGACGCACTCACTGCTGCGTCGCGACATCAGACCGGCCGATCGCAGCCGGAGACAGACGGGAAGCCGAGTGCCGCACCGTCCATGCTTGCACCGATCATCGCGCCTCCCTCGCATCTGAGCTCCCAAACTATAGACTGGGCGCCGCGGGTCCGCAATACTGCTAGATATATGGCAATGTACCTGGGGAAATCGCAAAGGCGACGGGCCAGCGTGGCCGCCTCGGTGGCGACGGGGACCGCATGCCCTGCTAGGGTCAGCAAACTATAGTTCGGATAGGTGGAGGCGGATGACGCGAAGAACGATCGCCGGGCGAAGTGACCTACCCCTGCCGCAGTGCGCCTACGTGGAGTACGCGTGACGACACGATCAGTTGATGGAACCTTACTCGAAAGACTCAGCTTTCTGTCATCAACCGTGCTGAAGCTGGATCACGAGTCGCGCGGCCTGCGGAGCGACTCGGCGTGGCCGAGACCTGATGCGCGCCGGGTGCTGAGACAGGTGGCTTCGGACGGGAGGGTCGCGCTGTCCGCGGAGGAAGTCGTCCAGGTCGCTGTGGGGATCGGAATCCCCACGGGGTCCCTGACGGCCGATCCAGGGTCCTGGCTCCCGGTCGAAAGCTGCTTCCGGCGACTCGTAGCGCTACGAGAGCAGGACGAAAAATGGCGAGTCCCCATCTTGGGGGCTGACGAAGAAAAGTTCCCCGCATCTTCTTCGGGACCGGAGACCTACGACATGGATATAATATTTTGGGCCACTCCTCGGTGTTGTAGAGGTCTATGGGCCCGCCGAGGGCAGGATCAGATCGCACCTCGCCGACGCAGAGGTCTCCGGAGAAACCCCGCCGACGTGACAGAGCCGTCAGTTGATGTGGAAGTTCTTGAGCGCTGCGCGAGCGTAATTTCCGATCTTAACGAATCCATCGGCCACTTTGACGGGTCGATCCGCGACTACCTGGAACGATTAGAAACCCACAGGGGGCGGCCCATAAAGATGCGAACCTTTTTATTTAGGGAACTCGGAGGAGGTGAGTGTGGAGTATACATCCCGAGGCGAACCTATGACGAGATAGGATTCCCACTGGACGCTCCGCATGCTACGCATATCATCCTGCATGAAGTCGGACACATGGTGCTCGACCATGCCGCGGCGCGGAGGCCGGAAGATTCCCCTCTATTTCGAAGCATGGCCAGCATTACTCCTGAGGCGCTGACAGTTTATCTCGGGAGGAGCGTCTACGAGGACTGCGCGGAACGTGAAGCGGAGGCGTTCGCTACCTGCTTGTCCGCTGCAGCCGCCTCGCCCGAGCCGAAATCGGAGACAGAAGGTGCAGTGAGTGACACTGTAGCTCTTCGCATGAGAACGACTTTCGGCGGGTGAGGAGTGCAGCCGAAGAGCTGTCGACTGGAGTAGCTTTACTGCATTGCAAGCTTGACGAAGGAGACCTGTTGGGCACATCAGAAGGCCAGGAATCCCAGCTGAACCACAATCCTAGCGATTCATTTGCTGACCGCTTGAACTATCTGTTCGACCATCTTTATCCCGCTGGGCGAGGACCTTATTCAAATTCTGAAGTCGCAGCCGGAGTGCGACAAGCCGGATATAAAGCGACCAGTCAGTACGTGCGGGTACTCCGCCGCGGGCAACGCAAAAACCCCACCCTGGACTTCATAGGCGGTTTAGCTGAATTCTTTAGAATTCCAGCTGGGTACTTCTTCGACGGACCCGAAGCGGAAGACATTAAAAAGCAGATAGAAATCCTCGTAGCGGCACGAAGCGCGGACGTGAAGGAGATTTTCTTTCGGAGCACACAGATCGGGGAGCAGGATCGGGAGGTTGTCCTGCGCATCTTGCGAAGCTTCTCGGGAAACACAGATTGCGACTCGCAGGAAGGGGGTGGGTAGCGGCACTCAGGCGCTCCGCATCGAGCATTACAACCCATATATCCAACGCAGAAAGAGTTTAGCGGCGAGATGTCTCCTGCCGAAGTTGCCAACACTACGGTGTACTATCTGTTTCCCGTGGTCTGTTTCTGTGTCGCTACTATACGATGGCGACTTCACCGACGGAAGGTGGGTAGAACTACACCGCCAGAAGTACGGGCAATGTTGTTGTACATGGCGAGCTTGGGGCTCGCAGTGGCCGTCATGGCCCCACCCAGCAGGGACATTATAGATATTGTTTACCCCAACATTTCCCAGCTTCTGGGAAATGTTCTGGTTCTTGCGGCAGGGTTGAGCGTTACCGCTGTAGTGGCGTTTAGTCAGTTGGACTTGCTTTCAGCGCGGCGGCTCATTCTGCGCCGTGCCGCGGTCCTGTCGGTTGCTTCCGCTGGAATGGCAGCATGTTTCGCGGCAACGCATATCAGTGAGGCCGTTTTCCTGGTCCCCCGGCTACATCCATCGGTGATCGCTTATTACACGATATACAGTGTTGGGTTCGGGTGGGCGATAATCGGTCTTACTGTTCTTTTGTCCAAGCAGCTCCGCTTGGAGCCGGAAGCATGGCGTCGCGTCAGTCTGCATCTTCATCGCACCGTATGCGCTGTAGTACTGCTCTATCTGGCCGGGCGTTTGTGGAGCGTCGGCGCCTACTCTGTTGGGCTCCTCCCGAGGTGGGGGACAATCCACAAGGACTCGCTGGAACTCGTCATCAGCACGGTACTTCCGCTAGTCGCACTAGTCCTCGGCACTCTCGGTTGGCTCTCGCGGTTTTGGGCGCCCCAATTCGTCAAACTTATCGTCCGCAAACAAATTGACTATCGGCATCAGCGCCTCTACCGCCGACTCAGGCCACTCTGGGAGCTCATCGCCCAAGGTAACCTGAAGGACCTATACTTCGCCGAGCGTCACCAATCGTCTGTCAGCCCCACAACACGTTTGTGCGGGCGAGTCTTTGAAATCTGCGACATTGAACTCCGCGCTTCCCGTCATGTGACCGAAGCTGAGAAGGACGTCGCGGTGACCCGTGAAATCGTCGCCGGGCGCGGCCACCTAGGCGTGTCCGCTCTCAGCGACGCCTACGTGTTCGCGAGGGGAGTGGCCGCCGAGCAAGAACCAGGCAAGGAGAAGGAGAAGGAGAAGGAGAAGGAGAAGGAGAAGGAGACTCCCGAGGTTGATGCCATTCCGGAGATGGACATCGAAGCTCAGGCGCGACGGCTGTTGCGAGCCTATCATGCTCTTCGTGCGGCACCTGATTTATATCGAATGCTCACTTCACCTCTGTCGGGCTCGGACTTGAGCCCGACAGAAAATCAGACAACCAGCTAGGGTAGCGTTTCACGGACTATGGCATCTCCTGATCGAGTGTCCGGCCACACTCAAACGGTCATCAACCGGACAGCCCGCGTGCTGACTGAGATTTTAGCCCCATCCGTGGTAGTCGCACTGCTGCCACTGGCCCTCGCTTGGGTTGTTACGCGTGCGCTGCTCCCGACACTAGGATGGGGACTACTCATCGCTCTCACGAGTAGCATTCTGCCGATGGCGGTAATCGTCTGGGGGGCCCGCACCGGCCGGTGGGACGGCCACCATGTCCGTAACCGACGAGGGCGGCTGGTCCCCCTGCTCGCCACTATCGGGTTCAGCACCATCGGCCTGGGACTGCTCATCGTTCTCCGCGCGCCATGGCCGCTCATCGCCCTCGATCTCACACTGCTCGCCACACTGTTCGTCACCAGCGCGATCACTCTTGCATGGAAAGTCTCGATCCACGCCGCTGTCTGCATGAGCGCGGTGGCGATCATGGCCACTGCAAGCGGCCCGGAATGGTGGGCGGCAGCGCTGTTAGTAGGTGCAGTTGCCTGGTCGCGCGTGCATCTTCATGACCACACCACAGCACAGGTAATCGTCGGTGCACTGACAGGGCTACTTGCCGGTGGAATGTTTACACTGTTAATCCTATAGAAACTTCAAGAAGAGAGGGTGACGTGCGATGTGCGGTCGCCTTGGATAGGAAGAGCTGAAATATGTCATCTGATTACAGACAGGGCAACCGTGATTAACACCGGAGCAGGCGGCCTGCGGGCCCCGGACCTTCCGGATATCCCGTTGTTCGGTGGTGTCACGGTCGGTCAGGTGTTCGTGGCGGTCGCGGCGGTCGTGGTGCCCGCGACCGTGGTCGGGCATGTGCTGGTGTTGTGGGCGTGGGCCCGCGGCTGGGAACCGCGCCGGCTGCGCAACCTCGCCCTGGTCGTCGTGGCCGCTGCGGCGCTGGCCGGGCCGATCGTCGGCATGCTGCCCTGGTGGGGCCTGGAGCTGACGGCCTCGGCGGTGCGTCAGGCATGGGACGGGCACTACCTGCCCGCTGGGATCGACTCCGCCGCGGCGACCGCCCCTCTGGTGGCGATCACGTCCTGGGTGTGGTGGCACCTCTACACCAAGCGGATGCGGTCCGGTGTCGCCCAGGCCGCCGGGGAACGCCACGTCCGCCGCCAGCTACACATCCGCGCCGGTGCGGCGGCCCGCCGCGCCCGCCGCGAGCGCACCCCACTGGCCAGCCACGGCCGTGACGGCACACCGTCGGTCGTCCTCGGCCCACGTTATGACACCGTCCGCGCCCAGCCGGACCTACTCACCGACACCCTGCGTCGACGCGCCGCGCCGTGGTTACAGGTCCCGATGCCCGCGATCGCCCTTCACGCCGTCTGCCTGGCCGAGACCGGCGCCGGGAAGACCACGATGCTGGTGCGCTGCTCGGCGTGCTGGATGGACATCGCCTGGGCCGCCTACAACCAGCAGCAGAGCACCGCCGGGGCGGGCGGATCACGGCCGTTGGTGATCTTCCTGGCGGCGAAAGGCGGACCCGACGCCGCCGACGATGCCCGGGACTGGGCCGACGCCATGGAAGACCTAGGCCTGCACCCGGACCGTGTCGGGGTGTTCCCGTTCGAGACCCGGCTGAACATGTGGCGCATGCCCGCCACCCAGCTGCGCGCCGCCCTGCACAAACTCGCGAAAACCGATCACCGCTTCTACGACGTCCTCCAACGCGGCCTGCTCCACCTGATCATCGACGCACCCACCGAGAAACCGCCCGCGTCGTCGGCGGAGTTCCTGCAACGCCTCGACCCGGCCTGGCTCACGGCGGCGTGGGCGGGACATCCGGTCGAGGAACGCGCCATCGCCGCCCTGACCAAGACCACCGGCGGCGGAGCGGGCGCCTCATCGCTCGACAGCGACCTGTTGCTGTTCGCGGATTTGTTCCGCAGCATCGGCGGCGACTTCGACGCCGGGCAGCCCTTGTCGGACTTCGACGCCCTCTACGTCTCCGTGCCCGGCGCCACCGACCAGGTCGTCGCGGCCACGAAGACCGCCGTCCTCATCGAACTCCTGACCTACGAACTCGGTGTCGCTCACGACGGGCAACGCCGGCAGGTGCTGTTCGTCATCGACGAGTTCTCCGCGGTCTCCGGTGACACCGCGGGCGATGTCATCAACCTCGTCGAACGCCTCCGTTCCCTGGGCGGGTCGGTCATCGTCTCCGCCCAGTCCTATGAAGGCCTCGCCGACACCGAGGACCAACGCCGCCGTCTGCTGGGCGCGATGGGCGGCGGTGCCCTGCTCGGCCGCACCAGCAACGCCGAAGCGTTGGCCGAGCGGTTCGGGACGCGGCTGGTCGACGAAGTCGGCTACCAACTCGACGGTGGCCGTATGACCGGTGTCGGGACCGTGCGCCGCCAGCACACCTACCTACTCGACCCGAACCGACTCCGCCAACTCCCCCGCCACCACCTCGCCTACGCCACCCCCGACCAGGTCATCTACGGCGTCGTCGCCCCACTCACCCGCTCGGCCGCGATCGCCGGTTCACCGCACCGCGACGCCCCGACTTCCGGGCCGGCGCTGACGCGTCGGCAGTTGACCGCCGGCCAGGCCGCCGCAGTGAACAGGCGGCTCCGCCGCCCCGGCACCACGACCGGTAACGGCGCCCGGGCCACCGGCGGCGGAGATGGCCAGGCCCCGGACTGGACCGGGGACGACTGGACACACGACACCAGCAACGAGGACCCACGATGAGCCCGAGCCCGAGTGTCCATCCTGAACAGGCGCGGGCCGCCGCCGCGGCGCTGCTCGGTGTCCCCGCCGGCGCCTCACCTGAGCTGCTGCGGACCGCGTGGCGGGCCGCGGCCCGCCATCACCACCCCGACCGGGGCGGCGACCCGGAACGGTTCATCGCCCTGACCAGCGCCTACGAACTACTCACCACACCACCAGCGCCACCGCGAGCAACTCCACACACGACGACACCGGCGGGGCCGGCGGGGCCGCGCGCGTCGGCGCCGGCCATCGGTGGGCTTCTGTTCCTACGGACTTTCGGGCTGCTCGCTGCCGTCGGTGTCCTCACCGCTGGTGTCGCCCTGGTCGCCGCGCCGGTCGTGGCCGCGATGGTCGCGTTGCTGGGCGCGGTAGCGGCTGCCCACCATGTCTACCTGGCCGCCGCCCACGCTGAATCCCGCTCGCCGGTAAGCGGTCCCTGACTGTGGGGCGGGCGCCGTCCAGACCGCGTTTACTCCGACCGCGAAACAGGAACTCCGGCGCCCGCCACCAGCGACGATAGCCTCAACCGGTCGTCGTGTGTGTCCGACGAGGTCACCGGATGCCCGACGACGGACCGACACCACGCCCGTCTCGACGGCTGCTCTTCCTCGATACAAGGCCGCCCGAGCGGTGCTCAGGTTCAGTCAAGGGGCGGCGTAGCCGATCGCGTAGCGACGCCGCTCGCGGCGCCCTTGGCGGGTTCTGGGCACCGTTCGACACTGGGGCCGCTTCGAGGGAGGGCACACCGCAGCTTCGCCTCGATGACCGGCACCGAGAGCACTCCGCGCACCGGAAGCGCGCGCCCGGCGCCGGTCGTGATCCGCTCCCAGCCCGGCGCTACCTGTCCACGCCGAGGCCGAGGTCGAGCGCGGTCTGCGACCGCCACGCCGCGAACGCTTGATGAAGGTCGGCGGGGATGCTGAGCCGGACGGTCGTGGGCCGCCCGAAACCGGCGCCGATCTGACGTACCTGGCCTGGTAGCTGCTGCGGGTTCATCCGGTCTGTTCGCGGTCGGGGCAGGTCTGGTCGTTACAAGCCTGCCAGCCGAGGAACTCCCCCGGGGCCAGCCACGCCGGGGCCGCGGTGGCGGCATAGAGGTTCTCAACCTGGGCGATGCTCATGTCCAGGTCGTAGCAGACCGTCGGGTCGGCGGCGAGCCGGACGAACGCGGTCTTCGCGATCCGGGCGGCGAAACCGATCGCGGTCTGCGGGGACCGGGCGATCACGATCGTCGCCAGGCCGACACCGAGACCGGGGACGAGGTCGGCTTTCGTCCCGACCAGCTTCCCGCCGTGCTCGCCCTGCTGGCGGCGCATCGCGGTCCGTAACGGCGCCGCGATCGCTGTCCCGACCTGCGGCGACACCTCAAGAAGTTGCATCACGCAATGAAAATTCTTCGCCACCAGCGCGCCCCCACAGGTCCAGGTCCAGGATAGTCCGATTCATGCCGCGTTAGTCGATCTTGCGGGTACTGGTCTGGAGACCGTCGGCGCCGACGATCCTGCTGGCGAGGTGTTCGATCTCGGCGGTGGTGAACCGGTCGGGTAGCGCGATCGGGAGCAGCCGGAAACCGTCGCGGATGGTGTTGAGCGCGGTCGCGAGCCCGGCGACGTGGTTCCGGGCGACGACGTCGATCTCCACGCTGAGCAGGTCACGGTCGTGTCCGTGACGAGCCGGGTTCAGGATGACCGCGGCGACCGCGCGGGACAACACACCGCGCCACAACAGCCCCGTGAAGTGCTCACCCAGGACCTCCGCCGCCCCGGGAAGGTCCTTCCCGGGCAGATCGAAATCCTGACGGCAGACGACCAACACCGCGTTCACGCCCACGCCCACCGGCCTCATCGTCCTCACCGCGCCGACCGCCGCGGCCCCGGCTCCCAACACGGAACCTCGGTGATGTCCCGGATCGCCCACTTCAGCTGCGGCGCCAACGCCTCCGGGTTCCGAGCCCGCGCCCGCCGCGCCCGGTCCCGCTCCACAAACTCCCCCGCAACATCCTGAACCTGCCCCAACACATTCGGCGCACACCAATACATCACACCGACACACTCCAACTCCCGAGCACGGTCCACCACCGCCGACAACAAACCCGCCACCATATCCGCCTCCCCATTCTTCGGCGGCGACTCCAAATAACGCGACCGCGTCTTCCGCGACAACTCCACCTCCACCAAAGCACGCCGCCCATCCGGGAAAACCTCAACCCCATCCGGCATATGCGGCACCGGCACACCACGCGGACGCCACCCCGTTAAATGCTGCAACGTCCGCTCCGACACCCAACGCCCCACATCCAAACCCACCCGATGAAACCGCACCGCCGCCACCGCACGCACATGCCCCGACACCGTCTGCCGCGGACGCCACCCCGGAACATCCCACCCCAACAACTCCCGAACCAACGTCCGCGACGGCCACACCCACATCGCCCCCGCATCCACCTTCCCCGTACACACCCACCCCGCACGCTTCCAACGACCCACCACCGCATGCGCCGCCTGCGCCGACACCCCCAACACACTCGACAACAAATCCAGAGGCAACCCATACTGATGCGCAGCAATCTCCAACAAACCCGTATCCCGCGCCGTCAACACCACCGAACCCGCATCCCGACGCCGCGCACGCACCCGCTCACCGACTTCACCCAACACCACAACCACCCTTTCCTGCTACCCATCCAAAATATTCCGCCAACAACATCGCACACCACCGAGGCGTCAGCGAGGCGAACAACCCCACCCACCGCAAAAGATCACCACCCAACCCGACCACCCCGATAAACCGAGGGTTTGACTGCGCCGATGCGCAGCGAGGCGAACAACCCACCTACGAGCAGATACGCCCAACCCAACCCAACCACCACCTCCCCCACAGTCTGTTGACTTTGCCTTTGACCTTGCTTTTTTAAAGGCATTGAACTTCGTACTAGAACACTGGGGTCACTCCGTGACCCGGTCGGGCTGGGGGGCCGGGGCCCGACACCACCCCCAGCCTGCTTCGCTGACGGCCGGCGGTGGTGTCGGGCCCCGGCCCCCCAGCCCGACCGGGTCACGGAGTGACCCCAGTGTTCTAGTACGAAGTTCAATGCCTTTAAAAAAGCAAGGTCAAAGGCAAAGTCAACAGACTGTGGGGGAGGTGGTGGTTGGGTTGGGTTGGGCGTATCTGCTCGTAGGTGGGTTGTTCGCCTCGCTGCGCATCGGCGCAGTCAAACCCTCGGTTTATCGGGGTGGTCGGGTTGGGTGGTGATCTTTTGCGGTGGGTGGGGTTGTTCGCCTCGCTGACGCCTCGGTGGTGTGCGATGTTGTTGGCGGAATATTTTGGATGGGTAGCAGGAAAGGGTGGTTGTGGTGTTGGGTGAAGTCGGTGAGCGGGTGCGTGCGCGGCGTCGGGATGCGGGTTCGGTGGTGTTGACGGCGCGGGATACGGGTTTGTTGGAGATTGCTGCGCATCAGTATGGGTTGCCTCTGGATTTGTTGTCGAGTGTGTTGGGGGTGTCGGCGCAGGCGGCGCATGCGGTGGTGGGTCGTTGGAAGCGTGCGGGGTGGGTGTGTACGGGGAAGGTGGATGCGGGGGCGATGTGGGTGTGGCCGTCGCGGACGTTGGTTCGGGAGTTGTTGGGGTGGGATGTTCCGGGGTGGCGTCCGCGGCAGACGGTGTCGGGGCATGTGCGTGCGGTGGCGGCGGTGCGGTTTCATCGGGTGGGTTTGGATGTGGGGCGTTGGGTGTCGGAGCGGACGTTGCAGCATTTAACGGGGTGGCGTCCGCGTGGTGTGCCGGTGCCGCATATGCCGGATGGGGTTGAGGTTTTCCCGGATGGGCGGCGTGCTTTGGTGGAGGTGGAGTTGTCGCGGAAGACGCGGTCGCGTTATTTGGAGTCGCCGCCGAAGAATGGGGAGGCGGATATGGTGGCGGGTTTGTTGTCGGCGGTGGTGGACCGTGCTCGGGAGTTGGAGTGTGTCGGTGTGATGTATTGGTGTGCGCCGAATGTGTTGGGGCAGGTTCAGGATGTTGCGGGGGAGTTTGTGGAGCGGGACCGGGCGCGGCGGGCGCGGGCTCGGAACCCGGAGGCGTTGGCGCCGCAGCTGAAGTGGGCGATCCGGGACATCACCGAGGTTCCGTGTTGGGAGCCGGGGCCGCGGCGGTCGGCGCGGTGAGGACGATGAGGCCGGTGGGCGTGGGCGTGAACGCGGTGTTGGTCGTCTGCCGTCAGGATTTCGATCTGCCCGGGAAGGACCTTCCCGGGGCGGCGGAGGTCCTGGGTGAGCACTTCACGGGGCTGTTGTGGCGCGGTGTGTTGTCCCGCGCGGTCGCCGCGGTCATCCTGAACCCGGCTCGTCACGGACACGACCGTGACCTGCTCAGCGTGGAGATCGACGTCGTCGCCCGGAACCACGTCGCCGGGCTCGCGACCGCGCTCAACACCATCCGCGACGGTTTCCGGCTGCTCCCGATCGCGCTACCCGACCGGTTCACCACCGCCGAGATCGAACACCTCGCCAGCAGGATCGTCGGCGCCGACGGTCTCCAGACCAGTACCCGCAAGATCGACTAACGCGGCATGAATCGGACTATCCTGGACCTGGACCTGTGGGGGCGCGCTGGTGGCGAAGAATTTTCATTGCGTGATGCAACTTCTTGAGGTGTCGCCGCAGGTCGGGACAGCGATCGCGGCGCCGTTACGGACCGCGATGCGCCGCCAGCAGGGCGAGCACGGCGGGAAGCTGGTCGGGACGAAAGCCGACCTCGTCCCCGGTCTCGGTGTCGGCCTGGCGACGATCGTGATCGCCCGGTCCCCGCAGACCGCGATCGGTTTCGCCGCCCGGATCGCGAAGACCGCGTTCGTCCGGCTCGCCGCCGACCCGACGGTCTGCTACGACCTGGACATGAGCATCGCCCAGGTTGAGAACCTCTATGCCGCCACCGCGGCCCCGGCGTGGCTGGCCCCGGGGGAGTTCCTCGGCTGGCAGGCTTGTAACGACCAGACCTGCCCCGACCGCGAACAGACCGGATGAACCCGCAGCAGCTACCAGGCCAGGTACGTCAGATCGGCGCCGGTTTCGGGCGGCCCACGACCGTCCGGCTCAGCATCCCCGCCGACCTTCATCAAGCGTTCGCGGCGTGGCGGTCGCAGACCGCGCTCGACCTCGGCCTCGGCGTGGACAGGTAGCGCCGGGCTGGGAGCGGATCACGACCGGCGCCGGGCGCGCGCTTCCGGTGCGCGGAGTGCTCTCGGTGCCGGTCATCGAGGCGAAGCTGCGGTGTGCCCTCCCTCGAAGCGGCCCCAGTGTCGAACGGTGCCCAGAACCCGCCAAGGGCGCCGCGAGCGGCGTCGCTACGCGATCGGCTACGCCGCCCCTTGACTGAACCTGAGCACCGCTCGGGCGGCCTTGTATCGAGGAAGAGCAGCCGTCGAGACGGGCGTGGTGTCGGTCCGTCGTCGGGCATCCGGTGACCTCGTCGGACACACACGACGACCGGTTGAGGCTATCGTCGCTGGTGGCGGGCGCCGGAGTTCCTGTTTCGCGGTCGGAGTAAACGCGGTCTGGACGGCGCCCGCCCCACAGTCAGGGACCGCTTACCGGCGAGCGGGATTCAGCGTGGGCGGCGGCCAGGTAGACATGGTGGGCAGCCGCTACCGCGCCCAGCAACGCGACCATCGCGGCCACGACCGGCGCGGCGACCAGGGCGACACCAGCGGTGAGGACACCGACGGCAGCGAGCAGCCCGAAAGTCCGTAGGAACAGAAGCCCACCGATGGCCGGCGCCGACGCGCGCGGCCCCGCCGGCCCCGCCGGTGTCGTCGTGTGTGGAGTTGCTCGCGGTGGCGCTGGTGGTGTGGTGAGTAGTTCGTAGGCGCTGGTCAGGGCGATGAACCGTTCCGGGTCGCCGCCCCGGTCGGGGTGGTGATGGCGGGCCGCGGCCCGCCACGCGGTCCGCAGCAGCTCAGGTGAGGCGCCGGCGGGGACACCGAGCAGCGCCGCGGCGGCGGCCCGCGCCTGTTCAGGATGGACACTCGGGCTCGGGCTCATCGTGGGTCCTCGTTGCTGGTGTCGTGTGTCCAGTCGTCCCCGGTCCAGTCCGGGGCCTGGCCATCTCCGCCGCCGGTGGCCCGGGCGCCGTTACCGGTCGTGGTGCCGGGGCGGCGGAGCCGCCTGTTCACTGCGGCGGCCTGGCCGGCGGTCAACTGCCGACGCGTCAGCGCCGGCCCGGAAGTCGGGGCGTCGCGGTGCGGTGAACCGGCGATCGCGGCCGAGCGGGTGAGTGGGGCGACGACGCCGTAGATGACCTGGTCGGGGGTGGCGTAGGCGAGGTGGTGGCGGGGGAGTTGGCGGAGTCGGTTCGGGTCGAGTAGGTAGGTGTGCTGGCGGCGCACGGTCCCGACACCGGTCATACGGCCACCGTCGAGTTGGTAGCCGACTTCGTCGACCAGCCGCGTCCCGAACCGCTCGGCCAACGCTTCGGCGTTGCTGGTGCGGCCGAGCAGGGCACCGCCGCCCATCGCGCCCAGCAGACGGCGGCGTTGGTCCTCGGTGTCGGCGAGGCCTTCATAGGACTGGGCGGAGACGATGACCGACCCGCCCAGGGAACGGAGGCGTTCGACGAGGTTGATGACATCGCCCGCGGTGTCACCGGAGACCGCGGAGAACTCGTCGATGACGAACAGCACCTGCCGGCGTTGCCCGTCGTGAGCGACACCGAGTTCGTAGGTCAGGAGTTCGATGAGGACGGCGGTCTTCGTGGCCGCGACGACCTGGTCGGTGGCGCCGGGCACGGAGACGTAGAGGGCGTCGAAGTCCGACAAGGGCTGCCCGGCGTCGAAGTCGCCGCCGATGCTGCGGAACAAATCCGCGAACAGCAACAGGTCGCTGTCGAGCGATGAGGCGCCCGCTCCGCCGCCGGTGGTCTTGGTCAGGGCGGCGATGGCGCGTTCCTCGACCGGATGTCCCGCCCACGCCGCCGTGAGCCAGGCCGGGTCGAGGCGTTGCAGGAACTCCGCCGACGACGCGGGCGGTTTCTCGGTGGGTGCGTCGATGATCAGGTGGAGCAGGCCGCGTTGGAGGACGTCGTAGAAGCGGTGATCGGTTTTCGCGAGTTTGTGCAGGGCGGCGCGCAGCTGGGTGGCGGGCATGCGCCACATGTTCAGCCGGGTCTCGAACGGGAACACCCCGACACGGTCCGGGTGCAGGCCTAGGTCTTCCATGGCGTCGGCCCAGTCCCGGGCATCGTCGGCGGCGTCGGGTCCGCCTTTCGCCGCCAGGAAGATCACCAACGGCCGTGATCCGCCCGCCCCGGCGGTGCTCTGCTGCTGGTTGTAGGCGGCCCAGGCGATGTCCATCCAGCACGCCGAGCAGCGCACCAGCATCGTGGTCTTCCCGGCGCCGGTCTCGGCCAGGCAGACGGCGTGAAGGGCGATCGCGGGCATCGGGACCTGTAACCACGGCGCGGCGCGTCGACGCAGGGTGTCGGTGAGTAGGTCCGGCTGGGCGCGGACGGTGTCATAACGTGGGCCGAGGACGACCGACGGTGTGCCGTCACGGCCGTGGCTGGCCAGTGGGGTGCGCTCGCGGCGGGCGCGGCGGGCCGCCGCACCGGCGCGGATGTGTAGCTGGCGGCGGACGTGGCGTTCCCCGGCGGCCTGGGCGACACCGGACCGCATCCGCTTGGTGTAGAGGTGCCACCACACCCAGGACGTGATCGCCACCAGAGGGGCGGTCGCCGCGGCGGAGTCGATCCCAGCGGGCAGGTAGTGCCCGTCCCATGCCTGACGCACCGCCGAGGCCGTCAGCTCCAGGCCCCACCAGGGCAGCATGCCGACGATCGGCCCGGCCAGCGCCGCAGCGGCCACGACGACCAGGGCGAGGTTGCGCAGCCGGCGCGGTTCCCAGCCGCGGGCCCACGCCCACAACACCAGCACATGCCCGACCACGGTCGCGGGCACCACGACCGCCGCGACCGCCACGAACACCTGACCGACCGTGACACCACCGAACAACGGGATATCCGGAAGGTCCGGGGCCCGCAGGCCGCCTGCTCCGGTGTTAATCACGGTTGCCCTGTCTGTAATCAGATGACATATTTCAGCTCTTCCTATCCAAGGCGACCGCACATCGCACGTCACCCTCTCTTCTTGAAGTTTCTATAGGATTAACAGTGTAAACATTCCACCGGCAAGTAGCCCTGTCAGTGCACCGACGATTACCTGTGCTGTGGTGTGGTCATGAAGATGCACGCGCGACCAGGCAACTGCACCTACTAACAGCGCTGCCGCCCACCATTCCGGGCCGCTTGCAGTGGCCATGATCGCCACCGCGCTCATGCAGACAGCGGCGTGGATCGAGACTTTCCATGCAAGAGTGATCGCGCTGGTGACGAACAGTGTGGCGAGCAGTGTGAGATCGAGGGCGATGAGCGGCCATGGCGCGCGGAGAACGATGAGCAGTCCCAGGCCGATGGTGCTGAACCCGATAGTGGCGAGCAGGGGGACCAGCCGCCCTCGTCGGTTACGGACATGGTGGCCGTCCCACCGGCCGGTGCGGGCCCCCCAGACGATTACCGCCATCGGCAGAATGCTACTCGTGAGAGCGATGAGTAGTCCCCATCCTAGTGTCGGGAGCAGCGCACGCGTAACAACCCAAGCGAGGGCCAGTGGCAGCAGTGCGACTACCACGGATGGGGCTAAAATCTCAGTCAGCACGCGGGCTGTCCGGTTGATGACCGTTTGAGTGTGGCCGGACACTCGATCAGGAGATGCCATAGTCCGTGAAACGCTACCCTAGCTGGTTGTCTGATTTTCTGTCGGGCTCAAGTCCGAGCCCGACAGAGGTGAAGTGAGCATTCGATATAAATCAGGTGCCGCACGAAGAGCATGATAGGCTCGCAACAGCCGTCGCGCCTGAGCTTCGATGTCCATCTCCGGAATGGCATCAACCTCGGGAGTCTCCTTCTCCTTCTCCTTCTCCTTCTCCTTCTCCTTCTCCTTGCCTGGTTCTTGCTCGGCGGCCACTCCCCTCGCGAACACGTAGGCGTCGCTGAGAGCGGACACGCCTAGGTGGCCGCGCCCGGCGACGATTTCACGGGTCACCGCGACGTCCTTCTCAGCTTCGGTCACATGACGGGAAGCGCGGAGTTCAATGTCGCAGATTTCAAAGACTCGCCCGCACAAACGTGTTGTGGGGCTGACAGACGATTGGTGACGCTCGGCGAAGTATAGGTCCTTCAGGTTACCTTGGGCGATGAGCTCCCAGAGTGGCCTGAGTCGGCGGTAGAGGCGCTGATGCCGATAGTCAATTTGTTTGCGGACGATAAGTTTGACGAATTGGGGCGCCCAAAACCGCGAGAGCCAACCGAGAGTGCCGAGGACTAGTGCGACTAGCGGAAGTACCGTGCTGATGACGAGTTCCAGCGAGTCCTTGTGGATTGTCCCCCACCTCGGGAGGAGCCCAACAGAGTAGGCGCCGACGCTCCACAAACGCCCGGCCAGATAGAGCAGTACTACAGCGCATACGGTGCGATGAAGATGCAGACTGACGCGACGCCATGCTTCCGGCTCCAAGCGGAGCTGCTTGGACAAAAGAACAGTAAGACCGATTATCGCCCACCCGAACCCAACACTGTATATCGTGTAATAAGCGATCACCGATGGATGTAGCCGGGGGACCAGGAAAACGGCCTCACTGATATGCGTTGCCGCGAAACATGCTGCCATTCCAGCGGAAGCAACCGACAGGACCGCGGCACGGCGCAGAATGAGCCGCCGCGCTGAAAGCAAGTCCAACTGACTAAACGCCACTACAGCGGTAACGCTCAACCCTGCCGCAAGAACCAGAACATTTCCCAGAAGCTGGGAAATGTTGGGGTAAACAATATCTATAATGTCCCTGCTGGGTGGGGCCATGACGGCCACTGCGAGCCCCAAGCTCGCCATGTACAACAACATTGCCCGTACTTCTGGCGGTGTAGTTCTACCCACCTTCCGTCGGTGAAGTCGCCATCGTATAGTAGCGACACAGAAACAGACCACGGGAAACAGATAGTACACCGTAGTGTTGGCAACTTCGGCAGGAGACATCTCGCCGCTAAACTCTTTCTGCGTTGGATATATGGGTTGTAATGCTCGATGCGGAGCGCCTGAGTGCCGCTACCCACCCCCTTCCTGCGAGTCGCAATCTGTGTTTCCCGAGAAGCTTCGCAAGATGCGCAGGACAACCTCCCGATCCTGCTCCCCGATCTGTGTGCTCCGAAAGAAAATCTCCTTCACGTCCGCGCTTCGTGCCGCTACGAGGATTTCTATCTGCTTTTTAATGTCTTCCGCTTCGGGTCCGTCGAAGAAGTACCCAGCTGGAATTCTAAAGAATTCAGCTAAACCGCCTATGAAGTCCAGGGTGGGGTTTTTGCGTTGCCCGCGGCGGAGTACCCGCACGTACTGACTGGTCGCTTTATATCCGGCTTGTCGCACTCCGGCTGCGACTTCAGAATTTGAATAAGGTCCTCGCCCAGCGGGATAAAGATGGTCGAACAGATAGTTCAAGCGGTCAGCAAATGAATCGCTAGGATTGTGGTTCAGCTGGGATTCCTGGCCTTCTGATGTGCCCAACAGGTCTCCTTCGTCAAGCTTGCAATGCAGTAAAGCTACTCCAGTCGACAGCTCTTCGGCTGCACTCCTCACCCGCCGAAAGTCGTTCTCATGCGAAGAGCTACAGTGTCACTCACTGCACCTTCTGTCTCCGATTTCGGCTCGGGCGAGGCGGCTGCAGCGGACAAGCAGGTAGCGAACGCCTCCGCTTCACGTTCCGCGCAGTCCTCGTAGACGCTCCTCCCGAGATAAACTGTCAGCGCCTCAGGAGTAATGCTGGCCATGCTTCGAAATAGAGGGGAATCTTCCGGCCTCCGCGCCGCGGCATGGTCGAGCACCATGTGTCCGACTTCATGCAGGATGATATGCGTAGCATGCGGAGCGTCCAGTGGGAATCCTATCTCGTCATAGGTTCGCCTCGGGATGTATACTCCACACTCACCTCCTCCGAGTTCCCTAAATAAAAAGGTTCGCATCTTTATGGGCCGCCCCCTGTGGGTTTCTAATCGTTCCAGGTAGTCGCGGATCGACCCGTCAAAGTGGCCGATGGATTCGTTAAGATCGGAAATTACGCTCGCGCAGCGCTCAAGAACTTCCACATCAACTGACGGCTCTGTCACGTCGGCGGGGTTTCTCCGGAGACCTCTGCGTCGGCGAGGTGCGATCTGATCCTGCCCTCGGCGGGCCCATAGACCTCTACAACACCGAGGAGTGGCCCAAAATATTATATCCATGTCGTAGGTCTCCGGTCCCGAAGAAGATGCGGGGAACTTTTCTTCGTCAGCCCCCAAGATGGGGACTCGCCATTTTTCGTCCTGCTCTCGTAGCGCTACGAGTCGCCGGAAGCAGCTTTCGACCGGGAGCCAGGACCCTGGATCGGCCGTCAGGGACCCCGTGGGGATTCCGATCCCCACAGCGACCTGGACGACTTCCTCCGCGGACAGCGCGACCCTCCCGTCCGAAGCCACCTGTCTCAGCACCCGGCGCGCATCAGGTCTCGGCCACGCCGAGTCGCTCCGCAGGCCGCGCGACTCGTGATCCAGCTTCAGCACGGTTGATGACAGAAAGCTGAGTCTTTCGAGTAAGGTTCCATCAACTGATCGTGTCGTCACGCGTACTCCACGTAGGCGCACTGCGGCAGGGGTAGGTCACTTCGCCCGGCGATCGTTCTTCGCGTCATCCGCCTCCACCTATCCGAACTATAGTTTGCTGACCCTAGCAGGGCATGCGGTCCCCGTCGCCACCGAGGCGGCCACGCTGGCCCGTCGCCTTTGCGATTTCCCCAGGTACATTGCCATATATCTAGCAGTATTGCGGACCCGCGGCGCCCAGTCTATAGTTTGGGAGCTCAGATGCGAGGGAGGCGCGATGATCGGTGCAAGCATGGACGGTGCGGCACTCGGCTTCCCGTCTGTCTCCGGCTGCGATCGGCCGGTCTGATGTCGCGACGCAGCAGTGAGTGCGTCTCTCCGTGGCTGGTAGCGCCAGGACTCGGTTCCCGGGACACGGCGTCCGACAGTGCAGAACCTCGGGATGATCTTGGGACCGCATCCGTGCACGTCATTACCTCGCGGCGCCCACGACCGGACCGTCCAGCAGCGCAGCGTGGAGGGCCCGCCGGGCACTACTGCTCTGCTGCGCCCGATCCTGGTGATCATGTTGAGTTACCGTCGCCGCAGGTCAGGTTCGACGAAGCGTTCCCAGCGGCGGCGCCGCGGCGGCGGCCTCTCGACCGCGTGCCGGCGGAGCCGTCGTTCGCCCGTGCGGTGCGTTCGGTGGAGCCGGTGTCGGACGTGGAGGCGTCGGCGTTCGCTGCCCGCTTCGCCTGCGATTTCCAGTCGTTCGACGAGGACGTGCCGTGGCGCCGCGCTGAGGTCCTGCGCGAGGTCCTGGCCGATGCGGCGGCGTGTACGTGGGGCTGGTCCGGCGCGGGCCGTCAGCGTGCGGATTCCCCGTTGCCGGGGCGGTTGTATCGCCGCTCGGACACGGTGGTGTTCGTCGAGGTCGTCGTCCGCGCCACGCCGTATGTCCGCGTCGACACCACCGGCGGTGTGCCTGTCGATGGTCCGGAGGTCGGGGAGGTGGCGGCGGTGCCGGGGATGGTCGGCCGCTCTTGCGCGCCGCCGGAGACGGACGCGGCCTGGGCCGCGGGTGAGGCGTGCTGGGTGCGGATGACGGTGCCCGTCACACGCGCTCCGGAGGACGGCCGTCTGGTCGTCGATCCCGGTCTGCTCACCGGTCCCACCGCTGACGAAACAGGCGGTGGTCGTTGATGTCGTCGAGTAATCACGTGTCGTCGTCGTCGGAGGCGGCGGAGTCGGGCGGGACGCCGTCGTGGTTGACCGGAGATGCTGCGGCGTGGGCGGTTCCCGGTACGCCGCCCGCGGCCGAGACGCCGGCGGCCGGAGCATCTGGTCCCGATGATCCGGGCGGGTCCACGGAACCGGCCGCGGCCCCGCAGACTGTTCGATCTGCTGTCGAGCCGCCGGAACCGGCGGCGCCGGCGGCGGCGTTCTGGAACACCGACACCGCCGCCGCGCTCGGCGGCCAGGACGTTCCGGTCGCCGGTTTCTCTGATGGTGCCGCGTTCGCTGATGTGGTGCGCCCGAAGCTCGCGGCGCCGACACACGGCTGGCGGGCCGCCGTCTATGCCATGACTGCTGGGCGGTGGAATCCGGGCCTGTCCGAGGCCGAGCTGCGGTTGAAAGACCAGGTGCGGCGGGTCACGACACCGCTGTCCGGGCCGTTCTCCGTCGCGGTCGGCAGCATCAAAGGTGGTGTCGGGAAGACGACGTGTACCGGTGTGCTCGGGCTGGCGATGGCCGAGTACCGCGGGGACCGAGTCATCGCCATCGACGCCAACCCGGACGCCGGGACGCTCGGGGACCGCCTCGTCGGCGAGGCCCAAGCCGGGAAGCGGACGGTGCGGGACCTACTACGCGACCTGGACCAGGTCCGTACTTCTACGCAGCTGTCGGGTTACACCCACCTCGCCGGCCGCTTACGCGTGCTCACCTCGGAGCAGGCCCCGGAACTGTCGGAGATGTTCTCCGAGCGCGACTACGAACGTGTCCTGCGGCTGCTCTCGATCTACCACGAGCTGCTCCTCACAGACTGCGGGACCGGCCTGGTGCATTCGGCGATGCAAGGCACGCTGCGCCACGCCGACTCCCTGGTCGTGGTGGGTGCGCCGACGAAAGACGGGGCGTCGCGGGCGGCGCGGACGTTGCAGTGGCTGGCCACCCACCAGGACGACCAGGGCCGGTTTCCGTATCGGGACCTGGTCCGCGACGCCGTCGTCGTCCTGTCGTGTGATCGGCAGTCCCGGTATGTCGATGACACCGTCATCCGGGATTACTTCGCTTCCAGGGTGCGGGCAGTGGTGGAACTGCCCGCCGACCCGCACCTCGCCACGGGCGACATCATCGACCTCGACGCCCTGGCCCCGGCGACGCGGGATGCGGTCCTCGAACTCGCCGCTGTGGTCGCCGACGGTTTCCAGAGCCGCACCCACGGTCTGGCCTCCCACGGCTTCCGCGATGCCCGCGACGGCCATCAGGCCGGTATGCGGTGATCGGCTCCGGGCTGGTCACCGCCGTGGTGGGTGCGGTGACGTCGTTGGCGGTCGCGTTCGCTCCGGCCGCGCCTGTCCCGGCGGCCGCACGAGTCGAGTGCGGCTGGCGGATCACCGCGGTGCATGTCCTGGCCGAACTCGACGGCGACACCAGCGAGCGGGCGCAGATGTGGCGGTCGGCGTTGACCAGCGTCGGCGCCGACCAGCCCGGCTTCATCCCCGCCACCTGCTACCAGGCCGGGAACCACCCGGATGATCATGAAAACGGATCCACCGAGCATCCAGCACAGACCGGACAGACCGGACAGGACGCGCCTGGCCCGGGCGGTTCTTCTGCGCTGCCGTCCGTGCCCGGCCAGGGCGACACCGCAGGTGAGGTGTTCGGCTGGGGCGCCCCGGACGTTGTCGACGACTTCACCGGCACACAGCTGGGGCCCGGCTGGAACGCCTACGACGGCCCCGGGCATGCCGGGAACGGCACCCGCTCCCCGGCCGCGGCGACCGTCGCTGACGGCATTCTGACGATCGACGGGACCGGGGACGGCACGACCGCCGGCCTGGCCTGGACCGCGCACTCCCAGAAATACGGCCGCTGGGAAGTGCGGATGCGCGCCCCGACCGGGTCCCCCTCCTACAACGCCCTCGCCCTGTTGTGGCCGACCGAGGAGAACTTCCCGGTCGGCGGGGAGATCGACTTCGCCGAGATCATGGATCCGTCCCGGGACAAGATCGAGTTGTTCCTGCACTACGGCGCGGACAACTCCCAGGTCCACGGCGAACTCAAGATCGACGCCACCGAGTGGCACAACTACGCGGTCGAGTGGACACCCGGCGGTGTGACCGCGTTCGTCGACGGCCGCGAATGGTGGAAGACCACCGACACTTCGATCTTGCCGCCCGGCCCGATGCACCTCTGTTTGCAGCTTGACTGGTTCCCGCGCGGCGACGGCGAACCGGGGCGGATGCAGGTCGACTGGGTCAAGCAGTGGGGCCTGGCCGCCGGTGAGGGCCCGTCCACGACCTCCGGCGGCAGCGCCGGCTCCACGGATGCGGATTCGTCGACGTCGATCACCGACGAGATCAACAACAACACCGGCAGGTCGTCCTAGCCGCACCTGACCTACCGCACCAGCTCGTGCTCCCCGGCTCCCTGACCTGGAGGTTTCCCCCGCATGTCCCCGCTACCGCGTCCGACCCGGCGACGGTCGTCTCGTGCTGCGCGGCCGTCGTGGGCCGAGCACGTCCCCCGCCGCCGCCTGGCCGATCGGCTGTCTGATCGTCTGCCTGCTCAGGTGCCGACCGTGGGGGTGCGCCGCTCCGCGGTCGCGGTCCTGACCGCGACCGCGCTACTCGGCGGCGGCTACGCCGCCGCGGTCGTCACCGATCCGGAACGGCGGTCGGTGGCGGTGCTCGGACTGACCGCGACCGGCACCTGCGACCAAGCGACGGCGGCACGTCAGCACGCCGCCGCGTCCGCGACCCGTGACCAGGCGCGGGCGCTGCTCACCGACCTCACACTGTCTGACGACCCGGCCGACCACGCTCTGGCCGGACAGATCACCGATCTCGGATTCCGGCCCGCCACCGAGTCGGTCAGGTGGCGCCAGCACGCCGTGGACGTCTCCGACCAGCTCCACCACCTAAACAGCGCCGACCCGCAGCTCAGCGAGGTCGGTGTGCGCCTCGCCGCGGCCGGGCTCGGCCCGACACCGGCCGACCTGATGGCCCCGCCGCCCGCAGCGGACCTCGTCGACGACACCGCCGCCGCCGATGCCGCTCTCAGCGCGCTCGACCAGGCCCGGACCGCGATCACCGCACCAGCCACACCCGCGGCACCGGTGGAGCGGTCGCGGGCTGCGGCGCCGCCGGTCCCGGCAGCCTCACCGCCCACGACAGCACCAGCACCGACGACCAGCGCTGCCCCACGCCCCGACAGCGGCAGCGGCAGCGGTGAGAAGACGGGCGCGCTCACCACCGGTAGCGGCCGGGACGACGACAACCAGGTCACGACCGATCCCGCACCGAGCAGCGCGGCACCGCCCCCAGCGTCCTCGTCGTCGAACCGCGTCGTCACCGACGTGCAGACCAACCAGGGGCGGGCCCCGGCGGCCGAGGACGCTGCGACCGCGCGAGCGGCGATCAGCATGGTCACCGACCTGCTCACCGCGATCCGCGCCGACGGCAGCAGCGACGCCACACAGGTCGGCGTCACCGTCCTCGACGCTCTGGATCGTGATCGTCTCGCCGCGCTGGGCGCCGCACCCGCCGACCTCGACGCCCTCGACCAGCTCCGCACTACTACCGACACCGGCAGCAGCAGCGTCAGCGGCAGCGGCAGCCGAGACGGTGAGAACGAGGTGTCCAGCGCGCAGACCGGCCGGGTCGACGACGGGGCGCCGGGCCCATCCCCGACACCGAACTCGACACCGGACTCGGAGCCGGCGGCAGAGACGTCAGCCGTGTCGGTCGATCCCCGGCCCGGCGCGGCGATCACCCGCACCCAGACCAGCAGAAACGGCACCACCACCAGCACCACCGACGCCGACGGCGGCGCCGGGGACGGGGACGGGGACGGCGTGTCCGGTGGCGCGGCGGTGTCGGCGAGTTCGGGAGCGGTGTCGGCGGGCATCGAGAAGCTGACCGCGCAGGCCCGCGCCGCGGCCGAGGTCGACCCGGTCGCCCAGGACCTCCTCGACGCCCTCGACCGCACCACCACCAGCAACAACACCAGCAGCACCGGCGGCGGCACGAAGGGCAGCACGGACAGCGGTTCGGGCGTCGGCACCGATCCCGACGAGAACGAGCCGGCTGGTGAGCAGGCTGGGAACGAGCCAGCGGCGGCCGCGGTACCGGATGGAGCGGTCGACGAGCGCGGCGCCGCTGCCGGTGAGCAGCCGCGCCGGACTGCACCGAGCACCCCACCGAGCACTGCACCGGGTACCGCGGGACGGGGCGAGCCGCCGCCGAAGGCGACGGACGGAGGTGTGGTAGCCCCGGCGACGGACTCGACCTGGGACAAGCTAGCCGAATGCGAGTCCGGTGGCGACTGGACGACCCGAACCGGTAACGGCTACGCCGGCGGCCTGCAGTTCAGCCCGTCGACCTGGCGGGCGTTCGGCGGCGAAGGCGACGCGCACGAGGCGTCACGGGCCGAGCAGATCGAGGTCGCCCAACGAGTGCAGGCCGTGCAGGGCTGGGCGGCGTGGCCGGCCTGTTCGAAGCGACTCGGGCTCCGATGACCGCCGCCACCAACTCGACCGACGACACCGCCGCGGAAGGTCCCGGCCTGTCCGCGGCCGCGGCCGGTTCGGCGGCGCGGCCGCGGTCGGTCCCGGAACTGTGTCACCTGCTCGGTACCGCCGCCCGCCGCGGCGGCGGCGGTGCGGGCCTGGATGCAACGGATGTGGAGATGATCGTGGACCTGACCGCGGCGGCTGCGGCCCGTACCGCCCGCGCCGGTAGTCCTGCTGACACGCTCGCCCTGGCTGAGCAGATGGGCGCCACGGTCGCCGCAGTGCAGAACCGGGGACGGCAGGTGTGGCCCGACCACGTCGGGGCGGCGGACTGGGCACCGTTCGGCGCGGTCATCCCCGTGCTGGCCGGGTCCCCCGCTGCGGGGGCATCGACGGTCGCCGCAGCGATCACTGACATCGCCCACCAGGACAAACGCTGCTGTCTGCTGGTTGATGCTGATGATCCGGCCCGGTCCGGGCTCGCTCAGGCCGCCGGCGCGGACGGGCCGTGGACCCGCCCGGTCACCGACCAGGTCCAGGTCCGCTACAGCTGGCGCGGGGGCCGCCCCGGCCGCGGTGCGCTGCTCGCCCGACTCGACACCACACTCCCCGGTGTGACACCGGGGATGGTGCCCGCACCGCCGGACTGGCTCCCCGACCCGCCACCGCGACCGCTGCACGTCACCGTCGCCGATCTGGGCAACGGCGGCTGGCGGGCCGCAGCGGCGGTGACCTCCGGCGCCGGAGGCTGGCTGCGCGGCGGGGAGCCGATGCCGCGCCCGGTGCTGGTCGTGCGCGCCACCCGGCCATCGCTACGCGCCGCCGAACAAGTCCTGGCCCGCCACGACACCTGGGTACAAGCCGGTGTCGCGGCACCGGTGGTCGCGCTGGTCGTCAACGGCGCCAAACGCTGGCCGGTCGGGATCGACGGCGCCACCGGGCCACGACTGTCAGCGCTGCTCGACGACGCGGTGTTCATCCCACCGAACGCCGCGGTCGAAGCCGACGGCGTCACCCCCGACCCGCTACCGGACAAAGTCACCGACGCACTCCGACCGCTGCTCGCCTCCTGGGGCGTGATCGACCTACTGGCCGGCTCGGCCGCCGCCCGCGACACCCCAGGACCAGGCCCGTGACCAGCACGCCGCCGTTGACAGCTGGTTCCCGTCGTGTCCGTGTCCGTGTTCGCTGCTCTGAGGAGCGCTCCCCGTGTTGAGAACTATTTCCGATAATGCTGTGTGGTTCAGTGCCGGCCGGTTCAGCGCCGGGTGGTTCGGTGCCGGGCTTCCGGGCCAGCAGCCGCCGCCTGCGCCGCCGCCGGGCGGTCAGGCCGGGCAGGAGCAGGGTTTGCCGCAGTTGCCGACGGTGGTGCCGAAGCCGTTGCCCGGCCGGTTCGGTGACACCACCGAATACCTCGGCGGCGTCATCATGTCCCTGGCGGGCTGGTCGGTGCCGGTCCTGTTCTTCCTGGGTGTGCTCACCATCGGCGCCGGCCGGCTGTGGGGAAACCGGCTCGCGGCGCTGGTCGGCGCCGGGATGCTCGGCACCGCGGTCCTGGCCGGTGTGCTCTGGGCATCCGGCCAAAACCTGATCAAGATGATCGCGACCGGCGAACTCGAATGACCACCACACCACCCGAGCCGTCTTCTTCTCCGCCGCTGGTGCGGGAGCCGAACCGGCGGCGCGGCTACGCGATCGCCGCCGGCGCCGGCGTCCTCGCAACACTGCTGCTCGCCGGCCTGGTCTACACGATCATGGGCTGGGTCGGCGGCCGGGACGAACCCGCGCCAGCGGCAGCACCGGCGGTGGAGGGTCCGGTAGCGCCGGAGTGGGCCTCAGAACAGGAATTGAGCAGCGCTCCGATGCTGCTGTTTCCGAATGCGGTGAGTTTCCCGCATGCATTGACCGCCGAGACGGCGGGGCCGCCGATCACGCTGCCGCCGCCGGGACGCGTGGTCGGGGTGCGGGTGCCGGACAGCTTCCCCGCGACCCCGGAGGGCGCGGTCGCGCAACTGGCAGCGATGACGCAGGCCGGGATGCTCGGCGGCGACCCGGCCGACTACGCCCGCGCGCACGACTCGATGACCGAGGCCACCGACGGGCCACGGGGGGACGGCTCGTTCCTCGCGCACCAGCTGACGAGCTTCCGCAAGAGCGCCGGACTACCGGCCCGCGGGCCGAAGCCCGGGATGTCGATCACCTGGACTCCGGCAGAGGCGCTGGTCAAGGGAACGGTCGGGGACCGGTTCGTCGTGGTCTGTGTGCTGGGGGAGTTCACGTTCGACTTCAAGGGCCAGGTCGTGTCCGGCGGGATGGGCGACTGCCAGGCCATGCGCCGAGTCCAGGCCGCCGACGGCACCGAGCAGTGGCGCATCGCGCGGGCACCACACGCAGCTCAGGCTCCCTCGCCGTGGCCGGGGACCGCTGAGGCCGTCGCCGCTGGATACCGGGCGATCGCTCGATGACCTGGCTGATGCAACCGGGCCCGGACCCTGCGCCGCCTCCGGCACCTGAGCCAGGTTTCTGGGACATCGTCACAAACCCGGGGGACACCTTCGGCCGGGCAGCCACGGAGTACGTCAAGGCCGGTGTCGTCGGTGTCCTGGAGTCGGTGTGGACGGCTGGGTTGGCGATGCTGCGCGACACCCTCGCGCTGATCGATCATCTGACGCGGTTCGATCTGGTTGCGTTGTTCGCTGCGGATCGCGGTCTGGGGCAGGTGTGGCCGGCGTTGTGGTGGCTGGCGATCCTGGTCGCCACGATCGTGTTCTTCTCCCAGATCGTGGCGGTCGTGGTCCGCGGCGGCTGGGGCGCGTCGCGGTTGTTGCTGGGCCCGGTCCATTTCGGGATCGCGTTGGCGTTCGTCTTGTCGTTGTCGGCGGGCCTGGTCGCCGCGGCGGACGGGATCGCCCGCGGCCTGCTCGATCTAGCGTTGGGATCACCGGATTTCGCGCGGGTCCTCGACCCACCCCCGGTCGACCCGGCCGCCCCGGTCGAGGAGCCGGTGACCGGTGTCGGCGCGATCTTCATCGACAACCCGGACCTGGGTGAAGGCCTGACTGAGATGTCGCGGGCGATCATCATGGCGATCGCTGGGGCGCTCGGCGCGGCGGCGTCGGTCGGGTTCGCGTTCGAGATGGTCGTGCGCCAGGCGATCATCGTCATGTTGATCGCGGTGTCCCCGATCGCCGCGGCCGGGTTGTTGTCGGGGGCGACGTCGGCGTGGTGGTGGCGGACCGCGCGGTGGCTGGCTGCGGCGATCCTGCTGGAACCGGCGTTGGCGTTGCTGCTGGTCATCGGTGTCGGGATGCTGGGCAGCGCCTCCGGTGTGTCCGGGTTGTTGGCGGGGGCGGTGACGTTGCTGGCGGCGGTGTTCTGCCCGTGGGCGGCCTACAAACTGCTGGCGTTTGTCGATCCGGCGACCGGTGCGGGGATGGATGTTCGGGCGGTCATGGCGCGGCGCCCGGCCCCGGCGGGGGCGGCCCGCCCCGGTGGTGTCGCAGCCGAGGAAGCGCATACGGCGCGGTTCGCCGAGCACGCCCGCACCCAGGCCGGTGGGCGTGGTGGTGTCGCAGCGGGCGCGGTGCGGGCCGGCCGCGCGGTCGGCGGGGCATTGTCGGCGGGCTATCACGGTGTGGCGGCGGCGGGGGAGTACGCGGCCGGCCGGTTGAACCAGCAGGCCGCTCAGACCGGTGTCGGGCACGGCGGCGGCTTCGTGCTGCGCCACACTCCCAGCGTCCGCCCGTCCCCGGTACCGGCCCGGCCGGCGGCGGCGCCCGATGTCGGCCACGGCGGTGCCCCGCCGCAGGTCACCCCGCCTGCTCCTGCTCCGGCGCCGGAGCTGGGCCGGGCCGCGACACGTGACCAGACCGACCGAATCCCCGCCACCGGCAGCGGCGCTGGTGGCGGCGCTGGTGGCGGCGGTGCGGGTGGCGCTGCGGGTGGTGAGTCTGCGCAGCGGCGGCGTGAGCTGGACCGGCTCGCCCAGCAGCAGGAGCGGGCGCCGCGCCCGGCGCCGGAGACCGACCGGCGCCCACCCAAGCCGCCACCGACCACACCGACACCGCCGTCCACGACACCGCCGACGTCCACGGCACCGCCGCGGCCTCGGCCGGACACCGGGAGCGACCGATGACCACGACCGATCCCGGGCGGATGTATCGGAATCTGCACCACCGCGAAGGCGCCGGATGGCTCGCGGGCCTGTCGACCGGTCAGGCGGTCGTGGTCGGGGCCGCGTGTGTGCCGGTGGTCGTAGCGGTCGGGGCGGGGCGGTGGTCGGCCGCGTTCGGCTGGCTACTGGTCGCGGCCGGTGTGTGGGTGTTGGTGACGGTCCCGATCCGCGGCCGGCCCGCACTGTTCTGGCTGGTTGACCTGTGCATGTTCACAGCAGGAGGAGTTGTCATGGGCTGGGCTGCGTGGCAGTCGAAGGCCGCGGCCGGGCGCGCCGACGACCCGGACGCCCCGGACCTGCCGGGCGTGTTGGCCCGGTTCCGGTTCCACGACGGCCCACCACTGGCCGACCAGCGGCTCTGCCTCATCCAGGACAGCGTCGACGGCCGGTGGGCGATCACCGGGCGGCTCACGCACTCCGGGGTGGCGATGGCGTCGGCGGGCGAGTCCGAGGGCCTGGCCGCGCAGCTCGGGACGATGTTGATCGGCGTCGCGCACCGCGAGGTCATCGACCGAGTGTCGCTGCTGGTGCGCACCGTCCCCGATGACGGCACCGACTATGCGTTGTGGCGCGAACAGCACGAGGTCGACGACGCCCCCGAGCTGACCCGGCAGATCGCCGCGGAGATCGACCGGACCGTCGCCGCCGCGTCCGTGCGGACCGAGCTGTTCGTGACCGTGTGCGGCACCGAGCACTCGCTGCGCCGGGCGGCGAAGGCCGCCGGCGGCGGCGTCCCGGGCCGCGCCTACGCGCTCTACCGCGTGTTGGACGGGGTCGCCGACGCGCTGCGCGGCATCGGGGTCACCGACGTGGCATGGTTGTCCTCCGCCGCGGTCGCTGAAGCCGTACGGACGGGTTTCAACCCAGCCGCGGCGGCGCATCTGCGCCACCAGCACCTCACCCGACCCGACCGGGACACCCGGTTGCCGTGGTCGATGGCGGGGCCGGTCCTCGCCCCCACCCCGGCCGCGCGCTCGTATGCCCACGACGGGTTCGCGACCGTCGCCTACGCCGTGCAGCCACCGGTCGGGGGCACTGACTTCGGCTCCCTCGGGCCCCTGTTGGCAGTGCGCCGTGCTGGGGAGCGGCGGTCGTTGCAGATCCACTACGAGGTCCTCGATCCCTCCCATGCCCGACGGCATGTGTCGCGCACGAGGTTCCGCGACACCCTGGTCGCGGATCTGAAGGCCGCCCGCGGGTTCGGTACGACGGTGGAGGACCAGCAGCGTCACGCCGGTGGGCACGCCCACGAGGCCGCGGTCGCGGCCGGGCACGCCCTGGTCCGTTACACCATCGCCGCCGCGACCACCGTGCCGTCGGACTGGGCGGACTGGGGCATCGAGGACGCCGCAGCCGGGATCGAGAACGACGCCGCCGACCGCTTCGGTCTCCTACGCCTGGAGTTGACCCAGGACGCGGCGTTCGCCGCCGCATGTCTGCCCGTCGGCTACGGACTGCCCGGCCTACCGAACCGCAGGTGGCAACGATGACCATTTCCTCTCGACGGTTCACCCGGCGGTTCGGTAGACGGCGGCGGGGCGTGCCGGTGTCGCGTAGCACCGCCGAGCTGTTGACCGCGTTCACCGACCTCACCGCTGAGCAGCTCACCGTCGCCGCCCCGCCGGAGATCGGCGGCCTGGATGACGGCATCGTCTGGAACCTCGACCCGCGCCGCGGGCACCGCGCCCACGGCCGCGGCTGGGCCCCCGTCGACGCCGCCCGGCGCCTACCGGTGTTCCGGGCCACCACCGACCAGATCGGCGGCCTGTTCCCGCTGTTGGCAGCGCACGGTGTCCCCGCCGTCGGCGCCCGCCTCGGCTACGACGTCTCCACCGGCGGCTCGTTCTACGCCCACCCACCCGAGTGGGTCCTGAGAAAGATCGTCACCAACCCGAACATGATGATCTTCGGTAAGCCCGGGCGGGGGAAGTCGTCCACGGTGTGTGCGTTCTGCCTGCGGATGATGCCGTTCGGCTTCAAAACGCTGATCTCCGGGGACCGCAAAGGCGAGTACACGCCGGTGCTGCGGGCCCTGGGGATCGAGCCGATCGCCCTCGGGCCCGGCTCACCGCGGCGGCTCAACGCCCTGGACCTCGGGCCGCTGCGCACCTACTGGCCGACCTGGCCCCTGGAGCGGCAACGCCGCGAACTCGACGTCATCCTCGGCCGCTGGAACCGCCTGCTGCTGTCCCTGGCTGCGGCGCAGGGCCATCCGCCGTCGGTGACTGATGAGTACGTCCTGCACGCGGTCCTGCGGCGGCTGGTCGGGGCCGACCACAGCAGCGACCAGCTGCGCCCGGTGACGATCCCGCAGGTCACCGGACTGCTCGCCGACCCCGACAACGACCTGTGGGCTCAGACCCGGTTCGCCGACCGCACCGAGTTCACCACCGCCACCCGGGCGCTGACCGACGCGCTGTCGAACCTGGTCACCGGACCGCTGGCCGGGCTGTTCGACGCCGAGACGAACTTCGATTTGGACTGGGACGCCCCCATCCAGTCCATGGACCTCTCACGCCTGGACCCGCTCGGGGACAAAGCCATGAACGTCGCCCTGACGTGTCTCGGGATGTGGTCATCGATGCTCACCTTCCTCCACAACACCACCGACAACACCGCCAACGACGGCGGCGGCGGGGCAGCGGGTGGTGCGCCGCGGATCGTGGTCCGCGACGAGGTCTGGCGCCAAATGGGCCTGGGCCTCCGGGCGGTGCAGGCCATCAACGCCGACCTACGCCTGTCACGGTCCGACCGCACCATCCAACTGTTGATCATGCACCAGCCCTCCGACCTGCACGCCGTCGGCGCCGCCGGATCCCACGAGGCCGCGATCGCCCGGGACTTCCTCGCCCTGTGCTCGACGAAAATCCTCCTCGGCCAATCCGACGCCATCACCGACGACCTCGCCGACCAACTCGGCCTCTCGACCACCGAGCAGGCCGCGATCACCGGATGGGCCATGCAAGCGCAAGGCCGCGCACTGTGGAAACTCGACAACCGACCCGGCATGAAGATCCAGACCGTCCTGTCCGCCACCGAAAAAACGATCTTCGACACCGACGCCGGAATGCGCACAGGGCCTCGCGTCGAGGCCCTGACCAGCACCGATACCACCGGAAGCCCGGACGATGACCTCCCGCGCGCCGACACCGGCGACCCCACCGGGATCGCCGGTGTCAACGACTCGTTGACGGAGGAGTCGTAGTGGGACGGGGCGTGCTGGTCGCGGGCGGGCTCGGGTTGTCGGTGGTGCTGCTGGTGACCGCCGCGATCGGCGGGCTCGCCGTGATCGCTGTGTTGGGGATCGCCGGGGGCCGGTTCGGCTGCGGACCCGACGGTGGGCTCGGCGGCGGGGCGCAGTCCGTGGACGGTGTCGAGTGGACGGGCGAGCAGACCGAGAACGCGGCCACGATCGTCGCCCGCGTCGTGGAACGACAACTACCCAGAAGAGCGGCGGTGATCGCGCTCTCCACCGTCATCGTCGAATCCCGGCTGGTCAACGTCGCCTACGGCGACCGCGACTCCCTCGGCCTCTACCAGCAACGCCCGTCCCAGGGCTGGGGCCCGCCCGCCCGGGTGCTCAACCCGGTCGCGGCCACCGACTCCTTCCTCGACCGCCTCATCGCGCTGCCCGGATGGCACACCATGGCACCGGGGACGGCGGCGCAGGCGGTGCAGCGCTCAGCGTTCCCGGATCGCTACGCGCCTCAGGAGGGCCCGGCCGCAGCGCTGGTCGACCAACTCTGGGTGGGTGCGGACAATCCCGTAGAGCTACCACGCGGCACCGACAGCTCAGTCACCACGAACGCACAACTCGCCGCGAGCGTGTATGCCTGCCCGGACTCCGGCGGCGCCGGAGTGCCGCTGCCGACCGGACCGGTCGACCCGAAGAAACTCCCGGCCGGGTTCACCCCGCCCGCCGACCCGGTCGCGCGGGCGGCGGTCGGCTACGCCCTGGCCCAGCTCGGCAAGCCCTACGTGTGGGGCGGGACCGGCCCGGACGGGTTCGACTGCTCCGGACTCATGCTCGCCTCCTGGGCCGCTGCCGGTGTCGCGCTCCCAGCGGGGACGGTCAGCCAGAAACACGCCGGGACATCGGTCCGCATCCAGGACATCGCGCCCGGCGACCTGGTGTTCATCCCGGGCTCGCTCGGCACAGCCGGGAATCCTCGGCACAACGGCATGTATGTCGGACACGGCCTGGTTGTCAACGCCTACGACACCACCCGCGGCGTCGTCCTACAGCCACTGTCCGACTGGGCGGACAAGGTCACCCACATCCGCCGCGTCCACACACCAGCAATCGCACCGGCGGGCACACCGGCACCGGCTGTTGCGACAGGAGCGGCCTCATGACCCGCCGCCGACGCACCGCCGTCTGCGTGGTCGCGCTCGCCGCCACGCTGGGCCTCAGCACGGGTGAGGCCGCCGCCGCAGCCACGGTAATGAGAACGAAGTCCGCAGCCGCCGCAGCGGCCCCACCCGAGCACCGTAACGCCGACCAGGACGAGGCCCGGAACGAGGGCGGTTCACCGGTCGGGCGGTGGGAGACCCAGCAGCGACCGCAGCTCCTGCAGGCGTTCCGCGAACACGTCTACGGCCGCCCGCTGCCCCACCCGGACGCGGTCACCTACGACGTCACCGACCTCGGCGCTACCGGTGACGGGGCGGCCGGGCAGAAGGTCGTCATCGCCGTGACCGGCCCGGCCGGGACCGCCCGGTTCACCCTGCGCCTGTTCACACCGGCTGGGCGAGAGGTCCGCGGGACGTTCCTGCTCATCGACCACCGCTCCGCGGTAGACGACACCGGCTCCACCAGCGACTACGCCCCGATCTCCCAGATCGTCGGCGCCGGCTACGCCCTGGCCGCCCTCGACGCAGGCGAGGTCGCCCCGGACGACCCCGGCCGGTTCCGTGACGGTGTCATCGGCGCCTTCCACCACCCAGACGCCGAGCTGCCCGACAACGCGGGCCGGACGATCGCGGCGTGGGCGTGGGCCGCGTCCCGAGCGCTGGACTACCTGCTTCCTGTTCATTGATCATTGTTGATCAATGAACAGGAAGCAGCAGGCGCTCTACCTGGGCAGTGGGGCGGCGGCGTAGCTAATGGACCGGAACGATCCCGGAGCAGACGGGGCGGCCGGTGTCGATGAGCGCCGACTCCGCTACGTTCTGCACAGAAGAAAGGACTGCGGCGCCCCATCCTCGCAAAGTTTGTGGGCGCCGCAGTCACAGTGCACTTCTCAATGCAAGGGAGCACTCTAGCCATGTCCTCTCGACCCGTCGAGCAGCACCTCGACCTCGACCTCGACCTCGACCTCGACCAGCGGTACTCGTCGGTAGGTGCTTCGTCTTCTGCTGCTGGCCTGCGTGATCGCGGTGGCGCACGGGCGGCGGTGGCGGCTCGCGCCCTGTCGATGCCCGGGTCTCGGCGCGAGCGGGACGTGGGGGATGAGTACCTGCCAGGTCGGAAGTTCCCGTACACGACGGTCGGGGACTGGGTGGCCCTGTCCGGGGTGTCACCGCGGGCGATCCAGGCCTATGTGCTGCTCCGGTCGTTCGTGAACACCCAGCGCGGTGATGAACGGGCCTGGCCGGGGCAGCGGCTCCTCGCCCGCGGCCTCGGGGTGTCCAAGGCCCACACCGTGGGTGCGGCGATCGCCGAGCTCGTCAAGATCGGCGCGGTCGATGTCGAGACCGTCGCGACCGCGACCGGGCGCCGCAACATCTACACCGTCCACGAGGCCCCACCGCCCGGCTACACCGGTCTGGCCAGCACCCAGGAACTCGCCGCGCTCGTCGCCGCCGAGGACGCCGAAGCCACCGCGAAGGCCCTCGCCGCACGGCCCGCCGGACCCCCGCCCCCGGCGGCCGAGACCGCCCGCTCCTGCCCCGCCACCAACCGCGGCGCGACGCGGGCGCGCCGCACCACCACCACCACCACCGCCGCCGCCGTAAGCCACGGCACGACCCGATCCGGTCAAGAACCCGCAGGTCGCAGGGGGTATGCCGCAAAATCGGCAGATCCCCCAAACGGGGGACACGACGAGTCGTTAGCATTGGGGGGATATGCCGATTTTGCGGCAGATGGGTCTGCCGAAAAACCGGCACAGAACGACCCGAAGTTGAACGACCCGAAGGGGGGAGGGCGCGAGCGTGCACGAACCGCTCGGCCGCCGAGGTCTCCGGGCCCGGCCACGCCCCCCCAGAGCCCTGCACTCGAGCCAGGACCCGCACCCACGGCGGAGACGGCCGTGGCGCAGTCCCCGATCGCGACCCCGGCAGCAGACGGCGCTGAGGCGGCGCTGGTGAGCGAGCTGGGAGCGGTGACCGCGGCACTGGCCCAGGTCGCCGCGCAGCTCTCCACCACCCTGGCCGCGCACCCGACCGCCGCACCGCTCCCGGCCACGGCTCCGCCCGGCGACGCGCTACCCGCGATCGCTGATGCACCTGACCCGGCCCGGCCCGACACCTGGAAGTGCCACCGGCACCTCGCCACCCCGGACCCCCAGGATCGGCCCTGTGGCGGCTGCGGAGCGGTCCGCCGCCACCACGAGGCACTCCGAGACCTCCAGGTCTCCGAAGCCGCTCAGAAGCGCTCTGAGACCGCGCGACACGCACGCCGGCAGATCGCCGACTGCTCCGAATGCGACGAGTACGGCTACGTCCTCGACCCGACCGACCCCGCCGGCGGCTCCTACGACCCACCGCTGCGCTGCCACCACGACCGCCCCGCCACCGACCGCATCACCGAAGACGAACACCGCCGGGCCACCCAGGCCGCCGCCGCGCAGCCCTACCAGCGCTCGGCCGCCACCCGCGCCCTGATCGAGTCCACCCGCGCCCACCTCCTGAACCGCCCCAGCACCCCGGCCACGACCGGCCGGCGGCGACTCAACCCGAAAGCATGGCGATAACCAGACAAACCAGACACAACCGGACAGATTCGACATCCGCCAGCGGGCGGTGCCCGGTGCACCGAAGACGCTGCCGAGCCGAAAACGGTGTCGAAAACGGTGCTGCCGCGTCGCTTCCGGTCCTCACCCGCCGAGGGCGGGCTGCGGTCCGGATCGACTTGCCCACGAACCCAGCCGCCGCCGGCCAGAGCAGCAACGCCGCAGCACCCGGGACCTGCTCACACGACCACGTCACCTGTCGCGCACAGTGCACACATGAACACACCATGCAACGATCCCCGTGGCGATCGGCTGCCCTGGCCGACCTGGATGTCCGGACCCGACCGCGTCGCCGCTGAAGCCGCGGCCACCGCCGACACGGTGGTGTTCAACCGTGCTGCCCTGTATGACGACCTGACCCACGACCACCGTGCCCGGCCTCGTGCCGCAGCTCAGCCGCCCACGAGGACCGCCACGTCATCGGCTGCCACGTCATCCACGGCCCGGCCGGACACCGGGCCGTGGCTCACACTCATGGTCCTCGGCCTGGTCATCGTCGCCGCGATGCTCACCATCACCGTGATCTGGAACTGAAGGTCTCCGCTACGCCGGGCCCGCCACCGGGCTGCTGCCCGCTCCTCGACGGCGCGGTCAGGCCGGGACCATCCGCGCGTCCACCCGACCAGACCGAGCAGCCGCACCGCCGGATGCGCCGGCGCGCGGCGCGGGGAGGCCGTGTTCAGCGGGCGGGAGCATTCCGCGGTCGCGCAGGCTGCGCTTGGCCTTCGCAGCGGTCCGGTTCCCGCCGATCATCCGGTCGACCTCCGACAACGACAGGTCCTCCCCACGCGTCCAGGCCGCAACGAACAACGCCTCGGCCTTGGCCTGCTTCGTCTCACCCGCCGCAATCTCGACACCAACACCAGTCCGCTGGCCCACACCCACACCCACGCCCACGCCCACGCCGTCGCCGCAGCCATCGGTCTCGGCGGAGCCGGCTCGCCGCACCGGGACCGGTGTCACCACAGGCAACGGGGCCGTGTCGCCCTGGCCGCCGGCGCTCGGGTCGTCATCGGCCGGATCCACCGGCTGCACCGGCAGCGCCGCCGCCGCCGAGGCCTGGGAGCCCTCAGCACGCTCCCCGCCCGACGCAGCGACTGCGCCGTCGCCGTCGGGCGAGGCGTGGCCGGCGCGGCCGCTCGGAGCTGTCCACCGAGGCGCGGCAGCAGCGACGGTCCGCGTCGCCGCACGGGCCGCCGCACGGGTGGGCCGCAGCACGATCGCGATCAATTCCAGACTGATCGCGAACGCCACCGGCGGGAACAACGCCACCATCCACGCCGCCACCGACGCCAAATGCGATCCGGTACGCGCCCATTCGCTCTCCGGGACGACAGACGCGGCGTTCGCCAGCAACGTCACGAACATCCCGAACGCGAATGCCGCCCACGGCCCGAACCCAACCCGCTCACCCCGTGTCCGCCGCGACCACACCACCACCAACGCCGCCGCCAGCAGCCCGTCCACCGACAACGGCAGCCAATACGCCAACGCCGACCCCGGATTGAACCGGGCCGCGACCTCCTGCAAATGCCAATACGACGCCACCGCCGCCGGAAGACCCACAGAACCCACCACAAGCACCGCAAGAACACGCGGCCACACCGACGCCCACAAACCCGGGCGAACACGACCCGACTGCGGTGGGCTTTCCTCCGAGATCGGCTGCTGATCCCGCCGCGCCCACCGCTCACCGACAGAGCTCTCGCCACCCTCGCCGATTCCGCTCATGGGCCTGAGTTCATGAACAGTCATGACCGATCCCTCGTCTCTGCCGCGCCAGTGGTGGCACACACGACATTACACGACCCCGCCGCCCATGAATTCACTGGCGGCCGCGAGGCAAAGAACAGAGCAGCCAGAGACAAGTAAACCCAGACCCAAGCTCGGGAAGCTCGATAACCGACGCGAAGAAGAGCGACCGTCCAGTCTGCCGCGCGCCCGGCCCGCGCCGAGGGGGTGCGCCGAGGGGGTGCGCCGAGGGGGTGCGCCGAGGGGGTGCGCCGAGGGGGTGCGCCGAGGGGGTGCGCCGAGGGGGTGCGCCGAGGGGGTGCGCCGAGGGGGTGCGCCGAGGGGGTGCGCCGAGGGGGTGCGCCGAGGGGGTGCGCCGAGGGGGTGCGCCGAGGGGGTGCGCCGAGGGGGTGCGCCGAGGGGGTGCGCCGAGGGGGTGCGCCGAGGGGGTGCGCCGAGGGGGTGCGCCGAGGGGGTGCGCCGAGGGGGTGCGCCGAGGGGGTGCGCCGAGGGGGTGCGCCGAGGGGGTGCGCCGAGGGGGTGCGCCGAGGGGGTGCGCCGAGGGGGTGCGCCGAGGGGGTGCGCCGAGGGGGTGCGCCGAGGGGGTGCGCCGAGGGGGTGCGCCGAGGGGGTGCGCCGAGGGGGTGCGCCGAGGGGGTGCGCCGAGGGGGTGCGCCGAGGGGGTGCGCCGAGGGGGTGCGCCGAGGGGGTGCGCCGAGGGGGTGCGCCGAGGGGGTGCGCCGAGGGGGTGCGCCGAGGGGGTGCGCCGAGGGGGTGCGCCGAGGGGGTGCGCCGAGGGGGTGCGCCGAGGGGGTGCGCCGAGGGGGTGCGCCGAGGGGGTGCGCCGAGGGGGTGCGCCGAGGGGGTGCGCCGAGGGGGTGCGCCGAGGGGGTGCGCCGAGGGGGTGCGCCGAGGGGGTGCGCCGAGGGGGTGCGCCGAGGGGGTGCGCCGAGGGGGTGCGCCGAGGGGGTGCGCCGAGGGGGTGCGCCGAGGGGGTGCGCCGAGGGGGTGCGCCGAGGGGGTGCGCCGAGGGGGTGCGCCGAGGGGGTGCGCCGAGGGGGTGCGCCGAGGGGGTGCGCCGAGGGGGTGCGCCGAGGGGGTGCGCCGAGGGGGTGCGCCGAGGGGGTGCGCCGAGGGGGTGCGCCGAGGGGGTGCGCCGAGGGGGTGCGCCGAGGGGGTGCGCCGAGGGGGTGCGCCGAGGGGGTGCGCCGAGGGGGTGCGCCGAGGGGGTGCGCCGAGGGGGTGCGCCGAGGGGGTGCGCCGAGGGGGTGCGCCGAGGGGGTGCGCCGAGGGGGTGCGCCGAGGGGGTGCGCCGAGGGGGTGCGCCGAGGGGGTGCGCCGAGGGGGTGCGCCGAGGGGGTGCGCCGAGGGGGTGCGCCGAGGGGGTGCGCCGAGGGGGTGCGCCGTCAAGACATGGACTTGCGGACTGGTCATCGCCCAGCCGACGAGCGACCTGGAAGCGCCGGCCCGAGAAGACGCTCCGCTCGCCTGCGTCACGCTCTGTGCTTGTCCAGCAAGTAGACAAACCACTGGACAAAGACTGGACAAGCAGCTGGACTTCGCCGTCCTACGCGCGTGCGTGCACGCACGCGCGTAGGACGCACACTAGCACGCCCGCTCCGTTGTCCAGCCGGACAACTGGACAATCACGCACCGTCACGTTCACCGTCGGCGTCGCTGGCACCGGACCTGCCGCTGCCCATCTCTCGAGCGAGGCCCTCGACGAACTCGATCGCCTGGTCACCACGCCAGCTGTGGCGCTGGTAGACGCGGAACTGATCGATGTGTCGTTGAGCTTCCTCAGGGCCACTCTCGGGTCGCTCTTTGAGCTCCGTATGCACGACTACGTCCTCCATCCCACTCCGAGGAGCAAGGTGGATCGCAACGCTGGGCGCATGGTCAATGGGGATCGGCCCACTGCTCGGATAAACGCCGAGGGTGAGTCGATCTCGCTTGGCGAGAGAGCCGATCCAGCTCAGCTGATCCACAAGAACGTTCTGATTTCCAGAAAGGCTCCTCAGGCCCTGTTCTGTCAATATTACTTCCAGTCGCGATGGCAGCTCGTGAATGACTCGCTGACGGGAAATCTTTGCGAACATGTGGGCCGCAGCGCTCTGTTTGGAGTACTGCGACTCAGTCCGCGTGCCCTGGAGCATGTAGGAGGATGACTGGAGTAGGTCAGGAATCCCAGTGCGGTGCCATACGAGGATCCTTTGAGCCTCAGCTTCTAGGGTGGAGAGGTCTCCTTGGCGGGCGCCCCAGCCGCTAAGTAACGCTCCGCGCCATGATATCTGTAGAGAGTCAGACTTGCGGACTAAATTAGCAATCTCTGCGCACTCCTCAGGAGAGGCGTTAGTTTCCCTTGCCCACCTCTGTGCTTCGCGGTCAGATATTTTTGTTTGACCCGATTCGATTCGACTTATTCGCGATTGATCGCATCCGAAAATTGCAGCGAGAGCCCGTCCTGAAAGATTTGCAGACAGGCGAAGTTTCTGAAGTATTTCGCCGAGGTGGCGCTGAACATCAGCTCGGTCACTAGCCAAAGGGGGTCGCCTCCTCGATTGTCGGGACGAGCAGCTGCGAGTCAGGGACGGGGTCGGTGCTCACCTCTTGACGCCCGACCGCTGCCGACGCATACTCTGATGCGGAACATCAGTATGTGCCGCGATAGATGTGGCGCTGGTGGTCGGGCCTCGACGGGATGTCCCCCCGTCGAGGCCCTTGCGGGCCACCCCGGAGTGCTAGGAGGCGGCCCACGTGGTCGAGCGTAGTCCTGTCTTTGCCGACGATCCGGGACCTGTAATCCCGGTCCCAGTCGAGTTGTCGTCCCATCCGGGTCGGCACTGTCTGGGCGCCGATACCGAGGTGTTCTTTCCTGTCTCTGAGCTGGGTGTGTTGCAGGCCCGGCTGGTGTGCACCGGCTGCCCGGTCCGTGTGGCGTGTCGGGAGTGGGCGACGGCGACGGGCCAGCACGGTGTCTGGGGCGGCACTACTCGCGAGGAGCGCGCCGCTCAGCGCGATGCAGAGGTGTCTGCGGTCGATCCGGTTCGGCCGGTGATCGCGGCATGAACACCGTGGTCGAGAGGCAGCCGTCTGCGGCGGAGGATGTGAAGGCGCGCAGTGCGTACGCAGCTTTACGCAGGATCGCGGCGCAGCGCCGGATCTTCGCGACTGCCTATGGGCGGGCTCGGACTCCGGGGGCTCGGGCGGCTGCCGCGCTCACCGCTGTCCGCGCGGCGATCCCGGCGATGACCAGCATCCGCACGACGCTGTCCCCGGAGGTCGATCGCCGTCTGGACCGGATCGCCGATGACCTCGCCGATCTGTTCGTTGAGCTCCACGATGCCCAGGAAGTCGCCGCTCACAAGGCGGTGCGGGCGAAGGAGCGTCAGGTCGAACGGGCGCAGGCCCGCGCCGCCCAGCGCCAGGCCGCCGCTCCTACGGCTGGCGGTGCCCGGTGATGCAGGTGCGGGCGCGTTGTGTGGTGTGTCGTCGGTCGATCGAGATGCCACGGGATGGTGGTGTGCCGCCGCGGACCTGTAGCCGTTGTCATCGTCGGAAGGTGGGAGGTGGTCGTCGTGCCGCAGCCCGCATCTGACCAGCAACAGGACGAGACCGCTCCGGAACGGCCGGGCCTCTACATCGTCGACCGGGATGCCGAGTCGACCAAGAGCGGCGAGGCCCAGGCCGATGTTCCGGTGGAGCCGGTGCTGGTGCCGTTGGCGCCGTGGGATCAGCGCATCGCCCAGGTCATCAGCGACGTCGTCGAGGCGCGGCCGCGGTGGAACGAGGCACCGCCCTCGTACGCCCAGACCTGGGCGTACTCGCGGTCCGGGGACTGGACCACCAGCACCAATCCCCTGGTGAGAGGCGCGCACTCGGCGCTGACTCTGGCCGCCCTGGTCGTGGTGTTCCCGCTGGATTGGGTGGCGAACGTGATCCGGGACAAGCCGTCCGGCTTCGTGATCACCGTCGTGGTCCTCGTCCTGCTCGCTCTTGCCTGGTGAAGGAGGCGATTCATCGTGTCGTGGTCGATGTTCATTCCAAGCTCGATGCCCGCGCTCGGCGCCCTGGCGCTGGTCCTGGCGATCGTCCTCGTGTACCTGGACGTGCCCGGCAAAGGCGTGGACTGGGAGAAGGTCGCCGCCGTCCTTGCCGTGGTCGGCGGGTTCGGCGTCGGCGGCGCCTCCGCCGGCTGGTTCGGCGGGCTGTTCACCGCCCTGTCCGGTGGCGCGCTGACCGGGGCCGGGCAGGCCACCGCGCAGCTGGTCGGGGTGTCGGCGGTGGGTGCGGTCGCCGCTGGTGCGGGCCTGTGGGCCTACAGCCGCCTGCGCGGGTCGGGGATTACGGCGGCGACGCGGACGAAGTCGTTGCTGGTCGTCGCCGCCCTCGCCCTGGTCGGCACCGTCCTGGCCGGTGTGCCGCGCCTCTACCGCGCGGCGGACACCTTCATCGCCGCCCTCGCCGCATCCCTCACCTGATGACACCGCCAGTTCTAGCCACAAGCCGATACGACGCTAGAGAAGGAGGGAGTGGCTGGTGGAGGCGTTCTTTTTGACGTGTGTGGTGGTGGCGTTCTTCGTGACGAAGGGCCGGACCGATACCGCCGCTTACAGCAACGGCAAGGAACCACCCGGCCTGGCCCGGGCCCGGATGCGCCACGAAGCCGGGGGCGGGGCGCGCACCGCGTCGGGGCGTCCGACCGGGCGCGGCGCGTTCGGTCTGCTCGTGGCGTCGCGGTGGGCGAACGCCTGCCGGGCCGCGCAGCACCGCGGCGAGCACCGCGCGGCGCGGCGGCGGGCGTGGTTTGACGAGACCGCGCCATCTCGGGATGAGCGGTGGCGTGCGGTCCAGCAGCGTCGTATGGAGCGGGCGGATCGGGCGCGGGCCCGCTGGGCGCAGGCCCGCGGCCTGCACCCCACCAGTGCCAGTGGTGTCGCGGGCGGTGCCAGCGGGAGCGGCCCCGGCTGCGGGGCCGGGCCTGCGGGCGCCCCGTCCCCGCAGCCGTGGGGCCGCCGCCACGCACGGCCGACGGCCGACGCGGCGGGAGCCGCCGGCACGACCGCGACCGACGATCCCGGCCTGCCCACCCCGGACAGCGCTGACAGCTCTGACAGCGCCGACGGCGTGGGTGTCGAGGTGCGTGGCGCTGATCCCGAGCTGGGGACCGGCTCGGCGCCGGCTTCTCCGACCGGTACGTCCCCGGCGGCAGACCTGCCGCCGGACACCACCACCCCGAACGCGAGCACGGGCACTTCTTCTTCTTCTTCTGGAGGCGATGGGATGTATGAGGCAGCGGTAGCACGGTTGATCGCGGCAGCGGATGCGTGTGGCGTCTACCAGACGCAGCTGGCGGCGTTCACCGATCGGCTGGCCGGGGACGGCTGGGGCGACCAGGTCACCGGCCCACTGGGCGACTCGCTGTCCGGTTTGAACGCCGCCGAAGGCCTGTACCGCGGGCTGGCCGAGCAGATGCGCGCCCAGGGCGATCGCGGCCGGGACGCCTACGACCAAGCCCCGTACGTGCCCGGCCCGCACGCCGTCCTCTAAATCGGCACCTGACCAGCACACACACAGAAACAGAGTGGAGATGGCGGAGATGGCGGCATTGGATGGGGACGGGAACTACGAGTTCCTCTCAGCGGCGTTGCGGGACGCGGCGTCGGATTTGGAACAGCTGCTCGGCACCCATCGGGGCCTGGTCAATGAGTTTGAAGGTCATGGCTGGACCGGGATGGACGGCCTTGACGGCGCGGGGACGCATGTCGGGGCGGTGGTCGACAACCTGACTCTTGCCGCGGAGCGGATCGGTGTGGGCGGGCAGATCGTGCGGGACGCCCTCACCTCCAATCACATGATCACCCGGGCGTCGAAGGCGTCCCTGGGACACGGCTGAGTAGCTGGTGGGTTCGGAGTCCCGCCCACACCACTCGTGGTGTGGGCGGGAGCTCCGGCCCCATCAGCGACTCCATCAGCACGGTTCTGACCAGCAGAAAAACAGAAAGGGAGGCCGGTCATGACCCGGTCGACGAAGCCCACGCAGACGATCACGCGGAAGACGCGGTTCGCCCATGCTGCTCGGGTCGCCGCGCAGCGGGCTGAGGCGCGTGCGCAGGCCCGGGAGACCGGCCGCGACGGTGGTGTCGAGGACACGACGTCAGCACCGGGTGCGGGTGCGGCGGCTGTGTTCTGGTCCCGGGTGGCGAGCACGGTCGTCCCGGCAGGTGTCGACACGGCCGACGACGCGGCTGGTGGTGACGACCGCGCGGAGAACGCGCGTCGAGTCCTGGTCTGCGACCGCAACCGGCGCAGACGGTGGCCGTGGGTCCCGGCCGCGGTCGGTGGTGCGGCTGGGATGGGCGGGCACTGGCTCGGCTCGGCCGCGGCAGCGGTGGCCGATGTTGGGCCGGCCGTGCTGGCCGGACCGGCGGCGGTGGTGCCGGTTGCCGGTGCGGTGGTGGTCGCGGCTCGTTACCGGTCGGTGTTGAGCCGAGTGGTGCTGGGCCGGTGGTGGCCCGAGCTGGCCGCCGGTGGCGCGGGCGCGTCAGCGCTGGCCTATCAGCTGGCGGTGGCGGGGCCGTCGCCGTTGCTGGGTGCTGCGGCGGTGCTCGGGACGACGGCGGTGGGTGCCCGGTGGTGGCGGGCGCATCCGCTCGGGCCGAGGACGGCGGCGTTGACGGCGCCGGTGCTGCCGCCGCCGGCGCCGCGGGACCCGGACCTGGATTCGTTGTGCCGGGCGTGGGCGGAGACCAACGGCTCCAAGGACGGGAAGGTGGCGGGTTCGCGGTTGACCGGCCGCGCCGACGACGCGCACACGACCACGTTCGATGTGGTGCTGCGGCCGGGCGCGCACACCGTGGATGACCTGGTCACTCATCGGGTGCGGCTGGCTGGTGGGCTCGGGGTCGACGCCGACCGGGTCCTGTTCGCCCCGGGCCGTCGCGGGCAGGGCGCGAACCGGGCGAGGTTGACGATCATCCACACCGACCCGGTCGCCGACACCCGGCTCTTCACCGCGCCCCGTGTCGACGACGGCGTCATCACCGGTGTCGGGCGGTCGATCGACGGCTCCGGTGAGGTGGATGTGCTGATGTGGGATGACGGGGGGACGGTCCCGACCGCGGTCGTCGGGTCGACCGGGGGCGGGAAGTCCGGGGCGACGAACATCCTGACCACCGCGGCGTTGTCGACCGGTGTGCTGAACCTGCTCTATGCCGATCCGAAAGGGAACTCCTCGACTGCTCTCGCGGCGCGGGCGCGGGTCGCGGTGATCGGGAAGCAGAACGTGCTGGCGCTGCCGCGGCTGGTGACTGCGATCCTGGCCGCGCGCGCCCGGATCGCCGCCGAGGCCGGCTCGGACCTGATCTTCCCCAGCCAGCAGGTGCCTGGGTGGATGTTCCTGCACGACGAGTACTCCTTCGTCGCGCACGATCCGAAGGTCGCCGCGTTGTGGACCGAGACGGTCAACACGGTGCGTGCGCTGGGGATCTGGTTGGTCGGGTTGAACCAGTCCCAAGGCCAGGGCGCGTGGGGCGGGGACCACGCCCGCTCGGCGTTCGCCTCGCAGGTGGTCGCGTTCCGGACGAATTCGAAGTCGTCCTCGGATCTGGTGCCCGGGTTGTTGTTCGATCCGGCGGAGTTGCCGCTCAATGATGGGCGGCCGCGGCGGCCGGTGCCGGGGATGGCGGTGCACGCCCATCTCGATGCGCCGGTGCGCTGGGACTGGCTGCCCAGCGATGCCGACGCGGCCCGGATGGTCAGCAAGGGCCTGACGGCGCCGGCGTTGACCGCGTCGGCGGCGTTCGACCGGTTCTTCGCCCAGCCGGAGTTGCATCCGCTCGACGCGGCGGCGGTCACCAGCGTGCTCGGCCCGCCCGTTCACGGCCGGTGGCAGGTCGGTGGCCTGGGCGCCACCCACACTCTCAGCGACGACAACGCCTCCGGCGGAGCCGCCGTCGTCATCCCGGCTGGTCAGGGGGCCCGGCGAGCCCCCTGGGGGAGCCGCGCCGGCGGCGCCGGCGGCGAGGCTGCCGCCCCGGTGGAGCCAGCGGGGGTGGTGTTGTCCCCGGTGCAGGCCGAGGTCCTGGCCCTGATCGCGGCCGGGACGGCGACGACCGGGAACCTCGTCGACGCTGTGACCGCGTCGAAGGCCGCCGTCCATGACGCCCTGGACACGTTGATCGGTTACGGCCGGATCACCCGGGTGGCGCGGGGCCGCTACGAAGCCGTCGGCAACGAACCGCGCTCCCAGAGCGGACATCTCGCCCATCCGGTGTCGAACGTGACAGACGGTACGGAAGGATCGCAGCGGTGACCCGGACCTGGACCGTGCTGTTCACAGTGCTCGCAGCGGCGGTGTTCGTGCTGGTCGAGATCTGGGCCTTCCGCGAGGAGACCGACACCGCAGCCGCCGACACCGGGCCGTCGTCGACGGCATCCACCTCGGTGCCGGAGATGGTGACCGCGGCCGGCCCGGTCGACCTGTCGGCGATCCGGATCGCCCCGGACCGGCACGGCCGCGACTACCGCCGCGAAGCGTTCGGACCCGGATGGGCCCCCGCACTCGGGTCGGGCTGCGATGTCCGCGACGCGGTGCTGGCCCGCGACCTGACCGACACCACGGTGGCCCGAGGCTGTGACGTGACCGCCGGGACGCTGCGGGATCCCTACAGCGGGCAGACGGTCACCGGGCCGAGCCGGGAGGTCGACATCGACCACGTCGTTCCGCTGGCCCTGGCGCATCGCACCGGTGCGCACGCCTGGACCGACCAGCAGCGGGATGCGTTCGCGAACGATCCGGACAACCTGCGCGCTACCACCGCGGCGGTCAACCGAGCAAAGTCCGACCACGGCCCGGAGCGCTGGATGCCGCAGGTCGACGCGTGTGCCTACGCCCACGACTTCGCCCGGATCGTCACCCGCTACCAGCTGACGGTCACCGCGGCGCGGGCGGCGTCGTTGCAGCGGGCCTGCACGTGATCGCCGTCGGTGGTGTCTGCCGATGGTGTCGGTGACCGTCTCGACTACGGTCTGTCCCCACAGACGACAAACGGCCCCCCCTGGCAAGGAAAAGGGCCGCAAGTCGTTCCAACTACAGCCGTGAAGGCTGAGCAAGGGAGAAGTGTAATCATGCACGGCCACCCCGGCCACCCCGGCCACCCCGGCTGCGAGTCGTCTGCGCCTGCTGACCTGGGCGTTGACGTGGATGAGCGGTTCGTTTCGGTTGCCGGGGATTCCCCGGTGGATGCGGCGGTGCCGTTCTGGGTGACCGCGTGTCTGCGCCTGGCGCCGCCGCAGCGCCGCGACGGTCGTGTGATGTCCGCGGCCGCGGACAAGGTGCTGACCGCGGCGCAGGTGTTGTTGGCGGATCGGGTCCGCTCGGCGGATCCGGAGCGGGTCGTGTTGGATCGGGCGAAGCTGGCGCGCTGGTGCGGCTATGAGTCGGCGAACAAGGCCGGCTGGCTGCTCGACTATCTCTCGTCGATCGGGTTCCTGCGGATCGACCGGCACTACGTGTCCGGCCGCCGTGGGCGTTCGGTGGACACCTTCACGGTCTTCTCCCGACCGCCGGTCGGGTATGTCGGGCCGCGGACCTACGCCGAACTCGACCGGGCCCTGTCCGACCCGACGACACCAGCTCGCTTATTCGTCGCATCGCCCCGCCCGCGGCCTTCCGGCCCGGTCGCCCACATGGGCATGAAGACCGGTGTTTCCGCAGGTCAGGGTCTTGATGCCCATGTGGGCACGAAGACCGGCGGTCTAGGTGCCCATGTGGGCATGAAGACCGGTGTTTCCGCAGGTCAGGGTCTTGATGCCCATGTGGGCACGAAGACCGGCGGTCTAGGTGCCCATGTGGGCATGAAGACCGGTGTTTCCGCAGGTCAGGGTCTTGATGCCCATGTGGGCATGTTCTCTAGATCGATCGACTCCTCTCCGAGGAGTCGGAGAGGAGAGGAGTCGATCGAGCCCGTGCCGGGCGGGTCGGCTGCGCCGCCCGCCACGGGCCACGACGACGCGGCGGCCGCTGACGCGGCCCCGGACGAGGTTGCGGCTTTGGTGGCGCGGTTGCCGTGGGTGGAGTGGGCTCGGTCGTCGAAGCGTGCTTCGTCGTCGTGGCGGCCGACGGTTGAGGACCTGGCTCAGGTGCAGTCGGCGATCCGGTCTGGTCTGGACGCGGGGATCTCCCTCGTAGAGGCGGCTGAGATCGCGTGTGCGGCGATGAGAGACGCCACGGGTACTCAGCCGGTCACGTATGTGTCTCAGGCGTTCACGCGGCATCTGAGCCGGTGGTTGCGGGTCATTCAGGTCGCGCCGCTGGACGAGAACCCGTTGCCGTTGCACGGCGCGGGGATCCCGGCTCCGCCCGATCCGGCGCCGCGCCGAGACTCGGCGCGGTCGGTCGCGGTGGAGTGCCCGGGCGGAGAGGCGCCGGTGTCGAGGTCGGCGTGTGCGCGGTGCGGCGCGGGCGAGGGGGACGGTCCTGGTCTGCGGTTCTGGTGTGATGACGACGGCCAGATGAGGGCGTGCGAGTGCCGTCCCGCAGCGGTGGCGGCCGGAGTGGTGTCGTGCTGACCGGCGGGTCGGCGGCGGAGCTGTCGGTGTCGACGGTGCCGACAGCTCCCGGGCGTGGAGTGCCCGGTCGTGGAGAGCCGCGAGCGAGTGAGAGCGTCGCTGCCAGCGCTGCTGGTGCGGAGTTGTTGCCGCCGGAGGACCTCGTGGCGGAGCAGGCGGTGCTCGGGGCGATGTTGCTGTCGGAGACCGCGATCGGGGAGGTCTGCGAGGTGCTGGTCGGAGCCGATTTTTATCGGCCGGCGCATGAGGTGATCTTCCGGGCGGTCGTGGCGCAGTTCGGGGACTCGAAACCGGTGGACCCGGTGACGATCGCCGCGGCGCTGGAGCGGTCGGGTGATCTTGTCCGGGTCGGTGGTGCGGGATATCTGCACACGGTGATCGCTGCGGTCCCGACGGCGTCGAACGCCGGTTTCTACGCTGAGCGGGTGCGGGAGAAAGCGGTAGCGCGGCGTCTGGTGGAGACCGGGACGCGGATCAGTCAGCTCGGCTATCACGGGGGCGGTGACGGTACGCCGATCGATGACGTCGTCGATCGTGCGCAGAGCGCGTTGGACGCGGTGACCGACGGGGCGGGGACCGATGCCGGTCAGGCCCGGGTGGACGAACTGTTCGATGATCAGCTCGCCGTGTTGGCCGAGATACAGGCGGGCCGCACCGAACCGGGGTTGGCGACACCGTATGCGGATTTGACGCGGGTGACCGGCGGCTGGAAGCCCGGGCAGCTGATCGTGGTGGCGGGGCGGCCCGGGCTGGGGAAGTCGACGGTCGCGGTGGACGCGGCCCGCCACGCGGCGTTCTCTGAAGGTCAGAGCGCGGTGGTCTTCTCGTTGGAGATGAGCCGTAGCGAGTTGTGGTCGCGGATCGTGTGCGCCGAAGCCCGGGTGAACTACCGGGCACTGTCCACGCCGCACGGGTTGACCCCGGCCGACTACGAGCGCCTGGACACGGCGCGGCGGGAACGGATCGCCGCCCCCGGCGCGGGCGCGCTGGTGATCGATGACAGCGCGTCGATCACGATGACCCAGATCAGGGCCCGGGCCCGGCGGCTGAAGCAGAAACACGGCCTGGGCCTGGTCGTGGTGGACTATCTGCAACTGATGAGCTCGGGACGTCGTGCGGAGTCGCGACAGCTGGAGATCAGCGAGTTCTCTCGACAGATGAAAGTCCTGGCGAAAGAGCTGGAGGTGCCGGTGATCGCACTGTCCCAGCTCAACCGCGGCCCGGAACAGCGTCTGGACAAGCGACCGTTGTTGTCGGATTTGCGGGAGTCTGGCGCGATCGAGCAGGACGCCGACATGGTGATCCTGTTGCATCGGCCCGATGCCTACGATCCGGACGATCCTCGCGCGGGCGAGGCCGATCTGATTCTGGCGAAGAACCGGGGTGGCCCGACGTCGACGGTGACGGTGTGCAGCCAGCTGCATTACTGCCGATTCGCGAGCATGGCCGCGGGGACCTCATGACCGGTTCCGGGGCCGAGTTCGAAAAGGTGGGTCGGGTCCGCGGGTATCGGATCGAGGCCGATGTGGAGTTGTCCAGCGACTGGCTTCCGGACTCGGCGTTCACGACGGTCTACCCGACGATGGATGGGGCGATCGCGACCGCGATCGAGGGTGTCGAGGACCCGGAGGTCGATGAGGTGCGGATCGTGCACGTGGCCACTGGCTGGGTGGTGTGGCGGTCCACCGATGAGGAATTCGAAGGGCCTTCCGGGAACCCTGCGGAATAGAGCGCTGCCGCACCGCTTCCGGTCCTCGCCGCCCGGAGGGGCGGCTGCGGTCCGGGTCGGCCTGCCCTCGACTCGTGCGGTTCCGGTCGGTGTGGCTGCTCGGCGCGTCCTCGCCCGCGGCTCAGCCTTGTCGCCGTTCGCCGTTCGCCGTTCGCCGGTCTGCGGTCCTGCGTTGTCGTGTCGGTCCCCGTCCGTTGCCCCTCCACGCTCCCACCAGATCAACGGCCACAGGACCTGGTCACCCATCGGGTGCGGCTGGCCGGTGGGCTCGGCCTCGACGCCGACCGGGTCCTGTTCGCCCCGGGGCGTCGCGGGCAGGGGGCGAACCGGGCGAGGTTGACGATCATCCACACCGACCCGGTCGCCGCCACCCGGTTGTTCACCTGCCCGCGGGTAGTTGACGGCGTCATCAAAGGTGTCGGGCGCTCGATCGACGGCTCCGGTGAAGTCGATGTGCTCATGTGGGACGACGGCGGGACGGTGCCGACGGCGGTTGTCGGGTCGACTGGGGGCGGGAAGTCCGGGGCGACGAACATCCTGACCACCGCGGCGTTGTCGACCGGTGTGTTGAACCTGCTGTATGCCGATCCGAAAGGGAATTCCTCGACCGCCCTGGCCAGCCGGGCGCGGGTGGCGGTGATCGGGAAGCAGAACGTGCTGGCGCTGCCGCGGCTGGTGACTGCGATCCTGGCCGCGCGGGCACAGATCGCCGCCGAGGCCGGCTCCGACCTGATCTTCCCCAGCGAGCAGGTGCCTGGGTGGATGTTCCTTCATGACGAGTACTCGTTTGTCGCGCACGATCCGAAGGTCGCCGCGTTGTGGACCGAGACGGTCAACACCGTGCGGGCGCTGGGGATTTGGCTGGTCGGGCTGAACCAGTCCCAAGGCCAGGCCGCGTGGGGCGGTGATCATGCGCGGTCGGCGTTCGCCTCCCAGGTGGTCGCGTTCCGCACGAACTCGAAATCCAGTTCGGATCTGGTGCCCGGCCTGTTGTTCGATCCGGCGGAGCTTCCGCTCAATGATGGGCGGCCGCGGCGCCCGGTGCCCGGGATGGCGGTGCACGCCCATCTGGATGCGCCGGTGCGCTGGGACTGGCTGCCCAGCGATGCGGACGCGGCCCGGATGGTCAGCAAGGGCCTGACGGCGCCGGCGTTGACCGCGTCGGCGGCGTTCGACCGGTTCTTCGCCCAGCCGGAGTTGCATCCACTCGACGCGGCGGCGGTCACCAGTGTGCTCGGCCCGCCCGTGGGCGGGCGGTGGCAGGTCGGTGGCCTGGGCGGCACCCACACTCTCGGCGACGACAGCGTCGTTGGTGGAGCCACCGGTGGGGCCGCCGTCGTCGTCGCGGCCGGTCGGGGGGCCCGGCGAGCACCTTGGGGCAGCCGCGCCAGCCGCGCTAGCCGCGCCAGCGCCGACGGGGAGTCTGCCGCTGCGGTGGAACTGGCGGCGTCGGCGGTGGTGTTGTCCCCGGTGCAGGCTGAGGTCCTGGCCTTGGTCGCGGGCGGGACGGCGACGACCGGGGCGCTGGTCGATGCTGTGACCGCGTCGAAAGCTGCGGTGCATGACGCGCTGGATGCGCTGATCGGCTATGGCCGGATTATTCGTGTGGTGCGGGGTCGTTACCAGATTGTCGACCTTTCTCGGCGCGAGGAGAACCCGGCGTCGGGGGACTGCCGTTTGAACGATGGGGATGTTGACCTGGAGGGCAGTGTCGATGACGCTCGTCGAGTGTGAGGTGTGCGGTGACGACATTTGTCCTGGGCGGGTCTGCCCGCGTTGTGTGCGGGAGGTCGGGGGAGTCCCGAGAATGGCGTTAGTCGCGCCGTAAAGGTGGTTATCAGTACCGCGTTGTCGCGGGGTCGTGATTTGCGGCATGTCGTTGTCGATGTGAGGTCGGGGGAGATTGTCGATGACGCGCAGGGTTACGGCTATAGGTCGGCGCAGAATGCGTATCGCGCGCATGGCTACACGTCGGCACCACCGAAGAAGAAGCAGCGGGCCGCCGCGCAGCGGAAAGTCAAGGACTGGTGTGTCGCGCATCCGGCGTTCATGGCCGATGTCGAGAAGATGGCGTTGTGCGCGTTGAAGGACGGTGAGTCGCTTGCGCGGGCTGATGTGGAGCGGTTACTGGCCGATCATGGTGTGGAGTCGCCGTTCAGTGTCGGGGTTTTGATGCGGTATTGGTGATTTGTTTCTGCGTGCAGTGGTGAGGCGGGTGAAGGGGCTGCGGTCCGGCGCTGGGTGCCGCATTTCCTGTGGGGGTTGATTGTTTGTTTTGTCGGTGATTCGGGTTTCGCGGTGGCGCTCGTTATGAAGTGCTATCGGTCGGGCGGTCGGCGAGTCGATCCGCGCCGCGGCCTGCCCTAAGGTGGGTGAGGACGGGAAGCGGATTGGCGGCGTCTTTTCTCGGTACTGAAACAGTGTTCGTGCTGAAACAGTGTATTTTCTTGACGGTCGGCGTTTGGTTTCGCGCCGGGGCATGGTCGTTTTTCGGCGTTCTTGGTGCCTGCCCTCCGGGAGTGTTGACGGGTTGGCAGGCGGTCCGGCCGTGGCGGCGGTGCGGGTGTGTCGGGTCGCTGATGGGCTTTGATACGGCTTTGAAGCGGCTGGAAGCTCCTGAGAAGCGGCGTTGAGGGTTTTCTGCTGCTGGATGAGGCCGTTTTATGGGTGCGGCCTGCTGGTTTAGAGTGTCGGGCTGGGGGGCCGGGGCCCGACACCACCCCCAGCCTGCTTCGCTGACGGCCGGCGGTGGTGTCGGGCCCCGGCCCCCCAGCCCGACCGGGTCACGGAGTGACCCCAGTGTTCTAGTACGAAGTTCAATGCCTTTAAAAAAGCAAGGTCAAAGGCAAAGTCAACAGACTGTGGGGGAGGTGGTGGTTGGGTTGGGTTGGGCGTATCTGCTCGTAGGTGGGTTGTTCGCCTCGCTGCGCATCGGCGCAGTCAAACCCTCGGTTTATCGGGGTGGTCGGGTTGGGTGGTGATCTTTTGCGGTGGGTGGGGTTGTTCGCCTCGCTGACGCCTCGGTGGTGTGCGATGTTGTTGGCGGAATATTTTGGATGGGTAGCAGGAAAGGGTGGTTGTGGTGTTGGGTGAAGTCGGTGAGCGGGTGCGTGCGCGGCGTCGGGATGCGGGTTCGGTGGTGTTGACGGCGCGGGATACGGGTTTGTTGGAGATTGCTGCGCATCAGTATGGGTTGCCTCTGGATTTGTTGTCGAGTGTGTTGGGGGTGTCGGCGCAGGCGGCGCATGCGGTGGTGGGTCGTTGGAAGCGTGCGGGGTGGGTGTGTACGGGGAAGGTGGATGCGGGGGCGATGTGGGTGTGGCCGTCGCGGACGTTGGTTCGGGAGTTGTTGGGGTGGGATGTTCCGGGGTGGCGTCCGCGGCAGACGGTGTCGGGGCATGTGCGTGCGGTGGCGGCGGTGCGGTTTCATCGGGTGGGTTTGGATGTGGGGCGTTGGGTGTCGGAGCGGACGTTGCAGCATTTAACGGGGTGGCGTCCGCGTGGTGTGCCGGTGCCGCATATGCCGGATGGGGTTGAGGTTTTCCCGGATGGGCGGCGTGCTTTGGTGGAGGTGGAGTTGTCGCGGAAGACGCGGTCGCGTTATTTGGAGTCGCCGCCGAAGAATGGGGAGGCGGATATGGTGGCGGGTTTGTTGTCGGCGGTGGTGGACCGTGCTCGGGAGTTGGAGTGTGTCGGTGTGATGTATTGGTGTGCGCCGAATGTGTTGGGGCAGGTTCAGGATGTTGCGGGGGAGTTTGTGGAGCGGGACCGGGCGCGGCGGGCGCGGGCTCGGAACCCGGAGGCGTTGGCGCCGCAGCTGAAGTGGGCGATCCGGGACATCACCGAGGTTCCGTGTTGGGAGCCGGGGCCGCGGCGGTCGGCGCGGTGAGGACGATGAGGCCGGTGGGCGTGGGCGTGAACGCGGTGTTGGTCGTCTGCCGTCAGGATTTCGATCTGCCCGGGAAGGACCTTCCCGGGGCGGCGGAGGTCCTGGGTGAGCACTTCACGGGGCTGTTGTGGCGCGGTGTGTTGTCCCGCGCGGTCGCCGCGGTCATCCTGAACCCGGCTCGTCACGGACACGACCGTGACCTGCTCAGCGTGGAGATCGACGTCGTCGCCCGGAACCACGTCGCCGGGCTCGCGACCGCGCTCAACACCATCCGCGACGGTTTCCGGCTGCTCCCGATCGCGCTACCCGACCGGTTCACCACCGCCGAGATCGAACACCTCGCCAGCAGGATCGTCGGCGCCGACGGTCTCCAGACCAGTACCCGCAAGATCGACTAACGCGGCATGAATCGGACTATCCTGGACCTGGACCTGTGGGGGCGCGCTGGTGGCGAAGAATTTTCATTGCGTGATGCAACTTCTTGAGGTGTCGCCGCAGGTCGGGACAGCGATCGCGGCGCCGTTACGGACCGCGATGCGCCGCCAGCAGGGCGAGCACGGCGGGAAGCTGGTCGGGACGAAAGCCGACCTCGTCCCCGGTCTCGGTGTCGGCCTGGCGACGATCGTGATCGCCCGGTCCCCGCAGACCGCGATCGGTTTCGCCGCCCGGATCGCGAAGACCGCGTTCGTCCGGCTCGCCGCCGACCCGACGGTCTGCTACGACCTGGACATGAGCATCGCCCAGGTTGAGAACCTCTATGCCGCCACCGCGGCCCCGGCGTGGCTGGCCCCGGGGGAGTTCCTCGGCTGGCAGGCTTGTAACGACCAGACCTGCCCCGACCGCGAACAGACCGGATGAACCCGCAGCAGCTACCAGGCCAGGTACGTCAGATCGGCGCCGGTTTCGGGCGGCCCACGACCGTCCGGCTCAGCATCCCCGCCGACCTTCATCAAGCGTTCGCGGCGTGGCGGTCGCAGACCGCGCTCGACCTCGGCCTCGGCGTGGACAGGTAGCGCCGGGCTGGGAGCGGATCACGACCGGCGCCGGGCGCGCGCTTCCGGTGCGCGGAGTGCTCTCGGTGCCGGTCATCGAGGCGAAGCTGCGGTGTGCCCTCCCTCGAAGCGGCCCCAGTGTCGAACGGTGCCCAGAACCCGCCAAGGGCGCCGCGAGCGGCGTCGCTACGCGATCGGCTACGCCGCCCCTTGACTGAACCTGAGCACCGCTCGGGCGGCCTTGTATCGAGGAAGAGCAGCCGTCGAGACGGGCGTGGTGTCGGTCCGTCGTCGGGCATCCGGTGACCTCGTCGGACACACACGACGACCGGTTGAGGCTATCGTCGCTGGTGGCGGGCGCCGGAGTTCCTGTTTCGCGGTCGGAGTAAACGCGGTCTGGACGGCGCCCGCCCCACAGTCAGGGACCGCTTACCGGCGAGCGGGATTCAGCGTGGGCGGCGGCCAGGTAGACATGGTGGGCAGCCGCTACCGCGCCCAGCAACGCGACCATCGCGGCCACGACCGGCGCGGCGACCAGGGCGACACCAGCGGTGAGGACACCGACGGCAGCGAGCAGCCCGAAAGTCCGTAGGAACAGAAGCCCACCGATGGCCGGCGCCGACGCGCGCGGCCCCGCCGGCCCCGCCGGTGTCGTCGTGTGTGGAGTTGCTCGCGGTGGCGCTGGTGGTGTGGTGAGTAGTTCGTAGGCGCTGGTCAGGGCGATGAACCGTTCCGGGTCGCCGCCCCGGTCGGGGTGGTGATGGCGGGCCGCGGCCCGCCACGCGGTCCGCAGCAGCTCAGGTGAGGCGCCGGCGGGGACACCGAGCAGCGCCGCGGCGGCGGCCCGCGCCTGTTCAGGATGGACACTCGGGCTCGGGCTCATCGTGGGTCCTCGTTGCTGGTGTCGTGTGTCCAGTCGTCCCCGGTCCAGTCCGGGGCCTGGCCATCTCCGCCGCCGGTGGCCCGGGCGCCGTTACCGGTCGTGGTGCCGGGGCGGCGGAGCCGCCTGTTCACTGCGGCGGCCTGGCCGGCGGTCAACTGCCGACGCGTCAGCGCCGGCCCGGAAGTCGGGGCGTCGCGGTGCGGTGAACCGGCGATCGCGGCCGAGCGGGTGAGTGGGGCGACGACGCCGTAGATGACCTGGTCGGGGGTGGCGTAGGCGAGGTGGTGGCGGGGGAGTTGGCGGAGTCGGTTCGGGTCGAGTAGGTAGGTGTGCTGGCGGCGCACGGTCCCGACACCGGTCATACGGCCACCGTCGAGTTGGTAGCCGACTTCGTCGACCAGCCGCGTCCCGAACCGCTCGGCCAACGCTTCGGCGTTGCTGGTGCGGCCGAGCAGGGCACCGCCGCCCATCGCGCCCAGCAGACGGCGGCGTTGGTCCTCGGTGTCGGCGAGGCCTTCATAGGACTGGGCGGAGACGATGACCGACCCGCCCAGGGAACGGAGGCGTTCGACGAGGTTGATGACATCGCCCGCGGTGTCACCGGAGACCGCGGAGAACTCGTCGATGACGAACAGCACCTGCCGGCGTTGCCCGTCGTGAGCGACACCGAGTTCGTAGGTCAGGAGTTCGATGAGGACGGCGGTCTTCGTGGCCGCGACGACCTGGTCGGTGGCGCCGGGCACGGAGACGTAGAGGGCGTCGAAGTCCGACAAGGGCTGCCCGGCGTCGAAGTCGCCGCCGATGCTGCGGAACAAATCCGCGAACAGCAACAGGTCGCTGTCGAGCGATGAGGCGCCCGCTCCGCCGCCGGTGGTCTTGGTCAGGGCGGCGATGGCGCGTTCCTCGACCGGATGTCCCGCCCACGCCGCCGTGAGCCAGGCCGGGTCGAGGCGTTGCAGGAACTCCGCCGACGACGCGGGCGGTTTCTCGGTGGGTGCGTCGATGATCAGGTGGAGCAGGCCGCGTTGGAGGACGTCGTAGAAGCGGTGATCGGTTTTCGCGAGTTTGTGCAGGGCGGCGCGCAGCTGGGTGGCGGGCATGCGCCACATGTTCAGCCGGGTCTCGAACGGGAACACCCCGACACGGTCCGGGTGCAGGCCTAGGTCTTCCATGGCGTCGGCCCAGTCCCGGGCATCGTCGGCGGCGTCGGGTCCGCCTTTCGCCGCCAGGAAGATCACCAACGGCCGTGATCCGCCCGCCCCGGCGGTGCTCTGCTGCTGGTTGTAGGCGGCCCAGGCGATGTCCATCCAGCACGCCGAGCAGCGCACCAGCATCGTGGTCTTCCCGGCGCCGGTCTCGGCCAGGCAGACGGCGTGAAGGGCGATCGCGGGCATCGGGACCTGTAACCACGGCGCGGCGCGTCGACGCAGGGTGTCGGTGAGTAGGTCCGGCTGGGCGCGGACGGTGTCATAACGTGGGCCGAGGACGACCGACGGTGTGCCGTCACGGCCGTGGCTGGCCAGTGGGGTGCGCTCGCGGCGGGCGCGGCGGGCCGCCGCACCGGCGCGGATGTGTAGCTGGCGGCGGACGTGGCGTTCCCCGGCGGCCTGGGCGACACCGGACCGCATCCGCTTGGTGTAGAGGTGCCACCACACCCAGGACGTGATCGCCACCAGAGGGGCGGTCGCCGCGGCGGAGTCGATCCCAGCGGGCAGGTAGTGCCCGTCCCATGCCTGACGCACCGCCGAGGCCGTCAGCTCCAGGCCCCACCAGGGCAGCATGCCGACGATCGGCCCGGCCAGCGCCGCAGCGGCCACGACGACCAGGGCGAGGTTGCGCAGCCGGCGCGGTTCCCAGCCGCGGGCCCACGCCCACAACACCAGCACATGCCCGACCACGGTCGCGGGCACCACGACCGCCGCGACCGCCACGAACACCTGACCGACCGTGACACCACCGAACAACGGGATATCCGGAAGGTCCGGGGCCCGCAGGCCGCCTGCTCCGGTGTTAATCACGGTTGCCCTGTCTGTAATCAGATGACATATTTCAGCTCTTCCTATCCAAGGCGACCGCACATCGCACGTCACCCTCTCTTCTTGAAGTTTCTATAGGATTAACAGTGTAAACATTCCACCGGCAAGTAGCCCTGTCAGTGCACCGACGATTACCTGTGCTGTGGTGTGGTCATGAAGATGCACGCGCGACCAGGCAACTGCACCTACTAACAGCGCTGCCGCCCACCATTCCGGGCCGCTTGCAGTGGCCATGATCGCCACCGCGCTCATGCAGACAGCGGCGTGGATCGAGACTTTCCATGCAAGAGTGATCGCGCTGGTGACGAACAGTGTGGCGAGCAGTGTGAGATCGAGGGCGATGAGCGGCCATGGCGCGCGGAGAACGATGAGCAGTCCCAGGCCGATGGTGCTGAACCCGATAGTGGCGAGCAGGGGGACCAGCCGCCCTCGTCGGTTACGGACATGGTGGCCGTCCCACCGGCCGGTGCGGGCCCCCCAGACGATTACCGCCATCGGCAGAATGCTACTCGTGAGAGCGATGAGTAGTCCCCATCCTAGTGTCGGGAGCAGCGCACGCGTAACAACCCAAGCGAGGGCCAGTGGCAGCAGTGCGACTACCACGGATGGGGCTAAAATCTCAGTCAGCACGCGGGCTGTCCGGTTGATGACCGTTTGAGTGTGGCCGGACACTCGATCAGGAGATGCCATAGTCCGTGAAACGCTACCCTAGCTGGTTGTCTGATTTTCTGTCGGGCTCAAGTCCGAGCCCGACAGAGGTGAAGTGAGCATTCGATATAAATCAGGTGCCGCACGAAGAGCATGATAGGCTCGCAACAGCCGTCGCGCCTGAGCTTCGATGTCCATCTCCGGAATGGCATCAACCTCGGGAGTCTCCTTCTCCTTCTCCTTCTCCTTCTCCTTCTCCTTCTCCTTGCCTGGTTCTTGCTCGGCGGCCACTCCCCTCGCGAACACGTAGGCGTCGCTGAGAGCGGACACGCCTAGGTGGCCGCGCCCGGCGACGATTTCACGGGTCACCGCGACGTCCTTCTCAGCTTCGGTCACATGACGGGAAGCGCGGAGTTCAATGTCGCAGATTTCAAAGACTCGCCCGCACAAACGTGTTGTGGGGCTGACAGACGATTGGTGACGCTCGGCGAAGTATAGGTCCTTCAGGTTACCTTGGGCGATGAGCTCCCAGAGTGGCCTGAGTCGGCGGTAGAGGCGCTGATGCCGATAGTCAATTTGTTTGCGGACGATAAGTTTGACGAATTGGGGCGCCCAAAACCGCGAGAGCCAACCGAGAGTGCCGAGGACTAGTGCGACTAGCGGAAGTACCGTGCTGATGACGAGTTCCAGCGAGTCCTTGTGGATTGTCCCCCACCTCGGGAGGAGCCCAACAGAGTAGGCGCCGACGCTCCACAAACGCCCGGCCAGATAGAGCAGTACTACAGCGCATACGGTGCGATGAAGATGCAGACTGACGCGACGCCATGCTTCCGGCTCCAAGCGGAGCTGCTTGGACAAAAGAACAGTAAGACCGATTATCGCCCACCCGAACCCAACACTGTATATCGTGTAATAAGCGATCACCGATGGATGTAGCCGGGGGACCAGGAAAACGGCCTCACTGATATGCGTTGCCGCGAAACATGCTGCCATTCCAGCGGAAGCAACCGACAGGACCGCGGCACGGCGCAGAATGAGCCGCCGCGCTGAAAGCAAGTCCAACTGACTAAACGCCACTACAGCGGTAACGCTCAACCCTGCCGCAAGAACCAGAACATTTCCCAGAAGCTGGGAAATGTTGGGGTAAACAATATCTATAATGTCCCTGCTGGGTGGGGCCATGACGGCCACTGCGAGCCCCAAGCTCGCCATGTACAACAACATTGCCCGTACTTCTGGCGGTGTAGTTCTACCCACCTTCCGTCGGTGAAGTCGCCATCGTATAGTAGCGACACAGAAACAGACCACGGGAAACAGATAGTACACCGTAGTGTTGGCAACTTCGGCAGGAGACATCTCGCCGCTAAACTCTTTCTGCGTTGGATATATGGGTTGTAATGCTCGATGCGGAGCGCCTGAGTGCCGCTACCCACCCCCTTCCTGCGAGTCGCAATCTGTGTTTCCCGAGAAGCTTCGCAAGATGCGCAGGACAACCTCCCGATCCTGCTCCCCGATCTGTGTGCTCCGAAAGAAAATCTCCTTCACGTCCGCGCTTCGTGCCGCTACGAGGATTTCTATCTGCTTTTTAATGTCTTCCGCTTCGGGTCCGTCGAAGAAGTACCCAGCTGGAATTCTAAAGAATTCAGCTAAACCGCCTATGAAGTCCAGGGTGGGGTTTTTGCGTTGCCCGCGGCGGAGTACCCGCACGTACTGACTGGTCGCTTTATATCCGGCTTGTCGCACTCCGGCTGCGACTTCAGAATTTGAATAAGGTCCTCGCCCAGCGGGATAAAGATGGTCGAACAGATAGTTCAAGCGGTCAGCAAATGAATCGCTAGGATTGTGGTTCAGCTGGGATTCCTGGCCTTCTGATGTGCCCAACAGGTCTCCTTCGTCAAGCTTGCAATGCAGTAAAGCTACTCCAGTCGACAGCTCTTCGGCTGCACTCCTCACCCGCCGAAAGTCGTTCTCATGCGAAGAGCTACAGTGTCACTCACTGCACCTTCTGTCTCCGATTTCGGCTCGGGCGAGGCGGCTGCAGCGGACAAGCAGGTAGCGAACGCCTCCGCTTCACGTTCCGCGCAGTCCTCGTAGACGCTCCTCCCGAGATAAACTGTCAGCGCCTCAGGAGTAATGCTGGCCATGCTTCGAAATAGAGGGGAATCTTCCGGCCTCCGCGCCGCGGCATGGTCGAGCACCATGTGTCCGACTTCATGCAGGATGATATGCGTAGCATGCGGAGCGTCCAGTGGGAATCCTATCTCGTCATAGGTTCGCCTCGGGATGTATACTCCACACTCACCTCCTCCGAGTTCCCTAAATAAAAAGGTTCGCATCTTTATGGGCCGCCCCCTGTGGGTTTCTAATCGTTCCAGGTAGTCGCGGATCGACCCGTCAAAGTGGCCGATGGATTCGTTAAGATCGGAAATTACGCTCGCGCAGCGCTCAAGAACTTCCACATCAACTGACGGCTCTGTCACGTCGGCGGGGTTTCTCCGGAGACCTCTGCGTCGGCGAGGTGCGATCTGATCCTGCCCTCGGCGGGCCCATAGACCTCTACAACACCGAGGAGTGGCCCAAAATATTATATCCATGTCGTAGGTCTCCGGTCCCGAAGAAGATGCGGGGAACTTTTCTTCGTCAGCCCCCAAGATGGGGACTCGCCATTTTTCGTCCTGCTCTCGTAGCGCTACGAGTCGCCGGAAGCAGCTTTCGACCGGGAGCCAGGACCCTGGATCGGCCGTCAGGGACCCCGTGGGGATTCCGATCCCCACAGCGACCTGGACGACTTCCTCCGCGGACAGCGCGACCCTCCCGTCCGAAGCCACCTGTCTCAGCACCCGGCGCGCATCAGGTCTCGGCCACGCCGAGTCGCTCCGCAGGCCGCGCGACTCGTGATCCAGCTTCAGCACGGTTGATGACAGAAAGCTGAGTCTTTCGAGTAAGGTTCCATCAACTGATCGTGTCGTCACGCGTACTCCACGTAGGCGCACTGCGGCAGGGGTAGGTCACTTCGCCCGGCGATCGTTCTTCGCGTCATCCGCCTCCACCTATCCGAACTATAGTTTGCTGACCCTAGCAGGGCATGCGGTCCCCGTCGCCACCGAGGCGGCCACGCTGGCCCGTCGCCTTTGCGATTTCCCCAGGTACATTGCCATATATCTAGCAGTATTGCGGACCCGCGGCGCCCAGTCTATAGTTTGGGAGCTCAGATGCGAGGGAGGCGCGATGATCGGTGCAAGCATGGACGGTGCGGCACTCGGCTTCCCGTCTGTCTCCGGCTGCGATCGGCCGGTCTGATGTCGCGACGCAGCAGTGAGTGCGTCTCTCCGTGGCTGGTAGCGCCAGGACTCGGTTCCCGGGACACGGCGTCCGACAGTGCAGAACCTCGGGATGATCTTGGGACCGCATCCGTGCACGTCATTACCTCGCGGCGCCCACGACCGGACCGTCCAGCAGCGCAGCGTGGAGGGCCCGCCGGGCACTACTGCTCTGCTGCGCCCGATCCTGGTGATCATGTTGAGTTACCGTCGCCGCAGGTCAGGTTCGACGAAGCGTTCCCAGCGGCGGCGCCGCGGCGGCGGCCTCTCGACCGCGTGCCGGCGGAGCCGTCGTTCGCCCGTGCGGTGCGTTCGGTGGAGCCGGTGTCGGACGTGGAGGCGTCGGCGTTCGCTGCCCGCTTCGCCTGCGATTTCCAGTCGTTCGACGAGGACGTGCCGTGGCGCCGCGCTGAGGTCCTGCGCGAGGTCCTGGCCGATGCGGCGGCGTGTACGTGGGGCTGGTCCGGCGCGGGCCGTCAGCGTGCGGATTCCCCGTTGCCGGGGCGGTTGTATCGCCGCTCGGACACGGTGGTGTTCGTCGAGGTCGTCGTCCGCGCCACGCCGTATGTCCGCGTCGACACCACCGGCGGTGTGCCTGTCGATGGTCCGGAGGTCGGGGAGGTGGCGGCGGTGCCGGGGATGGTCGGCCGCTCTTGCGCGCCGCCGGAGACGGACGCGGCCTGGGCCGCGGGTGAGGCGTGCTGGGTGCGGATGACGGTGCCCGTCACACGCGCTCCGGAGGACGGCCGTCTGGTCGTCGATCCCGGTCTGCTCACCGGTCCCACCGCTGACGAAACAGGCGGTGGTCGTTGATGTCGTCGAGTAATCACGTGTCGTCGTCGTCGGAGGCGGCGGAGTCGGGCGGGACGCCGTCGTGGTTGACCGGAGATGCTGCGGCGTGGGCGGTTCCCGGTACGCCGCCCGCGGCCGAGACGCCGGCGGCCGGAGCATCTGGTCCCGATGATCCGGGCGGGTCCACGGAACCGGCCGCGGCCCCGCAGACTGTTCGATCTGCTGTCGAGCCGCCGGAACCGGCGGCGCCGGCGGCGGCGTTCTGGAACACCGACACCGCCGCCGCGCTCGGCGGCCAGGACGTTCCGGTCGCCGGTTTCTCTGATGGTGCCGCGTTCGCTGATGTGGTGCGCCCGAAGCTCGCGGCGCCGACACACGGCTGGCGGGCCGCCGTCTATGCCATGACTGCTGGGCGGTGGAATCCGGGCCTGTCCGAGGCCGAGCTGCGGTTGAAAGACCAGGTGCGGCGGGTCACGACACCGCTGTCCGGGCCGTTCTCCGTCGCGGTCGGCAGCATCAAAGGTGGTGTCGGGAAGACGACGTGTACCGGTGTGCTCGGGCTGGCGATGGCCGAGTACCGCGGGGACCGAGTCATCGCCATCGACGCCAACCCGGACGCCGGGACGCTCGGGGACCGCCTCGTCGGCGAGGCCCAAGCCGGGAAGCGGACGGTGCGGGACCTACTACGCGACCTGGACCAGGTCCGTACTTCTACGCAGCTGTCGGGTTACACCCACCTCGCCGGCCGCTTACGCGTGCTCACCTCGGAGCAGGCCCCGGAACTGTCGGAGATGTTCTCCGAGCGCGACTACGAACGTGTCCTGCGGCTGCTCTCGATCTACCACGAGCTGCTCCTCACAGACTGCGGGACCGGCCTGGTGCATTCGGCGATGCAAGGCACGCTGCGCCACGCCGACTCCCTGGTCGTGGTGGGTGCGCCGACGAAAGACGGGGCGTCGCGGGCGGCGCGGACGTTGCAGTGGCTGGCCACCCACCAGGACGACCAGGGCCGGTTTCCGTATCGGGACCTGGTCCGCGACGCCGTCGTCGTCCTGTCGTGTGATCGGCAGTCCCGGTATGTCGATGACACCGTCATCCGGGATTACTTCGCTTCCAGGGTGCGGGCAGTGGTGGAACTGCCCGCCGACCCGCACCTCGCCACGGGCGACATCATCGACCTCGACGCCCTGGCCCCGGCGACGCGGGATGCGGTCCTCGAACTCGCCGCTGTGGTCGCCGACGGTTTCCAGAGCCGCACCCACGGTCTGGCCTCCCACGGCTTCCGCGATGCCCGCGACGGCCATCAGGCCGGTATGCGGTGATCGGCTCCGGGCTGGTCACCGCCGTGGTGGGTGCGGTGACGTCGTTGGCGGTCGCGTTCGCTCCGGCCGCGCCTGTCCCGGCGGCCGCACGAGTCGAGTGCGGCTGGCGGATCACCGCGGTGCATGTCCTGGCCGAACTCGACGGCGACACCAGCGAGCGGGCGCAGATGTGGCGGTCGGCGTTGACCAGCGTCGGCGCCGACCAGCCCGGCTTCATCCCCGCCACCTGCTACCAGGCCGGGAACCACCCGGATGATCATGAAAACGGATCCACCGAGCATCCAGCACAGACCGGACAGACCGGACAGGACGCGCCTGGCCCGGGCGGTTCTTCTGCGCTGCCGTCCGTGCCCGGCCAGGGCGACACCGCAGGTGAGGTGTTCGGCTGGGGCGCCCCGGACGTTGTCGACGACTTCACCGGCACACAGCTGGGGCCCGGCTGGAACGCCTACGACGGCCCCGGGCATGCCGGGAACGGCACCCGCTCCCCGGCCGCGGCGACCGTCGCTGACGGCATTCTGACGATCGACGGGACCGGGGACGGCACGACCGCCGGCCTGGCCTGGACCGCGCACTCCCAGAAATACGGCCGCTGGGAAGTGCGGATGCGCGCCCCGACCGGGTCCCCCTCCTACAACGCCCTCGCCCTGTTGTGGCCGACCGAGGAGAACTTCCCGGTCGGCGGGGAGATCGACTTCGCCGAGATCATGGATCCGTCCCGGGACAAGATCGAGTTGTTCCTGCACTACGGCGCGGACAACTCCCAGGTCCACGGCGAACTCAAGATCGACGCCACCGAGTGGCACAACTACGCGGTCGAGTGGACACCCGGCGGTGTGACCGCGTTCGTCGACGGCCGCGAATGGTGGAAGACCACCGACACTTCGATCTTGCCGCCCGGCCCGATGCACCTCTGTTTGCAGCTTGACTGGTTCCCGCGCGGCGACGGCGAACCGGGGCGGATGCAGGTCGACTGGGTCAAGCAGTGGGGCCTGGCCGCCGGTGAGGGCCCGTCCACGACCTCCGGCGGCAGCGCCGGCTCCACGGATGCGGATTCGTCGACGTCGATCACCGACGAGATCAACAACAACACCGGCAGGTCGTCCTAGCCGCACCTGACCTACCGCACCAGCTCGTGCTCCCCGGCTCCCTGACCTGGAGGTTTCCCCCGCATGTCCCCGCTACCGCGTCCGACCCGGCGACGGTCGTCTCGTGCTGCGCGGCCGTCGTGGGCCGAGCACGTCCCCCGCCGCCGCCTGGCCGATCGGCTGTCTGATCGTCTGCCTGCTCAGGTGCCGACCGTGGGGGTGCGCCGCTCCGCGGTCGCGGTCCTGACCGCGACCGCGCTACTCGGCGGCGGCTACGCCGCCGCGGTCGTCACCGATCCGGAACGGCGGTCGGTGGCGGTGCTCGGACTGACCGCGACCGGCACCTGCGACCAAGCGACGGCGGCACGTCAGCACGCCGCCGCGTCCGCGACCCGTGACCAGGCGCGGGCGCTGCTCACCGACCTCACACTGTCTGACGACCCGGCCGACCACGCTCTGGCCGGACAGATCACCGATCTCGGATTCCGGCCCGCCACCGAGTCGGTCAGGTGGCGCCAGCACGCCGTGGACGTCTCCGACCAGCTCCACCACCTAAACAGCGCCGACCCGCAGCTCAGCGAGGTCGGTGTGCGCCTCGCCGCGGCCGGGCTCGGCCCGACACCGGCCGACCTGATGGCCCCGCCGCCCGCAGCGGACCTCGTCGACGACACCGCCGCCGCCGATGCCGCTCTCAGCGCGCTCGACCAGGCCCGGACCGCGATCACCGCACCAGCCACACCCGCGGCACCGGTGGAGCGGTCGCGGGCTGCGGCGCCGCCGGTCCCGGCAGCCTCACCGCCCACGACAGCACCAGCACCGACGACCAGCGCTGCCCCACGCCCCGACAGCGGCAGCGGCAGCGGTGAGAAGACGGGCGCGCTCACCACCGGTAGCGGCCGGGACGACGACAACCAGGTCACGACCGATCCCGCACCGAGCAGCGCGGCACCGCCCCCAGCGTCCTCGTCGTCGAACCGCGTCGTCACCGACGTGCAGACCAACCAGGGGCGGGCCCCGGCGGCCGAGGACGCTGCGACCGCGCGAGCGGCGATCAGCATGGTCACCGACCTGCTCACCGCGATCCGCGCCGACGGCAGCAGCGACGCCACACAGGTCGGCGTCACCGTCCTCGACGCTCTGGATCGTGATCGTCTCGCCGCGCTGGGCGCCGCACCCGCCGACCTCGACGCCCTCGACCAGCTCCGCACTACTACCGACACCGGCAGCAGCAGCGTCAGCGGCAGCGGCAGCCGAGACGGTGAGAACGAGGTGTCCAGCGCGCAGACCGGCCGGGTCGACGACGGGGCGCCGGGCCCATCCCCGACACCGAACTCGACACCGGACTCGGAGCCGGCGGCAGAGACGTCAGCCGTGTCGGTCGATCCCCGGCCCGGCGCGGCGATCACCCGCACCCAGACCAGCAGAAACGGCACCACCACCAGCACCACCGACGCCGACGGCGGCGCCGGGGACGGGGACGGGGACGGCGTGTCCGGTGGCGCGGCGGTGTCGGCGAGTTCGGGAGCGGTGTCGGCGGGCATCGAGAAGCTGACCGCGCAGGCCCGCGCCGCGGCCGAGGTCGACCCGGTCGCCCAGGACCTCCTCGACGCCCTCGACCGCACCACCACCAGCAACAACACCAGCAGCACCGGCGGCGGCACGAAGGGCAGCACGGACAGCGGTTCGGGCGTCGGCACCGATCCCGACGAGAACGAGCCGGCTGGTGAGCAGGCTGGGAACGAGCCAGCGGCGGCCGCGGTACCGGATGGAGCGGTCGACGAGCGCGGCGCCGCTGCCGGTGAGCAGCCGCGCCGGACTGCACCGAGCACCCCACCGAGCACTGCACCGGGTACCGCGGGACGGGGCGAGCCGCCGCCGAAGGCGACGGACGGAGGTGTGGTAGCCCCGGCGACGGACTCGACCTGGGACAAGCTAGCCGAATGCGAGTCCGGTGGCGACTGGACGACCCGAACCGGTAACGGCTACGCCGGCGGCCTGCAGTTCAGCCCGTCGACCTGGCGGGCGTTCGGCGGCGAAGGCGACGCGCACGAGGCGTCACGGGCCGAGCAGATCGAGGTCGCCCAACGAGTGCAGGCCGTGCAGGGCTGGGCGGCGTGGCCGGCCTGTTCGAAGCGACTCGGGCTCCGATGACCGCCGCCACCAACTCGACCGACGACACCGCCGCGGAAGGTCCCGGCCTGTCCGCGGCCGCGGCCGGTTCGGCGGCGCGGCCGCGGTCGGTCCCGGAACTGTGTCACCTGCTCGGTACCGCGCCCGCCGCGGCGGCGGCGGTGCGGGCCTGGATGCAACGGATGTGGAGATGATCGTGGACCTGACCGCGGCGGCTGCGGCCCGTACCGCCCGCGCCGGTAGTCCTGCTGACACGCTCGCCCTGGCTGAGCAGATGGGCGCCACGGTCGCCGCAGTGCAGAACCGGGGACGGCAGGTGTGGCCCGACCACGTCGGGGCGGCGGACTGGGCACCGTTCGGCGCGGTCATCCCCGTGCTGGCCGGGTCCCCCGCTGCGGGGGCATCGACGGTCGCCGCAGCGATCACTGACATCGCCCACCAGGACAAACGCTGCTGTCTGCTGGTTGATGCTGATGATCCGGCCCGGTCCGGGCTCGCTCAGGCCGCCGGCGCGGACGGGCCGTGGACCCGCCCGGTCACCGACCAGGTCCAGGTCCGCTACAGCTGGCGCGGGGGCCGCCCCGGCCGCGGTGCGCTGCTCGCCCGACTCGACACCACACTCCCCGGTGTGACACCGGGGATGGTGCCCGCACCGCCGGACTGGCTCCCCGACCCGCCACCGCGACCGCTGCACGTCACCGTCGCCGATCTGGGCAACGGCGGCTGGCGGGCCGCAGCGGCGGTGACCTCCGGCGCCGGAGGCTGGCTGCGCGGCGGGGAGCCGATGCCGCGCCCGGTGCTGGTCGTGCGCGCCACCCGGCCATCGCTACGCGCCGCCGAACAAGTCCTGGCCCGCCACGACACCTGGGTACAAGCCGGTGTCGCGGCACCGGTGGTCGCGCTGGTCGTCAACGGCGCCAAACGCTGGCCGGTCGGGATCGACGGCGCCACCGGGCCACGACTGTCAGCGCTGCTCGACGACGCGGTGTTCATCCCACCGAACGCCGCGGTCGAAGCCGACGGCGTCACCCCCGACCCGCTACCGGACAAAGTCACCGACGCACTCCGACCGCTGCTCGCCTCCTGGGGCGTGATCGACCTACTGGCCGGCTCGGCCGCCGCCCGCGACACCCCAGGACCAGGCCCGTGACCAGCACGCCGCCGTTGACAGCTGGTTCCCGTCGTGTCCGTGTCCGTGTTCGCTGCTCTGAGGAGCGCTCCCCGTGTTGAGAACTATTTCCGATAATGCTGTGTGGTTCAGTGCCGGCCGGTTCAGCGCCGGGTGGTTCGGTGCCGGGCTTCCGGGCCAGCAGCCGCCGCCTGCGCCGCCGCCGGGCGGTCAGGCCGGGCAGGAGCAGGGTTTGCCGCAGTTGCCGACGGTGGTGCCGAAGCCGTTGCCCGGCCGGTTCGGTGACACCACCGAATACCTCGGCGGCGTCATCATGTCCCTGGCGGGCTGGTCGGTGCCGGTCCTGTTCTTCCTGGGTGTGCTCACCATCGGCGCCGGCCGGCTGTGGGGAAACCGGCTCGCGGCGCTGGTCGGCGCCGGGATGCTCGGCACCGCGGTCCTGGCCGGTGTGCTCTGGGCATCCGGCCAAAACCTGATCAAGATGATCGCGACCGGCGAACTCGAATGACCACCACACCACCCGAGCCGTCTTCTTCTCCGCCGCTGGTGCGGGAGCCGAACCGGCGGCGCGGCTACGCGATCGCCGCCGGCGCCGGCGTCCTCGCAACACTGCTGCTCGCCGGCCTGGTCTACACGATCATGGGCTGGGTCGGCGGCCGGGACGAACCCGCGCCAGCGGCAGCACCGGCGGTGGAGGGTCCGGTAGCGCCGGAGTGGGCCTCAGAACAGGAATTGAGCAGCGCTCCGATGCTGCTGTTTCCGAATGCGGTGAGTTTCCCGCATGCATTGACCGCCGAGACGGCGGGGCCGCCGATCACGCTGCCGCCGCCGGGACGCGTGGTCGGGGTGCGGGTGCCGGACAGCTTCCCCGCGACCCCGGAGGGCGCGGTCGCGCAACTGGCAGCGATGACGCAGGCCGGGATGCTCGGCGGCGACCCGGCCGACTACGCCCGCGCGCACGACTCGATGACCGAGGCCACCGACGGGCCACGGGGGGACGGCTCGTTCCTCGCGCACCAGCTGACGAGCTTCCGCAAGAGCGCCGGACTACCGGCCCGCGGGCCGAAGCCCGGGATGTCGATCACCTGGACTCCGGCAGAGGCGCTGGTCAAGGGAACGGTCGGGGACCGGTTCGTCGTGGTCTGTGTGCTGGGGGAGTTCACGTTCGACTTCAAGGGCCAGGTC
>NZ_JAHLJC010000011.1:0-124607 GCF_020496255.1 Pseudonocardia sp. ICBG1142 | reverse complement strand
ATACGGAACGATGAGCTCTGACTTGTACAGGCCGATCGTGGACTCCATCAGCGCGTTGTCCAGCGCGTCACCGACGGTGCCGATCGAGCCGACGATACCAGCCTCGGCGAGTTGCTCGGTGAACGCCAGAGACGTATATTGAGACCCGGCATCCGAATGATGAATAAGACCCTCGGAGGTGAACTCGCTGATCGCCCGTTGGCGAGTGGACAACGCCTGCGCCAGGGCCCCGGAGACGAGATCGGTGGTCTTGCTCATCGACGCCTTCCATCCGAGGATTCTGCGGGAGTAGACGTCGGTCACGAACGACACGTAGCAGAACCCAGAGGCGGTCCACACATACGTGAAATCCGCGACCCACAGCGCATCCGGTCGAGTCGGCGCCGCCCACGCCCGCCTGACCAGGTCAGGATGGCGGGCTGCGCGCTGATCACGGGTCGTCGTGGTCGTGTGGTGGACCCCGCGGCGCACGCCCTGGATCCCGGCGACACGCATCAATCGGCCCATCTGGTCCCGCCCGACCCGCAGCCCTTCCCGCCGCGCCGCACGCCACATCTTCCGCGCCCCGTACACACACCTGTTCTTCCGATAGATATCCACAATCCGATTCACCAGATACGCCTCATCCAACTGGCGATCGGTCACCGGCCGGGACCGCCAGCGATAATACGTCTGCGGGGCGACCTGCACACCGTGTTCGGACAACACGGCACAGATCGGCTCGACCCCGAAACGGCTTCGATGTTCGTGAACGAACAGAAGTCTTACCTGAGGCTTATTCAGGCTCCGTCAGGTAAGTGTGTAGAAGATGAGTCCGATGACTGCCGAGATTGTCGTTTTAAATGTGGCGTAGGGCCGCCGGTAGTCTGTGTGGAGAACTTTCCACGTTTTGATATGGGCGATGACTCGTTCGATGGTGGCGCGTGTGTGGTTGAGGCTCTTGTTGAATGTTTTTTGCCAGTCGAGAAGTTCCCGGCCGGGTGGTTTTTTGAACGGGGTGAGCATGCCGCGCCCGATGTATCCTTTATCGCCGATCGGGGGGTATGTGGCGAGGTGGTCGAGGGCGCCGGATTGGTCGAGGCAATATAGGTCGTGTCGGGAGCCTGGGGTCGGGTCGGAGATCCACGACAGCTGCCCTTCCAGGGTGGCTGCGACCTGGACGACGACGCCGGTGGTGCGATGCTTGCCCGACCACAGACCCGGCACCGCGGCCCATGACCAGCAGGGCAGCAAGGTTCCATCGATGATGTACTGCCGATCGGCACGAAGCTCCTCTGCCGTCGGAACGACACTCCGCAGCGCCTGTGCCAGCAACGGTGTCACCCCCGTGATCGCTCGACTAACCGTCGACTGCGACACCCCATAGGTTTCCGCCAACTCCCACTGCACACGATTCCCGCGCAGATACGCCAACGTGATCACCACCGACCAGAACAACCCCAGAACCGGCGGCCAAGACAAACGTGCCTCCGTCGCGTCCCGCTGATCCTGCTCATACACTATAGCGACAAGATCCTGAATTTCATCACGCCGGAAACCAGTGGTATAGTACATACTGCGGCAGCCCGTTCATCTCGGATTGATTCGGCAAACCAATATTCGCGATGGACGGGCTGTCGCCCAACCCGACACGCCGGGCTAGATCGTTATTTCACGGGGCCTGAATAAGCCTCCCTGAGTCGACGGCCCAGCTCCGCCCGCGCGAAAAACGCCGAAGCAGTCTTCAGAATCTCATTCGCCCGCCGCAGCTCGGCATTTTCTGCACGAAGCCGTCGCAACTCGGCCGCTGCGTCATCGCCACCCGCCGCCGAGCCAACCCCGGAACCGGAATCGCGCTCTTCGGCCTCGACCCAATTGCGGATCGTCGCCGGGTTCACATCCAACAGCTCACCGACGTGCCGGCGCGCGGCCAGCTTCGACTCGCCGTGATCACACAGACGGTCAAGGTAGAGGCGGACCGCGCGGGCACGGGTCTCCTCATCGAACTTCCGAGGTGCTCCCACAGCTCCAGTCTCCTTGCTAGATCAGGAGCCTCTCCACCACCCAGGACGGTTCAGCTCCGCCGACCCGGCACCACGACCGGTAACGGCGCCCGGGCCACCGGCGGCGGAGATGGCCAGGCGCCGGACTGGACCGGCGACGACTGGACACACGACACCAGCAACGAGGACCCACGATGAGCCCGAGCCCGAGTGTCCATCCTGAACAGGCGCGGGCCGCCGCCGCGGCGCTGCTCGGTGTCCCCGCCGGCGCCTCACCTGAGCTGCTGCGGACCGCGTGGCGGGGCCGCCGCCCGCCATCACCACCCAGACCGGGGCGGCGACCCGGAACGGTTCATCGCCCTGACCAGCGCCTACGAACTACTCACCACACCACCAGCGCCACCGCGAGCAACTCCACACACGACGACACCGGCGGGGCCGGCGGGGCCGCGCGCGTCGGCGCCGGCCATCGGTGGGCTTCTGTTCCTACGGGCTTTCGGGCTGCTCGCTGCCGTCGGTGTCCTCACCGCTGGTGTCGCCCTGGTCGCCGCGCCGGTCGTGGCCGCGATGGTCGCGTTGCTGGGCGCGGTAGCGGCTGCCCACCATGTCTACCTGGCCGCCGACCGCGCTGAATCCCGCTCGCCGGTAAGCGGTCCCTGACTGTGGGGCGGGCGCCGTCCAGACCGCGCTTTGCTCCGACCGCGAAACAGGAACTCCGGCGCCCGCCACCAGCGACGATAGCCTCAACCGGTCGTCGTGTGTGTCCGACGAGGTCACCGGATGCCCGACGACGGACCGACACCACGCCCGTCTCGACGGCTGCTCTTCCTCGATACAAGGCCGCCCGAGCGGTGCTCAGGTTCAGTCAAGGGGCGGCGTAGCCGATCGCGTAGCGACGCCGCTCGCGGCGCCCTTGGCGGGTTCTGGGCACCGTTCGACACTGGGGCCGCTTCGAGGGAGGGCACACCGCAGCTTCGCCTCGATGACCGGCACCGAGAGCACTCCGCGCACCGGAAGCGCGCGCCCGGCGCCGGTCGTGATCCGCTCCCAGCCCGGCGCTACCTGTCCACGCCGAGGCCGAGGTCGAGCGCGGTCTGCGACCGCCACGCCGCGAACGCTTGATGAAGGTCGGCGGGGATGCTGAGCCGGACGGTCGTGGGCCGCCCGAAACCGGCGCCGATCTGACGTACCTGGCCTGGTAGACGCTGCTGGTTCATCCGGTCTGTTCGCGGTCGGGGCAGGTCTGGTCGTTACAAGCCTGCCAGCCGAGGAACTCCCCCCGGGGCCAGCCACGCCGGGGCCGCGGTGGCGGCATAGAGGTTCTCAACCTGGGCGATGCTCATGTCCAGGTCGTAGCAGACCGTCGGGTCGGCGGCGAGCCGGACGAACGCGGTCTTCGCGATCCGGGCGGCGAACCCGATCGCGGTCTGCGGGGACCGGGCGATCACGATCGTCGCCAGGCCGACACCGAGACCGGGGACGAGGTCGGCTTTCGTCCCGACCAGCTTCCCGCCGTGCTCGCCCTGCTGGCGGCGCATCGCGGTCCGTAACGGCGCCGCGATCGCTGTCCCGACCTGCGGCGACACCTCAAGAAGTTGCATCACGCAATGAAAATTCTTCGCCACCAGCGCGCCCCCACAGGTCCAGGTCCAGGATAGTCCGATTCATGCCGCGTTAGTCGATCTTGCGGGTACTGGTCTGGAGACCGTCGGCGCCGACGATCCTGCTGGCGAGGTGTTCGATCTCGGCGGTGGTGAACCGGTCGGGTAGCGCGATCGGGAGCAGCCGGAAACCGTCGCGGATGGTGTTGAGCGCGGTCGCGAGCCCGGCGACGTGGTTCCGGGCGACGACGTCGATCTCCACGCTGAGCAGGTCACGGTCGTGTCCGTGACGAGCCGGGTTCAGGATGACCGCGGCGACCGCGCGGGACAACACACCGCGCCACAACAGCCCCGTGAAGTGCTCACCCAGGACCTCCGCCGCCCCGGGAAGGTCCTTCCCGGGCAGATCGAAATCCTGACGGCAGACGACCAACACCGCGTTCACGCCCACGCCCACCGGCCTCATCGTCCTCACCGCGCCGACCGCCGCGGCCCCGGCTCCCAACACGGAACCTCGGTGATGTCCCGGATCGCCCACTTCAGCTGCGGCGCCAACGCCTCCGGGTTCCGAGCCCGCGCCCGCCGCGCCCGGTCCCGCTCCACAAACTCCCCCGCAACATCCTGAACCTGCCCCAACACATTCGGCGCACACCAATACATCACACCGACACACTCCAACTCCCGAGCACGGTCCACCACCGCCGACAACAAACCCGCCACCATATCCGCCTCCCCATTCTTCGGCGGCGACTCCAAATAACGCGACCGCGTCTTCCGCGACAACTCCACCTCCACCAAAGCACGCCGCCCATCCGGGAAAACCTCAACCCCATCCGGCATATGCGGCACCGGCACACCACGCGGACGCCACCCCGTTAAATGCTGCAACGTCCGCTCCGACACCCAACGCCCCACATCCAAACCCACCCGATGAAACCGCACCGCCGCCACCGCACGAACATGCCCCGACACCGTCTGCCGCGGCCGCCACCCCGGCACATCCCACCCCAACAACTCCCGCACCAACGTCCGCGACGGCCACACCCACATCGCCCCCGCATCCACCTTCCCCGTACACACCCACCCCGCACGCTTCCAACGACCCACCACCGCATGCGCCGCCTGCGCCGACACCCCCAACACACTCGACAACAAATCCAGAGGCAACCCATACTGATGCGCAGCAATCTCCAACAAACCCGTATCCCGCGCCGTCAACACCACCGAACCCGCATCCCGACGCCGCGCACGCACCCGCTCACCGACTTCACCCAACACCACAACCACCCTTTCCTGCTACCCATCCAAAATATTCCACCAACAACATCGCACACCACCGAGGCGTCAGCGAGGCGAACAACCCACCTACGAGCAGATACACCCAACCCAACCAACCCAACCACCACCTCCCCCACAGTCTGTTGACTTTGACCTTGACCTTGCTTTTTTAAAGGCATTGAACTTCGTACTAGAACACTGAGGCTTATTCAGGCCCCGTGAAATAACGATCTAGCCCGGCGTGTCGGGTTGGGCGACAGCCCGTCCATCGCGAATATTGGTTTGCCGAATCAATCCGAGATGAACGGGCTGCCGCAGTATGTACTATACCACTGGTTTCCGGCGTGATGAAATTCAGGATCTTGTCGCTATAGTGTATGAGCAGGATCAGCGGGACGCGACGGAGGCACGTTTGTCTTGGCCGCCGGTTCTGGGGTTGTTCTGGTCGGTGGTGATCACGTTGGCGTATCTGCGCGGGAATCGTGTGCAGTGGGAGTTGGCGGAAACCTATGGGGTGTCGCAGTCGACGGTTAGTCGAGCGATCACGGGGGTGACACCGTTGCTGGCACAGGCGCTGCGGAGTGTCGTTCCGACGGCAGAGGAGCTTCGTGCCGATCGGCAGTACATCATCGATGGAACCTTGCTGCCCTGCTGGTCATGGGCCGCGGTGCCGGGTCTGTGGTCGGGCAAGCATCGCACCACCGGCGTCGTCGTCCAGGTCGCAGCCACCCTGGAAGGGCAGCTGTCGTGGATCTCCGACCCGACCCCAGGCTCCCGACACGACCTATATTGCCTCGACCAATCCGGCGCCCTCGACCACCTCGCCACATACCCCCCGATCGGCGATAAAGGATACATCGGGCGCGGCATGCTCACCCCGTTCAAAAAACCACCCGGCCGGGAACTTCTCGACTGGCAAAAAACATTCAACAAGAGCCTCAACCACACACGCGCCACCATCGAACGAGTCATCGCCCATATCAAAACGTGGAAAGTTCTCCACGCAGACTACCGGCGGCCCTACGCCACATTTAAAACGACAATCTCGGCAGTCACCGGACTCATCTTCTACACACTTACCTGACGGAGCCTGAATAAGCCTCACTATAGCGACAAGATCCTGAATTTCATCACGCCGGAAACCAGTGGTATAGTACATACTGCGGCAGCCCGTTCATCTCGGATTGATTCGGCAAACCAATATTCGCGATGGACGGGCTGTCGCCCAACCCGACACGCCGGGCTAGATCGTTATTTCACGGGGCCTGAATAAGCCTCCGAGTACGAACGACTCCTGGACGTGTTACGGCCCTTCATCGACGCCGGCCGGGTCGAAGCGTCGGTTCCGACGGCCCCCGCGATCCCCGCCGCTGCTGCACCCGCTGCTGTTCCTGAGGTGATGTCGGCTCCTGAGTTGACGTCGGGCGGCAGCGCTGGCCGCTCTGTCGATGCGGTCGGCGTTCACAGCGGTCTCGGGGTTGTCGGGGATGGTGGTGGCCGGGATTTGTTGGCTGATTTGACGGTGATTGCGGCAGGGCGCCTGCGGGTGGGTCTAGCGGAGGCGGCGGCGTCGTTGCGACAGGTGGATCCGGTGGCGTATGTGGGGTGGGCGGAGCGGGTGTTGACTCGGGAGCTTCCAGATTCAGCGAAGCCATATAATGACCAGTCGGGTCGATGGATTTCAACGAAGAAAATTCTTGCCGCGCGAGGTATTGTGCGTCGCCGCCGTAAGTCATCTAAGTCGCGTAAGTCGCTGAACTCTGCATCGAGCTCCGGTGCGGCTAGATCTGGATTATTCTGAGGAATACTTTCGGGATGGTGTTGCTGGCCCAGTAGGAATGACTATAGGTGGTTTCGATGGCGGGCGGGAGCGATCCGAGTTACATGTATTCGAATGGTTGGTCCGGGAGTAGTGCGGATCATAATCCGGTTACTGCCGTGCGCGCGGCGCGGGTGGTCGCCTCGCTCGCTCAGGATGCAGCCGATGCTCGGCTGCTGCTGGACATCCTTGATCTCACGTCCGCTGTTTCGTGGGCCCGCCGGGATGACAACGAAGATGAACGAGGAGGGCTGGAGAAATGAATGATGTGTCGGACGGCGTGTCTGAGGACAGTCGCACCGTGGCGATCATCGCTCATCTCTCGGCGCCGTTCGCTACGCTGGTCAGCGCCGGGTCGCTGAGCTTGTTGGGTCCGTTGCTGATCTGGCTGGTCAAAAAGGACGACCCGTTTGTGCGGAGGGCGTCCGCGGCGGCGTTCAACTTCAACCTGCTGATCTGGATATTTTTCCTCATCGGCTGGCTGCTGGTCTTCACGATCGTCGGGATCATCGTCGCGATCCCGTTGATGGTGAGCCTGTTCGCGGTGTCCCTGTGGTGCCACGAGGCTCATTCAGGCTCCGTCAGGTAAGTGCGTAGAAGATGAGTCCGATGACTGCCGAGATCGTCGTTTTAAATGTGGCGTAGGGTCGGCGGTAGTCTGTGTGGAGAACTTTCCACGACTTGATATGGGCGATGACTCGTTCGATGGTGGCGCGTGTGTGGTTGAGGCTCTTGTTGAATGTTTTTTGCCAGTCGAGAAGTTCCCGGCCGGGTGGTTTTTTGAACGGGGTGAGCATGCCGCGCCCGATGTATCCTTTATCGCCGATCGGGGGGTATGTGGCGAGGTGGTCGAGGGCGCCGGATTGGTCGAGGCAATATAGGTCGTGTCGGGAGCCTGGGGTCGGGTCGGAGATCCACGACAGCTGCCCTTCCAGGGTGGCTGCGACCTGGACGACGACGCCGGTGGTGCGATGATTGCCCGACCACAGACCCGGCACCGCGGCCCATGACCAGCAGGGCAGCAAGGTTCCATCGATGATGTACTGCCGATCGGCACGAAGCTCCTCTGCCGTCGGAACGACACTCCGCAGCGCCTGTGCCAGCAACGGTGTCACCCCCGTGATCGCTCGACTAACCGTCGACTGCGACACCCCATAGGTTTCCGCCAACTCCCACTGCACACGATTCCCGCGCAGATACGCCAACGTGATCACCACCGACCAGAACAACCCCAGAACCGGCGGCCAAGACAAACGTGCCTCCGTCGCGTCCCGCTGATCCTGCTCATACACTATAGCGACAAGATCCTGAATTTCATCACGCCGGAAACCAGTGGTATAGTACATACTGCGGCAGCCCGTTCATCTCGGATTGATTCGGCAAACCAATATTCGCGATGGACGGGCTGTCGCCCAACCCGACACGCCGGGCTAGATCGTTATTTCACGGGGCCTGAATAAGCCTCGATGTACTGCCGATCGGCACGAAGCCTCCTCCGCCGTCGGAACGACACTCCGCAGCGCCTGCGCCAGCAACGGTGTCAACCCCCGCGATCGCTCGACTAACCGTCGACTGCGGACACCCCATAGGTTTCCGCCAACTCCACTGCACACGATTCCCGCGCAGATACGCCAACGTGACACCACCGACCAGAACAATCCCAGATCGGCGGCCAAGGCCGGTCGCAGGCCAGTCGCCGTTCCGCTGATCCTGCTCATGCACCAGAGCGGCAAGATCCTGAATCTCATCACGCCGAAAGCCAGTGGCATAGTACATACTGCGACAACCCGTTCATCTTGGATTGATTCGGCAAATTAATCTTCGCGATGGACGGGCTGTCGCCCAACCCGACACGCCGGGCTAGATCGTTATTTCACGGGCCCTGAATAAGCCTCTAAGCAGGCGGAAACGCGCATACATGAAATTTCGGGCGATACTTGCCCGAAATTGCACGCTTCGTAGCCACGCATGTGCGATACGCATCTGATCTTGATCGGACGATTCGCATCGTGCTGTACTACGCAGCGTGAGCACGACGACGTACGCACAACGCACCATCACTGTGATCTGGCAGCGGCGATCCCGATGAGCATGACCACCGGATTCGCCGCCGCAGCACCTTCCCACACGCCGCGACCAGCGGAACGGCACGTCCAGGAAACTTTCGCCGGGCAGGACAGTAAGAATCTTGAAGAGGGGCTGCGGTTCATTGAGTCCATCCCCGAGTCCGTGCTTGTCAGTGATGCCGCATGGGATCAGTGGAAGAGGAATCATCTCTCCCCGCCCGATCGAGCAAATGTCTGGGCGTGCAGCTCGGCGATCGCCATCGCGATCATCTCCAACGGCTTCGCCCCGGCGAAGATCCTCAAGCTGAAGAGCGCGATCAAAGCCGCCGGAGGTGTCAAGAAGGTCGCCCAACTGGGCATCGACGCTTTCAAGGCGGCGCGAGCGCGGGGAGAGTCCGTCGGCGCGGCAGCCGCTGCCGCGCAGGCCGCTATCGTCCAGAACGGCGGCGGCGTCGCCCAGGGCATACTCCTCGAATTCTTCTCACTCAATGCCGTGGTGAGCGGATGCTTCCAGTAACCCTACCCCTCCCCAGAGTCGGGGCACTTCCCGATCGAGCCGGGAACCATGCCTGCTGAACCCGCCAAGAAACCGTCCTTCCTTGCTGCTTTTATTATTGTGTGCGGGTGCGGCGTGGCGATGTATCTGTCCGCACGTATTTTCCCGGATGAGCCGTGGGCGGACTTGATTTTTTCGCGAGTCTCATCCTGCAAGGCGCAGTCACCCTGTGGTTCAACTTCACACTCCACCGCAAGGAAAAAGACCCCACGTCACCATCGCAGGACCCTCGAGTTCCACCGGTCAGCGAAAGCACAACCCATTTCACTTCTCATCGAAACAAAGAGGGAAACATGAAAGAAGACGTTCCGGCAGGACCCAGCGGGCCGGGGCCGCGGCCGGGGATCATGGCGTTGCAGGCGTTGCGGTGGTATCAGATCGCCGGTGTCGCAGCCCGGTTCGTCCGGGCGAACCCCGCAGCGGTGCTGGCCCCGACACTGCTCGCAGCACTGGTCCTGATCGGCGGCGGCGGGCTGACCTGGTGGTGGCTGTTCGACCCGGCCACCGCCATCGACAACGCCGCCGCCGCAGCCGCGCAGGCGACGGACCCGGCCGCGGCAGAAGCCGCCGCGCAGGCCGCCGCAGCAGCATCCTCACCGCAGGACCTGCTGTTCAGCCTCGTGCTGCTCGCGCTCTACTTCATCCTGGCCCCACCCGCAGCCGCCATGGTGCTGTCCACCCTGCGCCCCGCCGTCCTCGGACACAGTCGGGTATCGCTGTCGCAGGCCTGGGCGGCAACACGCCCTCACCTGCGGTCCCTCTACGGAGTGTGGGCAGTCCTCACCCTGATCGGCCTCATCCGACCGCGATCCAGACCGCCGCCGCAGCCCCGTTCTGGAACACCCCCGACACCCCCGCCGAGGCCTCGGACACCATCGGCGTCCTCGCCAGCATCCTGACCGTGGCCGCAGTCCTGCTACTGATCTACGTCTCGGTCCTGCTCGCCTTCGCCCCCGCCGCCGTGATCGTCGAAGGACTCACCGCCGGGGCCGCGCTGCGCCGTTCCCTCGACCTGGTCCACCGATCCTGGTGGCGCTGCTTCGCCGTCCTGGTCGCGATCAGCGTGATCCTCCTGATCGTGGCCACCCTGATCACCCTGCCCGCCCTCGCCGCCGCCATCGCGATCGGATTCGCCGGACCACTCTGGATCGCGATCCTCGGCGTCGGTGCTGTCCTGGCCGCGGTGTTCGCGATCAGCTGCAGCTACGGCATCGGCGCCACCGCCCTGCTCTATCAAGACCAGCGCATCCGACGGGAGGACTACGCCACCGACCTCATCCACGACGCCCGCCTCGAACCGTAAACCCGCAGGCCAACGGCACAACCGCACCAGCGGCGCTACCGTCCGAGTCCGGGGCCCCGGCCCGGACTCGGACGGTGCCCGCGGGCCGGGGACCGCCGCGCCAGCACCGACGGCACCGGGCGGGGCGAATCGTGACGATCCTGATCCTGCACCGGCGCCGGGGACCGGGCCCCCCGCAACGCCCCCACCGGCGGCGACACAACCCCGCCAGCAGCCGGGACAGCGGTCAACGCCGCGTAGCTCCGCCGCGCCGCCGCGGCCTGCGCCGGACGCTGCTGCGCCTCCCGCAACGCCACCACCTCCGCGACCACCGCCGCCACCGCAGCGATCAACCGGGCCGCGTCCTCCTCCCCATCACGCCCCAACGGGCCCGCAGCGGCCAACCGCCACGCCGCCGACCGCAGCGCCTCCGCCGCCGGCGACCACCGCCCCGGCAGCACCCGATACGGCACCCGCACCGCCCGATCCAGATCGGCCCCCGCCCGACCACCGACCTGCCGAGCCACCACCTGACCAGCGGTGACCGTCTCGACCGCAGCCAGCATGTCCCCCACCGCATGCACGACCCCATCACCACCACGACCAGCACCCTCAGGAACAACGACGACGGGAACCCCACCGTCCCCAGACACCGCCTCCCTCAGCGCTGCGCTCGCCTGGCCCATCGCCGACACCGCGCTCTCCACCGCCGCCGCCCGCTCCACACGCGAGGCCCGCGACCGATACGCCGCACACCCGGCCGACTCCACCGACACGACCAGCTCCGCTGACGCCCACCGCGCCCGCAGGTTCGGCAACGACAGATCCGCCGCCAACCGCCGCCCGGAGAACCACACCGACTCCCCCACCCCGTTCACATCATGCGGAACCGCGACCGCATACCCCACCATGCCGCTCGCCCGATCCCCGCCACCGCGTAACGAGGCCGCACCATCACCCCCGATCCGCCAACACCGACACGAACGCCTCCGCGTCCCGCGCCTGCACTGCTGCGGCCCGCACCTGCCGCCGCAACCACTCCCGCGACGTCTCCTCCGCGCCACGCCGCAGCGCCTTCTCCTGCTCGGCCTGCGACGGCCCGGTCACCGAAACTGCGATCCGCCCCCGCCGTGGGCGTCAACCCCAGTTTCTGCTCCCACGCCTGACACGTCTCCGCGCACGCCGCTTGTCAAACGACGGCGACACCCGCCGCCCCGACACCTGCCCCACCAACACCGCCGCCACATGCACATGATCATCAGCGTGGCGGATCGCGACCACCGACACCCATCCAGATCACCACGCCGGGCGATCCCGTCCGATCCATCAAATCCTCAACCACCTGCGACCACTGCTCATCACTGAGCACCGGATCCTCCGGCGCACACCGCAACGAGCAATGCCACACCGGGCCCTGCTTCGGACGCCTCTCCCCCTTCGCCGGCGGCGTCAACGACACCCCCGCCGCCATCGCAGGATCACTCAACTCCGCCACCAACCCCGCAACATCGAACGACCCATCCGCACTCAGCGGCGGCTGATGCACCTCCGCACAGCCGTCCCACGCCGCGACCACCCGCTGCCCCACATGCTCATTCGCCCGCCCCGGGCCCATCAAGTAGCGGACGAGCCCGGACGGGCGCCACCCCCGACTGATCTTCGCGATCACCCCACACCCCCGCACCCATCCGAACCCGGCGCCCCCGCCGCCCACCGGGCTCGGGAACGCGCCCGCGACCGCACCACCGCGCGCTCCGCCCCCACCTGCTCATCCACCACCGCGACCGTCGCATCGATCCGCTCCACCGCCCTGCTGACAAGGTCCAGCACCCGCCCCGCCGACGCCTCCACCACCCCACCGGTGTTCGCGACCCGAGCGACGTCGTTGAGGTTCCCCCCGACATTGCGCAACACCCGACGGTCCTCCATCAACTCCGCCCGCAAACCCCATCAACCCCTGCATCCGCGCACCCGACACCCCCGCCGAACGCACCGACACACCCGACCCGACCGCGTCATCACCGGCCGCGTCATCACCGGCCGCAGCCACCTCCGCCGACCGCACCGCCACCACCCCCAACCACGCCCCCACAGCCATCCCCGACCGCACCGCCGCCGCCTCCACCACAACCCGCTCCGCCGTCGACAACCACACCAACACCCCATGCGGACGACCACCCACCGCCCGACCACGACGCGACCCGCCATCCGCCACGACCCCCCACCCACTCACACCCAACACAACTGCTCGACCCGGACTCCGGGGCGAGCATCTCACAACCGACGACCCACCAAGTGTTTTCTTAAAGAAAACACTTGGTGGGTCGTCGGTTGTGAGATGCTCGCCCCGGAGTCCGGGTCGAGCAGTTGTGTTGGGTGTGAGTGGGTGGGGGGTCGTGGGCGGATGGCGGGGTCGCGTCGTGGTCGGGCGGTGGGTGGTCGTCCGCATGGGGTGTTGGTGTGGTTGTCGACGGCGGAGCGGGTTGTGGTGGAGGCGGCGGCGGTGCGGTCGGGGATGGCTGTGGGGGCGTGGTTGGGGGTGGTGGCGGTGCGGTCGGCGGAGGTGGCTGCGGCCGGTGATGACGCGGCCGGTGATGACGCGGTCGGGTCGGGTGTGTCGGTGCGTTCGGCGGGGGTGTCGGGTGCGCGGATGCAGGGGTTGATGGGGTTGCGGGCGGAGTTGATGGAGGACCGTCGGGTGTTGCGCAATGTCGGGGGGAACCTCAACGACGTCGCTCGGGTCGCGAACACCGGTGGGGTGGTGGAGGCGTCGGCGGGGCGGGTGCTGGACCTTGTCAGCAGGGCGGTGGAGCGGATCGATGCGACGGTCGCGGTGGTGGATGAGCAGGTGGGGGCGGAGCGCGCGGTGGTGCGGTCGCGGGCGCGTTCCCGAGCCCGGTGGGCGGCGGGGGCGCCGGGTTCGGATGGGTGCGGGGGTGTGGGGTGATCGCGAAGATCAGTCGGGGGTGGCGCCCGTCCGGGCTCGTCCGCTACTTGATGGGCCCGGGGCGGGCGAATGAGCATGTGGGGCAGCGGGTGGTCGCGGCGTGGGACGGCTGTGCGGAGGTGCATCAGCCGCCGCTGAGTGCGGATGGGTCGTTCGATGTTGCGGGGTTGGTGGCGGAGTTGAGTGATCCTGCGATGGCGGCGGGGGTGTCGTTGACGCCGCCGGCGAAGGGGGAGAGGCGTCCGAAGCAGGGCCCGGTGTGGCATTGCTCGTTGCGGTGTGCGCCGGAGGATCCGGTGCTCAGTGATGAGCAGTGGTCGCAGGTGGTTGAGGATTTGATGGATCGGACGGGGATCGCCCGGCGTGGTGATCTGGATGGGTGTCGGTGGGTCGCGATCCGCCACGCTGATGATCATGTGCATGTGGCGGCGGTGTTGGTGGGGCAGGTGTCGGGGCGGCGGGTGTCGCCGTCGTTTGACAAGCGGCGTGCGCGGGAGACGTGTCAGGCGTGGGAGCAGAAACTGGGGTTGACGCCCACGGCGGGGGCGGATCGCAGTTCGGTGACCGGGCCGTCGCAGGCCGAGCAGGAGAAGGCGCTGCGGCGTGGCGCGGAGGAGACGTCGCGGGAGTGGTTGCGGCGGCAGGTGCGGGCCGCAGCAGTGCAGGCGCGGGACGCGGAGGCGTTCGTGTCGGTGTTGGCGGATCGGGGGGTGATGGTGCGGCCTCGTTACGCGGTGGCGGGGGATCGGGCGAGCGGCATGGTGGGGTATGCGGTCGCGGTTCCGCATGATGTGAACGGGGTGGGGGAGTCGGTGTGGTTCTCCGGGCGGCGGTTGGCGGCGGATCTGTCGTTGCCGAACCTGCGGGCGCGGTGGGCGTCAGCGGAGCTGGTCGTGTCGGTGGAGTCGGCCGGGGTGCGGCGGTATCGGTCGCGGGCCTCGCGTGTGGAGCGGGCGGCGGCGGTGGAGAGCGCGGTGTCGGCGATGGGCCAGGCGAGCGCAGCGCTGAGGGAGGCGGTGTCTGGGGACGGTGGGGTTCCCGTCGTCGTTGTTCCTGAGGGTGCTGGTCGTGGTGGTGATGGGGTCGTGCATGCGGTGGGGGACATGCTGGCTGCGGTCGAGACGGTCACCGCTGGTCAGGTGGTGGCTCGGCAGGTCGGTGGTCGGGCGGGGGCCGATCTGGATCGGGCGGTGCGGGTGCCGTATCGGGTGCTGCCGGGGCGGTGGTCGCCGGCGGCGGAGGCGCTGCGGTCGGCGGCGTGGCGGTTGGCCGCTGCGGGCCCGTTGGGGCGTGATGGGGAGGAGGACGCGGCCCGGTTGATCGCTGCGGTGGCGGCGGTGGTCGCGGAGGTGGTGGCGTTGCGGGAGGCGCAGCAGCGTCCGGCGCAGGCCGCGGCGGCGCGGCGGAGCTACGCGGCGTTGACCGCTGTCCCGGCTGCTGGCGGGGTTGTGTCGCCGCCGGTGGGGGCGTTGCGGGGGGCCCGGTCCCCGGCGCCGGTGCAGGATCAGGATCGTCACGATTCGCCCCGCCCGGTGCCGTCGGTGCTGGCGCGGCGGTCCCCGGCCCGCGGGCACCGTCCGAGTCCGGGCCGGGGCCCCGGACTCGGACGGTAGCGCCGCTGGTGCGGTTGTGCCGTTGGCCTGCGGGTTTACGGTTCGAGGCGGGCGTCGTGGATGAGGTCGGTGGCGTAGTCCTCCCGTCGGATGCGCTGGTCTTGATAGAGCAGGGCGGTGGCGCCGATGCCGTAGCTGCAGCTGATCGCGAACACCGCGGCCAGGACAGCACCGACGCCGAGGATCGCGATCCAGAGTGGTCCGGCGAATCCGATCGCGATGGCGGCGGCGAGGGCGGGCAGGGTGATCAGGGTGGCCACGATCAGGAGGATCACGCTGATCGCGACCAGGACGGCGAAGCAGCGCCACCAGGATCGGTGGACCAGGTCGAGGGAACGGCGCAGCGCGGCCCCGGCGGTGAGTCCTTCGACGATCACGGCGGCGGGGGCGAAGGCGAGCAGGACCGAGACGTAGATCAGTAGCAGGACTGCGGCCACGGTCAGGATGCTGGCGAGGACGCCGATGGTGTCCGAGGCCTCGGCGGGGGTGTCGGGGGTGTTCCAGAACGGGGCTGCGGCGGCGGTCTGGATCGCGGTCGGGATGAGGCCGATCAGGGTGAGGACTGCCCACACTCCGTAGAGGGACCGCAGGTGAGGGCGTGTTGCCGCCCAGGCCTGCGACAGCGATACCCGACTGTGTCCGAGGACGGCGGGGCGCAGGGTGGACAGCACCATGGCGGCTGCGGGTGGGGCCAGGATGAAGTAGAGCGCGAGCAGCACGAGGCTGAACAGCAGGTCCTGCGGTGAGGATGCTGCTGCGGCGGCCTGCGCGGCGGCTTCTGCCGCGGCCGGGTCCGTCGCCTGCGCGGCTGCGGCGGCGGCGTTGTCGATGGCGGTGGCCGGGTCGAACAGCCACCACCAGGTCAGCCCGCCGCCGCCGATCAGGACCAGTGCTGCGAGCAGTGTCGGGGCCAGCACCGCTGCGGGGTTCGCCCGGACGAACCGGGCTGCGACACCGGCGATCTGATACCACCGCAACGCCTGCAACGCCATGATCCCCGGCCGCGGCCCCGGCCCGCTGGGTCCTGCCGGAACGTCTTCTTTCATGTTTCCCTCTTTGTTTCGATGAGAAGTGAAATGGGTTGTGCTTTCGCTGACCGGTGGAACTCGAGGGTCCTGCGATGGTGACGTGGGGTCTTTTTCCTTGCGGTGGAGTGTGAAGTTGAACCACAGGGTGACTGCGCCTTGCAGGATGAGACTCGCGAAGAAAATCAAGTCCGCCCACGGCTCATCCGGGAAAATACGTGCGGACAGATACATCGCCACGCCGCACCCGCACACAATAATAAAAGCAGCAAGGAAGGACGGTTTCTTGGCGGGTTCAGCAGGCATGGTTCCCGGCTCGATCGGGAAGTGCCCCGACTCTGGGGAGGGGTAGGGTTACTGGAAGCATCCGCTCACCACGGCATTGAGTGAGAAGAATTCGAGGAGTATGCCCTGGGCGACGCCGCCGCCGTTCTGGACGATAGCGGCCTGCGCGGCAGCGGCTGCCGCGCCGACGGACTCTCCCCGCGCTCGCGCCGCCTTGAAAGCGTCGATGCCCAGTTGGGCGACCTTCTTGACACCTCCGGCGGCTTTGATCGCGCTCTTCAGCTTGAGGATCTTCGCCGGGGCGAAGCCGTTGGAGATGATCGCGATGGCGATCGCCGAGCTGCACGCCCAGACATTTGCTCGATCGGGCGGGGAGAGATGATTCCTCTTCCACTGATCCCATGCGGCATCACTGACAAGCACGGACTCGGGGATGGACTCAATGAACCGCAGCCCCTCTTCAAGATTCTTACTGTCCTGCCCGGCGAAAGTTTCCTGGACGTGCCGTTCCGCTGGTCGCGGCGTGTGGGAAGGTGCTGCGGCGGCGAATCCGGTGGTCATGCTCATCGGGATCGCCGCTGCCAGGATCACAGTGATGGTGCGTTGTGCGTACGTCGTCGTGCTCACGCTGCGTAGTACAGCACGATGCGAATCGTCCGATCAAGATCAGATGCGTATCGCACATGCGTGGCTACGAAGCGTGCAATTTCGGGCAAGTATCGCCCGAAATTTCATGTATGCGCGTTTCCGCCTGCTTAGAGGCTTATTCAGGGCCCGTGAAATAACGATCTAGCCCGGCGTGTCGGGTTGGGCGACAGCCCGTCCATCGCGAAGATTAATTTGCCGAATCAATCCAAGATGAACGGGTTGTCGCAGTATGTACTATGCCACTGGCTTTCGGCGTGATGAGATTCAGGATCTTGCCGCTCTGGTGCATGAGCAGGATCAGCGGAACGCGACTGGCCTGCGACGGCCTTGGCCGCCGATTCTGGGATTGTTCTGGTCGGTGGTGATCACGTTGGCGTATCTGCGCGGGAATCGTGTGCAGTGGGAGTTGGCGGAAACCTATGGGGTGTCGCAGTCGACGGTTAGTCGAGCGATCGCGGGGGTGACACCGTTGCTGGCGCAGGCGCTGCGGAGTGTCGTTCCGACGGCGGAGGAGGCTTCGTGCCGATCGGCAGTACATCGAGGCTTATTCAGGCCCCGTGAAATAACGATCTAGCCCGGCGTGTCGGGTTGGGCGACAGCCCGTCCATCGCGAATATTGGTTTGCCGAATCAATCCGAGATGAACGGGCTGCCGCAGTATGTACTATACCACTGGTTTCCGGCGTGATGAAATTCAGGATCTTGTCGCTATAGTGTATGAGCAGGATCAGCGGGACGCGACGGAGGCACGTTTGTCTTGGCCGCCGGTTCTGGGGTTGTTCTGGTCGGTGGTGATCACGTTGGCGTATCTGCGCGGGAATCGTGTGCAGTGGGAGTTGGCGGAAACCTATGGGGTGTCGCAGTCGACGGTTAGTCGAGCGATCACGGGGGTGACACCGTTGCTGGCACAGGCGCTGCGGAGTGTCGTTCCGACGGCAGAGGAGCTTCGTGCCGATCGGCAGTACATCATCGATGGAACCTTGCTGCCCTGCTGGTCATGGGCCGCGGTGCCGGGTCTGTGGTCGGGCAATCATCGCACCACCGGCGTCGTCGTCCAGGTCGCAGCCACCCTGGAAGGGCAGCTGTCGTGGATCTCCGACCCGACCCCAGGCTCCCGACACGACCTATATTGCCTCGACCAATCCGGCGCCCTCGACCACCTCGCCACATACCCCCCGATCGGCGATAAAGGATACATCGGGCGCGGCATGCTCACCCCGTTCAAAAAACCACCCGGCCGGGAACTTCTCGACTGGCAAAAAACATTCAACAAGAGCCTCAACCACACACGCGCCACCATCGAACGAGTCATCGCCCATATCAAGTCGTGGAAAGTTCTCCACACAGACTACCGCCGACCCTACGCCACATTTAAAACGACGATCTCGGCAGTCATCGGACTCATCTTCTACGCACTTACCTGACGGAGCCTGAATGAGCCTCGTGGCACCACAGGGACACCGCGAACAGGCTCACCATCAACGGGATCGCGACGATGATCCCGACGATCGTGAAGACCAGCAGCCAGCCGATGAGGAAAAATATCCAGATCAGCAGGTTGAAGTTGAACGCCGCCGCGGACGCCCTCCGCACAAACGGGTCGTCCTTTTTGACCAGCCAGATCAGCAACGGACCCAACAAGCTCAGCGACCCGGCGCTGACCAGCGTAGCGAACGGCGCCGAGAGATGAGCGATGATCGCCACGGTGCGACTGTCCTCAGACACGCCGTCCGACACATCATTCATTTCTCCAGCCCTCCTCGTTCATCTTCGTTGTCATCCCGGCGGGCCCACGAAACAGCGGACGTGAGATCAAGGATGTCCAGCAGCAGCCGAGCATCGGCTGCATCCTGAGCGAGCGAGGCGACCACCCGCGCCGCGCGCACGGCAGTAACCGGATTATGATCCGCACTACTCCCGGACCAACCATTCGAATACATGTAACTCGGATCGCTCCCGCCCGCCATCGAAACCACCTATAGTCATTCCTACTGGGCCAGCAACACCATCCCGAAAGTATTCCTCAGAATAATCCAGATCTAGCCGCACCGGAGCTCGATGCAGAGTTCAGCGACTTACGCGACTTAGATGACTTACGGCGGCGACGCACAATACCTCGCGCGGCAAGAATTTTCTTCGTTGAAATCCATCGACCCGACTGGTCATTATATGGCTTCGCTGAATCTGGAAGCTCCCGAGTCAACACCCGCTCCGCCCACCCCACATACGCCACCGGATCCACCTGTCGCAACGACGCCGCCGCCTCCGCTAGACCCACCCGCAGGCGCCCTGCCGCAATCACCGTCAAATCAGCCAACAAATCCCGGCCACCACCATCCCCGACAACCCCGAGACCGCTGTGAACGCCGACCGCATCGACAGAGCGGCCAGCGCTGCCGCCCGACGTCAACTCAGGAGCCGACATCACCTCAGGAACAGCAGCGGGTGCAGCAGCGGCGGGGATCGCGGGGGCCGTCGGAACCGACGCTTCGACCCGGCCGGCGTCGATGAAGGGCCGTAACACGTCCAGGAGTCGTTCGTACTCGGAGGCTTATTCAGGCCCCGTGAAATAACGATCTAGCCCGGCGTGTCGGGTTGGGCGACAGCCCGTCCATCGCGAATATTGGTTTGCCGAATCAATCCGAGATGAACGGGCTGCCGCAGTATGTACTATACCACTGGTTTCCGGCGTGATGAAATTCAGGATCTTGTCGCTATAGTGAGGCTTATTCAGGCTCCGTCAGGTAAGTGTGTAGAAGATGAGTCCGGTGACTGCCGAGATTGTCGTTTTAAATGTGGCGTAGGGCCGCCGGTAGTCTGCGTGGAGAACTTTCCACGTTTTGATATGGGCGATGACTCGTTCGATGGTGGCGCGTGTGTGGTTGAGGCTCTTGTTGAATGTTTTTTGCCAGTCGAGAAGTTCCCGGCCGGGTGGTTTTTTGAACGGGGTGAGCATGCCGCGCCCGATGTATCCTTTATCGCCGATCGGGGGGTATGTGGCGAGGTGGTCGAGGGCGCCGGATTGGTCGAGGCAATATAGGTCGTGTCGGGAGCCTGGGGTCGGGTCGGAGATCCACGACAGCTGCCCTTCCAGGGTGGCTGCGACCTGGACGACGACGCCGGTGGTGCGATGCTTGCCCGACCACAGACCCGGCACCGCGGCCCATGACCAGCAGGGCAGCAAGGTTCCATCGATGATGTACTGCCGATCGGCACGAAGCTCCTCTGCCGTCGGAACGACACTCCGCAGCGCCTGTGCCAGCAACGGTGTCACCCCCGTGATCGCTCGACTAACCGTCGACTGCGACACCCCATAGGTTTCCGCCAACTCCCACTGCACACGATTCCCGCGCAGATACGCCAACGTGATCACCACCGACCAGAACAACCCCAGAACCGGCGGCCAAGACAAACGTGCCTCCGTCGCGTCCCGCTGATCCTGCTCATACACTATAGCGACAAGATCCTGAATTTCATCACGCCGGAAACCAGTGGTATAGTACATACTGCGGCAGCCCGTTCATCTCGGATTGATTCGGCAAACCAATATTCGCGATGGACGGGCTGTCGCCCAACCCGACACGCCGGGCTAGATCGTTATTTCACGGGGCCTGAATAAGCCTCAGTGTTCTAGTACGAAGTTCAATGCCTTTAAAAAAGCAAGGTCAAGGTCAAAGTCAACAGACTGTGGGGGAGGTGGTGGTTGGGTTGGGTTGGGTGTATCTGCTCGTAGGTGGGTTGTTCGCCTCGCTGACGCCTCGGTGGTGTGCGATGTTGTTGGTGGAATATTTTGGATGGGTAGCAGGAAAGGGTGGTTGTGGTGTTGGGTGAAGTCGGTGAGCGGGTGCGTGCGCGGCGTCGGGATGCGGGTTCGGTGGTGTTGACGGCGCGGGATACGGGTTTGTTGGAGATTGCTGCGCATCAGTATGGGTTGCCTCTGGATTTGTTGTCGAGTGTGTTGGGGGTGTCGGCGCAGGCGGCGCATGCGGTGGTGGGTCGTTGGAAGCGTGCGGGGTGGGTGTGTACGGGGAAGGTGGATGCGGGGGCGATGTGGGTGTGGCCGTCGCGGACGTTGGTGCGGGAGTTGTTGGGGTGGGATGTGCCGGGGTGGCGGCCGCGGCAGACGGTGTCGGGGCATGTTCGTGCGGTGGCGGCGGTGCGGTTTCATCGGGTGGGTTTGGATGTGGGGCGTTGGGTGTCGGAGCGGACGTTGCAGCATTTAACGGGGTGGCGTCCGCGTGGTGTGCCGGTGCCGCATATGCCGGATGGGGTTGAGGTTTTCCCGGATGGGCGGCGTGCTTTGGTGGAGGTGGAGTTGTCGCGGAAGACGCGGTCGCGTTATTTGGAGTCGCCGCCGAAGAATGGGGAGGCGGATATGGTGGCGGGTTTGTTGTCGGCGGTGGTGGACCGTGCTCGGGAGTTGGAGTGTGTCGGTGTGATGTATTGGTGTGCGCCGAATGTGTTGGGGCAGGTTCAGGATGTTGCGGGGGAGTTTGTGGAGCGGGACCGGGCGCGGCGGGCGCGGGCTCGGAACCCGGAGGCGTTGGCGCCGCAGCTGAAGTGGGCGATCCGGGACATCACCGAGGTTCCGTGTTGGGAGCCGGGGCCGCGGCGGTCGGCGCGGTGAGGACGATGAGGCCGGTGGGCGTGGGCGTGAACGCGGTGTTGGTCGTCTGCCGTCAGGATTTCGATCTGCCCGGGAAGGACCTTCCCGGGGCGGCGGAGGTCCTGGGTGAGCACTTCACGGGGCTGTTGTGGCGCGGTGTGTTGTCCCGCGCGGTCGCCGCGGTCATCCTGAACCCGGCTCGTCACGGACACGACCGTGACCTGCTCAGCGTGGAGATCGACGTCGTCGCCCGGAACCACGTCGCCGGGCTCGCGACCGCGCTCAACACCATCCGCGACGGTTTCCGGCTGCTCCCGATCGCGCTACCCGACCGGTTCACCACCGCCGAGATCGAACACCTCGCCAGCAGGATCGTCGGCGCCGACGGTCTCCAGACCAGTACCCGCAAGATCGACTAACGCGGCATGAATCGGACTATCCTGGACCTGGACCTGTGGGGGCGCGCTGGTGGCGAAGAATTTTCATTGCGTGATGCAACTTCTTGAGGTGTCGCCGCAGGTCGGGACAGCGATCGCGGCGCCGTTACGGACCGCGATGCGCCGCCAGCAGGGCGAGCACGGCGGGAAGCTGGTCGGGACGAAAGCCGACCTCGTCCCCGGTCTCGGTGTCGGCCTGGCGACGATCGTGATCGCCCGGTCCCCGCAGACCGCGATCGGGTTCGCCGCCCGGATCGCGAAGACCGCGTTCGTCCGGCTCGCCGCCGACCCGACGGTCTGCTACGACCTGGACATGAGCATCGCCCAGGTTGAGAACCTCTATGCCGCCACCGCGGCCCCGGCGTGGCTGGCCCCGGGGGGAGTTCCTCGGCTGGCAGGCTTGTAACGACCAGACCTGCCCCGACCGCGAACAGACCGGATGAACCAGCAGCGTCTACCAGGCCAGGTACGTCAGATCGGCGCCGGTTTCGGGCGGCCCACGACCGTCCGGCTCAGCATCCCCGCCGACCTTCATCAAGCGTTCGCGGCGTGGCGGTCGCAGACCGCGCTCGACCTCGGCCTCGGCGTGGACAGGTAGCGCCGGGCTGGGAGCGGATCACGACCGGCGCCGGGCGCGCGCTTCCGGTGCGCGGAGTGCTCTCGGTGCCGGTCATCGAGGCGAAGCTGCGGTGTGCCCTCCCTCGAAGCGGCCCCAGTGTCGAACGGTGCCCAGAACCCGCCAAGGGCGCCGCGAGCGGCGTCGCTACGCGATCGGCTACGCCGCCCCTTGACTGAACCTGAGCACCGCTCGGGCGGCCTTGTATCGAGGAAGAGCAGCCGTCGAGACGGGCGTGGTGTCGGTCCGTCGTCGGGCATCCGGTGACCTCGTCGGACACACACGACGACCGGTTGAGGCTATCGTCGCTGGTGGCGGGCGCCGGAGTTCCTGTTTCGCGGTCGGAGCAAAGCGCGGTCTGGACGGCGCCCGCCCCACAGTCAGGGACCGCTTACCGGCGAGCGGGATTCAGCGCGGTCGGCGGCCAGGTAGACATGGTGGGCAGCCGCTACCGCGCCCAGCAACGCGACCATCGCGGCCACGACCGGCGCGGCGACCAGGGCGACACCAGCGGTGAGGACACCGACGGCAGCGAGCAGCCCGAAAGCCCGTAGGAACAGAAGCCCACCGATGGCCGGCGCCGACGCGCGCGGCCCCGCCGGCCCCGCCGGTGTCGTCGTGTGTGGAGTTGCTCGCGGTGGCGCTGGTGGTGTGGTGAGTAGTTCGTAGGCGCTGGTCAGGGCGATGAACCGTTCCGGGTCGCCGCCCCGGTCTGGGTGGTGATGGCGGGCGGCGGCCCGCCACGCGGTCCGCAGCAGCTCAGGTGAGGCGCCGGCGGGGACACCGAGCAGCGCCGCGGCGGCGGCCCGCGCCTGTTCAGGATGGACACTCGGGCTCGGGCTCATCGTGGGTCCTCGTTGCTGGTGTCGTGTGTCCAGTCGTCGCCGGTCCAGTCCGGCGCCTGGCCATCTCCGCCGCCGGTGGCCCGGGCGCCGTTACCGGTCGTGGTGCCGGGTCGGCGGAGCTGAACCGTCCTGGGTGGTGGAGAGGCTCCTGATCTAGCAAGGAGACTGGAGCTGTGGGAGCACCTCGGAAGTTCGATGAGGAGACCCGTGCCCGCGCGGTCCGCCTCTACCTTGACCGTCTGTGTGATCACGGCGAGTCGAAGCTGGCCGCGCGCCGGCACGTCGGTGAGCTGTTGGATGTGAACCCGGCGACGATCCGCAATTGGGTCGAGGCCGAAGAGCGCGATTCCGGTTCCGGGGTTGGCTCGGCGGCGGGTGGCGATGACGCAGCGGCCGAGTTGCGACGGCTTCGTGCAGAAAATGCCGAGCTGCGGCGGGCGAATGAGATTCTGAAGACTGCTTCGGCGTTTTTCGCGCGGGCGGAGCTGGGCCGTCGACTCAGGGAGGCTTATTCAGGCCCCGTGAAATAACGATCTAGCCCGGCGTGTCGGGTTGGGCGACAGCCCGTCCATCGCGAATATTGGTTTGCCGAATCAATCCGAGATGAACGGGCTGCCGCAGTATGTACTATACCACTGGTTTCCGGCGTGATGAAATTCAGGATCTTGTCGCTATAGTGTATGAGCAGGATCAGCGGGACGCGACGGAGGCACGTTTGTCTTGGCCGCCGGTTCTGGGGTTGTTCTGGTCGGTGGTGATCACGTTGGCGTATCTGCGCGGGAATCGTGTGCAGTGGGAGTTGGCGGAAACCTATGGGGTGTCGCAGTCGACGGTTAGTCGAGCGATCACGGGGGTGACACCGTTGCTGGCACAGGCGCTGCGGAGTGTCGTTCCGACGGCAGAGGAGCTTCGTGCCGATCGGCAGTACATCATCGATGGAACCTTGCTGCCCTGCTGGTCATGGGCCGCGGTGCCGGGTCTGTGGTCGGGCAAGCATCGCACCACCGGCGTCGTCGTCCAGGTCGCAGCCACCCTGGAAGGGCAGCTGTCGTGGATCTCCGACCCGACCCCAGGCTCCCGACACGACCTATATTGCCTCGACCAATCCGGCGCCCTCGACCACCTCGCCACATACCCCCCGATCGGCGATAAAGGATACATCGGGCGCGGCATGCTCACCCCGTTCAAAAAACCACCCGGCCGGGAACTTCTCGACTGGCAAAAAACATTCAACAAGAGCCTCAACCACACACGCGCCACCATCGAACGAGTCATCGCCCATATCAAAACGTGGAAAGTTCTCCACACAGACTACCGGCGGCCCTACGCCACATTTAAAACGACAATCTCGGCAGTCATCGGACTCATCTTCTACACACTTACCTGACGGAGCCTGAATAAGCCTCAGGTAAGACTTCTGTTCGTTCACGAACATCGAAGCCGTTTCGGGGTCGAGCCGATCTGTGCCGTGTTGTCCGAACACGGTGTGCAGGTCGCCCCGCAGACGTATTATCGCTGGCGGTCCCGGCCGGTGACCGATCGCCAGTTGGATGAGGCGTATCTGGTGAATCGGATTGTGGATATCTATCGGAAGAACAGGTGTGTGTACGGGGCGCGGAAGATGTGGCGTGCGGCGCGGCGGGAAGGGCTGCGGGTCGGGCGGGACCAGATGGGCCGATTGATGCGTGTCGCCGGGATCCAGGGCGTGCGCCGCGGGGTCCACCACACGACCACGACGACCCGTGATCAGCGCGCAGCCCGCCATCCTGACCTGGTCAGGCGGGCGTGGGCGGCGCCGACTCGACCGGATGCGCTGTGGGTCGCGGATTTCACGTATGTGTGGACCGCCTCTGGGTTCTGCTACGTGTCGTTCGTGACCGACGTCTACTCCCGCAGAATCCTCGGATGGAAGGCGTCGATGAGCAAGACCACCGATCTCGTCTCCGGGGCCCTGGCGCAGGCGTTGTCCACTCGCCAACGGGCGATCAGCGAGTTCACCTCCGAGGGTCTTATTCATCATTCGGATGCCGGGTCTCAATATACGTCTCTGGCGTTCACCGAGCAACTCGCCGAGGCTGGTATCGTCGGCTCGATCGGCACCGTCGGTGACGCGCTGGACAACGCGCTGATGGAGTCCACGATCGGCCTGTACAAGTCAGAGCTCATCGTTCCGTATGCTCATTCTCGGAACTGGAGCGGTCTTCGTGAGGTGGAGCGAGAGACCGCGGAGTGGGTTCACTGGTACAACAGTGTGAGGCTCCACTCCTCCATTGACTATATGTCGCCGATCGAACGAGAAATGGTGTACGCTACATCCATCGCCCAACAGGGTGCGGTGGCCTGAACCTCAGCCTCTCGCAGACCCAGGACGGTTCAGAGCCGCCGGTTGATCGCGGCGGCCTGGCCTGCGGTGAGCCGCCGCCGGGACAGCGCGGGCCCGTTGGTGGGCGCGGTGCGCCGGGGCGAGCCGGCGATCGCGGGCGAGGCGGTGAGTGGGGCGACGACGCCGTAGATGACCTGGTCGGGTGTGGCGTAGGCGAGGTGGTGGCGGGGGAGTTGTCGGAGCCGGTTCGGGTCGAGTAGGTAGGTGTGCTGGCGGCGCACGGTGCCGACACCGGTCATACGGCCACCGTCGAGTTGGTAGCCGACTTCGTCGACCAGCCTGGTCCCGAACCGCTCGGCCAACGCTTCGGCGTTGCTGGTGCGGCCGAGTAGGGCGCCGCCGCCCATCGCGCCCAGCAGCCGCCGTCGTTGGTCTTCGGTGTCGGCGAGGCCTTCATAGGATTGGGCGGAGACGATGACCGAGCCGCCCAGGGAGCGGAGGCGTTCGACGAGGTTGATGACATCGCCGGCGGTGTCACCGGAGACCGCGGAGAACTCGTCGATGACGAACAGCACCTGACGGCGTTGCCCGTCGTGGGCGACACCGAGTTCGTAGGTCAGAAGTTCGATGAGGACGGCGGTCTTGGTGGCGGCGACGACCTGGTCGGTGGCGCCGGGGACGGAGACGTAGAGGGCGTCGAAGTCCGACAAGGGCTGCCCGGCGTCGAAGTCGCCGCCGATGCTGCGGAACAAATCGGCGAACAGCAACAGGTCGGTGTCGAGCGATGAGGCGCCCGCTCCGCCGCCGGTGGTCTTGGTCAGGGCGGCGATGGCGCGTTCCTCGACCGGATGTCCCGCCCACGCCGCCGTGAGCCAGGCCGGGTCGAGCCGTTGCAGGAACTCCGCCGAGGATGCGGGTGGTTTCTCGGTGGGTGTGTCGATGATCAGGTGGAGCAGGCCGCGTTGCAGGACGTCGTAGAAGCGGTGATCGGTTTTCGCGAGTTTGTGTAGGGCGGCGCGGAGCTGGGTGGCGGGCATGCGCCACATGTTCAGCCGGGTCTCGAACGGGAACACCCCGATCCGGTCCGGGTGCAGGCCGAGGTCTTCCATCGCGTCGGCCCATTCGTGGGCGTCGGTGTCGGCGTCGGGGCCGCCTTTCGCCGCGAGGAAGATCACCAACGGCCGTGATCCCGCAGCGCCGTGCTGTTGCTGGTTGTAGGCGGTCCAGGTGATCTCGGCCCAGCTGGCTGAGCAGCGCACCAGCATCGTGGTCTTCCCGGCGCCGGTCTCGGCCAGGCAGACGGTGTGGAGGGCGATCGCGGGCATCGGGACCTGTAGCCACGGTGCGGCGCGCCGGCGCAGAGTGTCGGTGAGTAGGTCCGGTTGGGCGCGGACGGTGTCATAACGTGGGCCGAGGATGACCGAGGGTGTGCCGGTGCGGTCGGTGTGGGCCAGCGGGATGCGCTCGCGGCGGGCGCGGCGGGCCGCCGCACCGGCGCGGATGTGTAGCTGGCGGCGGACGTGGCGTTCGCCGGCGGCCTGGGCGACACCGGACCGCATCCGCTTGGTGTAGAGGTGCCACCACACCCACGCCGCCGCCGCCACCAGAGGGGCGGTCGCCGCGGCGGAGTCGATCCCAGCGGGCAGGTAGTGCCCGTCCCATGCCTGACGCACCGCCGAGGCCGTCAGCTCCACGCCCCACCAGGGCAGCCTGCCGACGATCGGCCCGGCCAGCAGCGCAGCGGCCACGATGACCAGGGCGAGGTTGCGCAGCCGGTGCGGTTCCCAGCCGCGGGCCCACGCCCACAACACCAGCACATGCCCGACCACGGTCGCGGGCACCACGACCGCCGCGACCGCCACGAACACCTGCCCGACCGTCACCGAACCGAACAACGGGATATCCGGAAGGTCCGGGGCCCGCGCCGCGAGCACCTTCGCGAGGTCACTCATCGCTACTCGTCGTTCGGGTGCGCTTGAGTTCGGTGAATTCCGGGTGCGCGATCAGCGTCGCGACGGCGTCGAAGATCGCCGCGCCACGTGCAGTGTCGGGGACGGTGGTGAGGACCGGTCCGAAAATCCCTGTCCCGTTGATCCGCACGATCGGAGTGCCGACGTCCTCACCGACACCGTCCAGGGCAGCGTGGTGGCTGGCGGTCACCGCCTCGTCCCAGAGCGGGTCGTCCGCGGCGCCGTACAGGCCCATGAGGTCGAGTGCGGCGAGTGTGTCGCGTAGGACCGTGTCACGGGGGCGTTGTCGCAGATCGTGATAACGACGGCCGAACTCGTCGAGATAGCGGTGAAGATACTCGGAGGCTTATTCAGGCCCCGTGAAATAACGATCTAGCCCGGCGTGTCGGGTTGGGCGACAGCCCGTCCATCGCGAATATTGGTTTGCCGAATCAATCCGAGATGAACGGGTTGTCGCAGTATGTACTATGCCACTGGTTTCCGGCGTGATGAGATTCAGGATCTTGTCGCTATAGTGTATGAGCAGGATCAGCGGGACGCGACGGAGGCGCGTTTGTCTTGGCCGCCGGTTCTGGGGTTGTTCTGGTCGGTGGTGATCACGTTGGCGTATCTGCGCGGGAATCGTGTGCAGTGGGAGTTGGCGGAAACCTATGGGGTGTCGCAGTCGACGGTTAGTCGAGCGATCGCGGGGGTGACACCGTTGCTGGCACAGGCGCTGCGGAGTGTCGTTCCGACGGCGGAGGAGCTTCGTGCCGATCGGCAGTACATCATCGATGGAACCTTGCTGCCCTGCTGGTCATGGGCCGCGGTGCCGGGTCTGTGGTCGGGCAAGCATCGCACCACCGGCGTCGTCGTCCAGGTCGCAGCCACCCTGGAAGGGCAGCTGTCGTGGATCTCCGACCCGACCCCAGGCTCCCGACACGACCTATATTGCCTCGACCAATCCGGCGCCCTCGACCACCTCGCCACATACCCCCCGATCGGCGATAAAGGATACATCGGGCGCGGCATGCTCACCCCGTTCAAAAAACCACCCGGCCGGGAACTTCTCGACTGGCAAAAAACATTCAACAAGAGCCTCAACCGCACACGCGCCACCATCGAACGAGTCATCGCCCATATCAAAACGTGGAAAGTTCTCCACACAGACTACCGGCGGCCCTACGCCACATTTAAAACGACAATCTCGGCAGTCATCGGACTCATCTTCTACACACTTACCTGACGGAGCCTGAATAAGCCTCGTGATATCGATATCTTTGAGGACCAGTCGATCCGTGTAAGAGAACGTAACTCTTGACATCTGCAAGACATTCCCGCTGGAGGATGCGCTCTCACCCGTGGGTCGCTCTCCTACGACTTGTAGCGCTGTCGCGATATCCGCTGGTTCCACCGGCAGATCGAGGAGCTCGTGTACGCGATTCAGAGAGGCCTGGGCTGTTTTAAGCATCGCGGCGCCCTCGAACATATTTGATAGCGGCACTACTAGATACATTGCGAACAGAAGGAGCGCGACAAGGTCACCGAGAGCGAGCTGATTCGTGGCCACACGGACGCCACCAGCTAGCAAAACCACAAGAAAAGAACCACTGGCTGCGAGCTGCACGGCGGGCGTCGCCGCCGCCGCTAACCGTGCTGACCGGATTGCTGCCGTATGTGAGCGGACCGCAGCGGTTACCAGTCGCCTGGCTTCAGCGTCCTCAGCACAACTGACGCGAATTGTGCGTAGAGCAGACAGTGCGCGCTCTAGATCGGCGCTCAGGATCCCGACATTGCCTTGGACCTGCTCGGCGGAGTCACGTATGCGTCCCAGGACAATGCTGACCCCTGCAGCGGCAATGCTAAAGATCAGCATGACGATTACGAATACGATCCAATCGATCCACAGCATGAGCATTGCGGCAGTAATTGCGGTGCATAGCGCCACAGCGACTTCGGCGAATCCGCGGCTGACTACATCGCGCAGCATCCCTGCATCAATACCAACTCGGGATACAAGATCGCCGGTTCTCTGTTTGTCTAATTCGCTGATTCGAAGTCGCATGAGGTGGCGAACTAAGCGGTCTCGGGTGTGGAGCACCACGCCTTCGCCGGTCCGTTGCAGAATGTACCTACCGGCGGTATCGACGACGGTCTGTGCCGCGAAGATAGCGACCAGGGTCCAAACAATCTGCGTGATTGGCTTAGCTGCGCCGACCGCCTCGATGGCCCTTCCTGCGAGTATAGGCTGAACTAGGCCGAGTAGTGAACCGAGTAGCATCAGCAGGGTGGAAGTGAGTACTGCTCTTCGGTGCTGTAGCACCAGGTGAAAAAGTTTGTTCATTCCAACCAGTTTAAAAGGTTCCGGCGGAGCACCTTCGAGCCTCACGCGACTGTTGGTGTTGGTCGTCTGTCGTCAGGATTTCGATCTGCCGGGGAAGGACTTGCCCGGGGCACCCAACGGCGCACCGATTCCACCGAGATGTCGAAATCCGCGGCGACCTCGGCATGGGTCAGATCCAGACGACGCGCGACCCGCACGACATCACTTTTGAACTCGGGTGGGTACTTCCTCGGCACAGCGACATCCTCTCAGCGGGACCCACGCCCCGCAGACAGAGTGTCAAACAACCCGACAGCAAACCCAGGGACCTTAAAATCCGGCATATGAATGAAGTCCAGTTACCACCAGATTGATAAAGAATAGGTTGAATACAGTAACTGCGAAGCCGGCAATATTAATGAATGCCGCACGTGATGGCCCCCACCCCGCAGAGACGCGCGCATGAAGGTAAGCAGCATATAAGACCCATGCAACAAAAGCCACAGTCTCTTTTGGGTCCCACCCCCAGTATCTACCCCATGCGGCTTCAGCCCAGATAGCCCCGAGGATCAGCCCCACCGTATATATCGGGAAAGCCGCGATTGTCGCTCGATACGAGATTCTATCCAGCATGGATTCATCAGGAAGGAGACCAGCTAGTCGCTGCGGCCGCCCGCCCCGGCGGATCAAGTAGAGGCAGCTCGTCACGCCAGGTATTAGAAATAACCCGGAGGCGAGAACTGCCGTACTTACGTGAAATGCAATCCAGTAAGATTTTAGAGAGGGCGTCACGGGACCAATGGGAAGGTACAGCAGTGTGCCACCGAGGAACATGAGGGTCAGGACGATAGGGATGATGAATACGCCGCCTATCCGAACCCGCGACCTGCGATAGCTCACAGTAAGCCATGCGATGATGGATACTAGGCAGATAGCGGATATGTATTCGTGCATGTTAGCCATTGGCCAACGGTGGGCTGCAACTCCTCGCGACAGGATCGAAGCAAGGTGAGAAGCTGCTCCGAGCACTAGGAGGTACAAAGACACCAATCCGAGCCGGCGACCTGCGTATGCCTCCCCCGCTAGGAGGCCACCATCCCCCCTGACCTCTCCCTCGCGTTCTTTGCTGCCGAGCGCTGTATTCGCTTTTGCCTGGCTGCCGCGAACGGTATACTCTGCAATAGAAACGAGTAGACTTAAAGCGTAGATGAACATAGTCGATGCGTAAAGTAAGTCGCTGTAGGCTGCTAGCTGTAGCTCGAAAGACATCTTGACTCCTTGGTTGACCCTCGTTCTCGGGGTGGCCTGGTGGCAGATAGAGGACGCGCGGGGGCGCTCCCCGAGCGTTCGTGGAACTGATATCACCTATGTAGATTATCGATGGTTCAGTAGCCGCCCGGGATTTTGGTTATTTCCCCCTCACGCATGGAGAAAGTCTGATCAGCAATCGCTCGTGGCGCTGGGCGGTGAGTGACGATCACGAGCGTGCAACTTGTCGAGAGTGTCCTCAGTGAGCTCAGCAGTTGAGCTTCAGTATGTGGATCAAGTTGTGAAGTCGGTTCGTCTAAGAGCAGTAACTTCGGGCGCGCAACTAGTGATCGTGCGATGGATATGCGTTGCCGCTCCCCGCCAGAAAAGTTTTCACCTGATTCGTCGACACTAGTCTCTAGCCCGTTGGGAAGATTGCGAACCAGGGGCTCGAGCCCAACAGAAGATACGGCGCCCCATAGTTCTAGATCTGATACAGATGGATTCGCGTAGGCCAGATTATCGCGAAGGCTCCCCTGCATGAGAGGCGCATTCTGCTCTACCAGGCCTATGATCCCTCTATAATCCTGTAAAGGAATTTCAGACACGTCAACGCCATTTATATATATTGTCTCAGAATTCGGTTCGTAGAATTGGCAAATAAGATTAAGAAGCGTGGATTTACCGGCGCCGGTGGGGCCTTCGAGTACGGCGATGGAGCCGGCAGGAACTGACATGGAGATATTCTGGAGCAGAGGTGTACTGTTGTAGCTGAATGATAATCCGTTGATTTCTAGAGCAGCGGGTCCTGGTTGGTGTAGGCAGCATCTGAGGTCTCTGTAGCTGCTCTGCGACCGTTCTTCTTCTGTCTCAATAACACGAATGGATTGGATTCGGTCCATTGCGGCGAGGCTCCTTTGAACCAGCGCAACAGCGCGGAGCGTCGACACCGTAGGCATAATTAGGTAGACAAGGGCTACAAGAAATGCCACTAGCTGGCCAGTGGTAAGTAGGTTCAATTCGACGCGTACTGCCCCTAGCAGAAGGATTGCCACCAATGCACCATGACCGGCCAGTTCCATGATTGCCGATATAGGAGCCTCGATTCGCGCCGCGCGCTTACCATAGATGTATGTCGCCTCGATCCGACCCGCGAGCCGCCGTTCCTCACGAATGGTTGCTCCGGATAGGCGTATGGTTCTCGGGTTAGTGACGACTCTGTCGAGAGCAGTAGAGTACGCAGCAGTAGCTGCTTGTGATTTCTGGGTCTCTTTTCGGATGCGAGGCAGGAACGTGCAGACAAGAGCCGTAGAGACCGCAATAATAAGTAGTGCAACGAGATATAATACTGCATCGGTGATTATAAGTAATACGGAAGCTCCAACAACTGTGAGAACTCCTACAGCGATATCCAAAAAGCCACAAGTGGCCATATCTCGAATGGCTGCTGTATCCGATATTCCGCGGGCTAAGATATCTCCTCTCCGAAACCGTTGAAGCTCCAAAATGCGACCAGTTAAAATACTGGGGAGTAGACTTAAGCGGACGTCGGCAATCAGACGTTCTCCGGTGACCTGAAGAACAATTGCGCCGAAAGCAGATAAGGCTGCCTGGCCAACGAAGAGGACCGCTAGCGCGAGCATGAGGGGCGACGCGAGAGCATTTAAGTCCACGATTTCCATCAATAAAACAGGCTGGCTGAGGCGTAAAGCAGTTGCGGAAAGCAACAGTCCTAGGCTGGCCGCAATAGCCTTCTTGCGTCGCCGCAGCAGTTGCGTGAGTTCAGATCTGGAATGTGACTTGGGTGGGCGAGCCATCTGCGTTAGTCTCCTGGACGGCACCTCATAAAACCATGACATTCCACGTTACCATGATCGGGCCGTTAAGTTACCGTCAGCAACGCAGCGTAGAATCCTGATGCGAAGTTTTCCTCGACGGGGATCCCCTCTGCTTCGACCCAAGCGTGGGCAAGAAATGGCTCGAGTCGTGCACCGACTACCCAGGTTGGCCATGATCCTTTCGCCCGACACACAAGTACAGTCGCTAGTGATCGTGGTAGGCAACCTTCTCCGGCGCAGTAGATGCTGTTGGAGATGACGCTTGCTCGGGCGGCGGCTGCTTCCGGGTAGGACGCTGGTCGTGCCCCTTTCCGCATCAGATGCAAGAATCGAGCGATATACTCAGGCTTGAGTCGACTTAGTAAATAAGCCATAGCAATACACATGCGAGCCAGAAGGCTGACATGAACTGGAAATTTCTGGCCACTACTTGGAATTGCTTGATTGGTCCTCATGGTGATTTGGTGAAACCATTTTCACTTAGGGTTGAGCGGAGCCTCTTTACGTCTAATTCGATAGCTTCTATCGGAGCCTCAAAGAGCTCGGAAGTCGACGTCGCTATCGCAAAGTCGTCTAGCTGCGCGGTTAAACCATTTAGCATGTATGTCGCAGTCTCATTGAGTGCCCAGTATTCTCCGTTGCGTTTATCGAGCAATACGGCCCCTCCATCTGTGGAGTTAATTGTGATGTGCTCAGCAAGCTGAAATGAGGCGGGCGCGGGAGTCATTAGGAGGCAGTCTCCTTTTCTGTCGAGAGGAAGCCGAGGCCAGCTAAGCCGGGTTGGGGAGGGCGTCCTAGGGTAGCCTAGCGTAGCCTAGGACACTAGCGAACGAGCTCATGCGCTATCGGTTCAGAATGTGCTCGTTCTAGGAGGGCACGGTTGACTCCAGGGCCCCGGCAAAGTCGTCACGTGATCTTGTAGGTGATCAGCGGGCGGTGAGGGTCGCGGGCGTGGTGGCGTAGCGCTGCGGCGATGTTGGTGACACCGGCCAGGCGTAGCGCGGTGATCGCGAGGTTCCGCAACGCCGACATGACCTGCGGGGCGTGACCGCTGCGGGCGGTAGCGCGGTCTTCGTCGAAGCAGACATCACGGACCCAGTGCAGGCGATTCTCGATCGACCAGTGCCCACGGATCCACCGCGCGAGCAGACCCAGGGTCGGCATCGGTGCCGGTCAGACTGGTGATCGCGTAGACGGTCTCGGTCTTCCACCTCCCGCCGGGACGTAGGGGACGGCGGCGACGGACCAGCTTGATCGCCTGGGATGCGTGCGGGAAGAACTCTGCGCCCAGGTCGGGGCACAGGGCCCCGGCAAAGTCGTGATGGGTGGGGGCTGAGCTGCGGTGACGTGCGGGGTGGGTGCGGACACAGGCTTGGCGTGATCATGAGGGTGTCGAATCCTTGCTCACGTCAGGAAGCCTGTGTCCGCAGTGTCAGTGTCTCCGATCGTTGCTGCTCTGGAAGGCCTGGAGGTTGATCCTGACGCGGGGAGAGCCGCGCCGGTCGACGAGGCGGCGGTGGTGTCGCTGGTGGAGGCTCTGTCGCAGGTCCCGGACCCGCGGAAACCGCGTGGTGTCGGCCATGGGGTCCTCGTAGTGTCGCTGCTGGGGGCGTGCGCGGTGCTGACCGGAGCCCGGTCGTTCACCGCGATCGCCGAGTACGTCCACGACACCGGCAGCACCGTGCTGGACGTGCTCGGGGTGGGCGCTGCCGCGCCGCACGAGTCGACCATCCGTCGGGTCCTGCAGCGGGTTGACGCCTCGGCGCTGGAAGCGGCGTTGCGGTCCTGGGCGTTGGCCCAGCTCAGCGCCCAGCCGGTCCCGGAGGGCACACCCCGGCGGGAACAGCGCCGCGTGCTGGCCTTGGACGGCAAGACCCTGCGTGGCACCCACGTCCGTGCCGCCGATGGCAGCGTCTGGCTTCCGCATCTGGTGTCGGTGCTCGACCAGGCCAGTGGTGCCGTGCTCGGCCAGGTTCAGGTCGCAGAGAAGGGCAGCGAGATCACCGCGTTCACCGCGCTGCTCGACCCCCTCGACCTCGACGATGTACTGGTCACCGCGGACGCTCTGCACACCCAGCGAGCCCACGCCGACTACCTACACCGCCGCGGCGGGCACTACCTGATGACGATCAAAGCGAACCAGCCCACGCTGCTGGCACGGGTACGGGCGCTGCCCTGGACCCAGATCGGCGTCGCTGATCGTCAACGCGGACGCGGACACGGCCGCGTCGAGACCCGCACGATCAGCATGGTCAGCCTGCCCCCCTGCCCCGACCCAGGGCCCCGGCAAAGTCGTGATAGACGGTGGGAACCGTCCCCCGCGGCCTTCTGATTGCCGCACTGCACCTGTCTGTGACCAGCTATAGCGCCGCGCGGCGCCGCAACGGTGCCGCGTGTCACGGCCCACCACAAGATCATCTAGCGACTTTGCCGGGGCCCTGGGGTCACCCGTGGGCCCGGGTCACCCGCGGCCGGACTGGCGATGGCGTTCAAACTCATCGAGGCCGCCCAGAACCGATGGCGCGCCGTGAACGGACCGCACCTGGTCGCCCTCGTCCGAGCCGGAGCCCGATTCGACGCCGGCCGCCTCGTCGAACGACCCGACGCCCACACCCACACCGAAGCCGCCTAAAAGATCTTCATCCACAGGTCTTGACGATTGCTCCATCGTCAGACAGCGTGTCGCTATCTTACTGTGCATCAAGTCGTAAGGTAAGATGAAACTTCCGTGTTGGCTCTAACGGTGCTCGAAGGGAAGATGGATGATCAGAAAGAAGTCTGTCTATAGGCAGCCGAACCTCACGAAGATGGGGCGCTTTAGTGTGTTGACGCGTGCCAATCTTCCAGGATGGGGATGGGACTGGTACGCGACTCGCAACCCGTGAGGCAGACATTCCTCGTTTTCCAGACGTAGGGGAGGGCTGGTTCGTGATCTTGCCAGATTGCGAATCAGCCCGTCCTACTTATGAAGTAGTATGCAGTCAGGCTACTCACACCGAGAGACATGCTTCAGGGCGCCCCTTTGTAGTCGGGTCATGGACTGAACTGTGGTCGAGTCACGCTAGGGACGGCGAGATTTTAGTTACACTCGGCGCGAAATTTAGTCGACTCGCCATCAAGAGTAGCAGGCTGAGCTTCAGCGCCGCAGCTGACTGGCTAGAGATGCAGCTAGGTTCTGATGATTTCTTCACCATAAGATCAGAAGGTCGATCGGTTTGCGCCCGTGGGACAGTGGCAGGGCTTCGGCGCTTGTTTTGGGCGCGAAGCGATGAGGGAATAGATGTATTGTCCAACAGGGCTGACGTCCTCGCCTTCATCACGAAGAGTCGAATTAGCACTAACTCTCTTATATGGAACACTTTAATCCCAGCAGCTCCGCATCCGTTTGAACAATCAACAATTTTCGAAGACGTACAGGCGATTCCAGCCGGGCACTATGCCCTTCTGTCTAAGCAAGGAGAAATACGCAGCAGCTCGTTCTGGACGATGCCCTCCGGAACAGCGCAGCTTGAGCGCACTGCGTTGGAACTCCGATTGGCTCTTGAACGATCTATTGAGTGTCGGCTTACCGATGGAGTGGTCGGTGCAGATTTATCGGGTGGCATGGACTCGACACCATTAGCGATGCTCGCCGCCGAGAAGTGCAGCAGAAAGATAACACTTTTTACGACGCGCAGCCATAGCCCAGGTGACGATGATATGTACTGGGCGCTTCGGACATTGGAGGCGCTTGAAGTCCGCAAGCTGGAGATTGCAGGCCATCTTGTACCTGAGCTATCTGACGTGCCCCTGCCATTCTCTGGGATCGGAGATACCAGATGTGATCTAGACACTCCATTCGTGGGGGTCATAAATAGAGGAAAGATCGAGCGTGCAGCTGAGCTGTTGTATCAAAATGGAGTAACGGAACACGTGACAGGAAACGGTGGAGATGAAGTTCTAGCTCCACCTCCTAACTATATTTTTGCACCGTTTACTACGGGGCCGCGAGTGCAGATGTCTCATATTAGGGCTGCCATTGCTCAACGCAGAACAAACTGGCGGCTCGCATTGAAGTGCTTAACTTCCAACGAGGCATACAGCAGCTGGCTAGAGAAAGCACTCTCTGGGGTCACAACCGGTCGAATCGTCCAGGGGCCTCACTATCTCGAGAGGTGGGGCACAGGGCACCTGTCGGCCCCTCAATGGCTATCGAAAGATTCTAAGGAGCGACTGCGGCAGGAGATAGAGGGTGTAGTCGCGACTGTGCATCCGCTAGACACGACCCCGTACCGGCATTCTTATATTGACGCTATTCAGCGTTCGGCTTGCGCCACTAGAAGCTTGCGTCAGATATACGCAGCACACGGCGTGCATATAAGGGCCCCGCTCCTTGAGCGACGAGTCATTGAGGCTTGCGCGAAGACTATCCCTGAAGAAAGCGGCAACCCATGGAAGTACAAGCCACTCATGGTAGCGGCAAGTAGACCGTGGGTTCCGAGCGAGATATTGTCACGAGTAACAAAGTCTGATCTTTCACCTACAGTTTATGCTGGACTTCGCCAAAACTGTAGGCAAATTGATGCCCTCATGAGTAGAGGCCGCCTCGAAGACTGTGGAATTATTGATAGTGCAGCGCTGAGCATGTCCATGTTCGGCGAGAGCGCACCGCCGCCACCGATAGCGATAGCGCGAACACTCGCGATCGAAAAGATCATGCGGGACCTCGGGCATTGAGCCTTTCCCAACCTGTTTGTGCTGGTCAGGGGTGTGAGGTGCGTGGCTTGTCGTGAGATGGGTGGGGCTCCTGGTAGACGGATAGCTGTCGCGCCACCGCCTACCGAGGAGCCCCTCGTGTTGTCCTACCCATCCGGGATGTCGATGTCCACTCGCACGGTTCGTGTCCTGGCCGGGCTGCTGCGCGGACATCGTCGCCGGATCGGGACCCGGTGGCGGCTCCTGACCCCGGCCCGCCAAGCCCTGCTCGTGCTCGCGCACCTACGTAAGGGCGAGACCTACACCGACCTGGCCAGCGGATTCAGAGTCGGGAAGTCCACGGTGTCCCGGTATGTCGCCGAGGCGATCGGGCTGCTCGCTGCGCTCGCGCCGACCCTGGAGCAGGCCATCACGGTCGCGGCCGGGAAGGCGTTCGTGATCCTGGACGGGACGCTGCTGCGTATCGACCGGGTCGGCATGGGCTCGGGCTATGACCGGGCGTTCTATAGCGGGAAGCACAAGTGTCACGGGCTGAATGTGCAGGTCATCGCCGACCCCGCGGGTCGGCTGGTGTGGATCTCCCCGCCGCTACCGGGGGCACGGCACGACATGGGCGCTGCCCGGATCCACGGGATCATCGACGCGGTCAACACCACCGGGGTGCGGGCGGTCGCTGACACCGCCTACCAGGGCGGCGGTCCCGCGATCACCGTCCCGCACCGACGCCGCCGCCGCGATCTCGACACCGGCCGGTACCGGCCCCTGTCAGCGAATCAGAAGGCCGTCAACGCCGCTCACGCCCGACGGCGGGCACCGGGTGAGCGGGTCAACGCCGAGCTGAAGAACTGGAAGATCCTCCGCAAGATCCGCTCCAGCCCCTCCCAGGCTGCTCAGCTCGTCGCAGCGATCCAGACCCTCATGATCACCACCGCCTGACCAGCACAAACAGGTTGGGAAAGGCTCATTAGCGAGTGAGGAGCTGGCCCGAATCGAAGCTGCTGCAGTAACGTAGAACTTTTGGGCGAGTATAAGGAGGCTTATTCAGGGCCCGTGAAATAACGATCTAGCCCGGCGTGTCGGATTGGGCAACAGCCCGCCCATCGCGAAGATTGGTTTATCGAATGTGTCTGCGTCTAGCGCTGTCTAGCGCGTGCGTCGACGGCTCGCCTTGATCTTCAGTGAGCCTTTCCCAACCTGTTTTCCCTGGTCGGACCTGAGTTGCACAGGTTTAGTGCCCCGGCGCGGTGATGGTGGGGAGCCGGTCGAGAATGGCACGCGCGCCACTGGTGATCTGCGGGGCAGCAGTGATCGGGAGGCTTATTCAGGCCCCGTGAAATAACGATCTAGCCCGGCGTGTCGGGTTGGGCGACAGCCCGTCCATCGCGAATATTGGTTTGCCGAATCAATCCGAGATGAACGGGCTGCCGCAGTATGTACTATACCACTGGTTTCCGGCGTGATGAAATTCAGGATCTTGTCGCTATAGTGTATGAGCAGGATCAGCGGGACGCGACGGAGGCACGTTTGTCTTGGCCGCCGGTTCTGGGGTTGTTCTGGTCGGTGGTGATCACGTTGGCGTATCTGCGCGGGAATCGTGTGCAGTGGGAGTTGGCGGAAACCTATGGGGTGTCGCAGTCGACGGTTAGTCGAGCGATCACGGGGGTGACACCGTTGCTGGCACAGGCGCTGCGGAGTGTCGTTCCGACGGCAGAGGAGCTTCGTGCCGATCGGCAGTACATCATCGATGGAACCTTGCTGCCCTGCTGGTCATGGGCCGCGGTGCCGGGTCTGTGGTCGGGCAAGCATCGCACCACCGGCGTCGTCGTCCAGGTCGCAGCCACCCTGGAAGGGCAGCTGTCGTGGATCTCCGACCCGACCCCAGGCTCCCGACACGACCTATATTGCCTCGACCGATCCGGCGCCCTCGACCACCTCGCCACATACCCCCCGATCGGCGATAAAGGATACATCGGGCGCGGCATGCTCACCCCGTTCAAAAAACCACCCGGCCGGGAACTTCTCGACTGGCAAAAAACATTCAACAAGAGCCTCAACCACACATGCGCCACCATCGAACGAGTCATCGCCCATATCAAAACGTGGAAAGTTCTCCACGCAGACTACCGGCGGCCCTACGCCACATTTAAAACGACAATCTCGGCAGTCGTCGGACTCATCTTCTACACACTTACCTGACGGAGCCTGAATAAGCCTCACTGTGTCACCCTCTGCTGTATTGATACTTGCCGCCAAGGATAGTGCACGCTCTACGGGAGACGTGTCTTCCCCCGGATCATCGATACTGTGGGCCAGCGTGGTGGTGATGGCCCGGGCGGTGGCGCTTCCCGGGTGGTAGGCGAGGTAGGTGGCCAGGACCCGCAAGGCGGTCAGCGCCTCGTTCTCTCGCTCGATCCACTCGCTGCGGCGGGCGTCGCGTGCGTTGCGGAATGCTGATTGCAGCTGACGGGACAGGGCGGTTCCTGCCACGATGACGGGGTCTGGCATTACGGTCCTCTCGCACAGCACCGGAAAACGGACCCAGTGTGCGGCAGGGGACCGACAATTCTTCCGTCCCACTAAGCCAGGCGCGGCAGACACACCGGCAAGAACGCGTTGCCGACCCCGGCACCAGCGGCACGCCCCTCGAGAATCGGACCGAGGTCGATTCAGAGGAGCCGTTCAGCTGTCGGTGGAGGCCGGCCGGGACCGGGGTGGCTGACGGAGGCTTATTCAGGCTCCGTCAGGTAAGTGTGTAGAAGATGAGTCCGATGACTGCCGAGATTGTCGTTTTAAATGTGGCGTAGGGCCGCCGGTAGTCTGTGTGGAGAACTTTCCACGTTTTGATATGGGCGATGACTCGTTCGATGGTGGCGCGTGTGTGGTTGAGGCTCTTGTTGAATGTTTTTTGCCAGTCGAGAAGTTCCCGGCCGGGTGGTTTTTTGAACGGGGTGAGCATGCCGCGCCCGATGTATCCTTTATCGCCGATCGGGGGGTATGTGGCGAGGTGGTCGAGGGCGCCGGATTGGTCGAGGCAATATAGGTCGTGTCGGGAGCCTGGGGTCGGGTCGGAGATCCACGACAGCTGCCCTTCCAGGGTGGCTGCGACCTGGACGACGACGCCGGTGGTGCGATGCTTGCCCGACCACAGACCCGGCACCGCGGCCCATGACCAGCAGGGCAGCAAGGTTCCATCGATGATGTACTGCCGATCGGCACGAAGCTCCTCTGCCGTCGGAACGACACTCCGCAGCGCCTGTGCCAGCAACGGTGTCACCCCCGTGATCGCTCGACTAACCGTCGACTGCGACACCCCATAGGTTTCCGCCAACTCCCACTGCACACGATTCCCGCGCAGATACGCCAACGTGATCACCACCGACCAGAACAACCCCAGAACCGGCGGCCAAGACAAACGTGCCTCCGTCGCGTCCCGCTGATCCTGCTCATACACTATAGCGACAAGATCCTGAATTTCATCACGCCGGAAACCAGTGGTATAGTACATACTGCGGCAGCCCGTTCATCTCGGATTGATTCGGCAAACCAATATTCGCGATGGACGGGCTGTCGCCCAACCCGACACGCCGGGCTAGATCGTTATTTCACGGGGCCTGAATAAGCCTCACGGAGTGGCCTGATGAGGTGGGCGAGCATGGTGTGTAGGGCGGAGCTGTCACCGGCCAGCGAGAGCGCGGAGGCTCGGTTGTTCTCGGCCGGGTCCATCGCGGTCCAGCGCAGTTCGTAGCCCGCGTCGTGGGCGAGCTGGGTCAGGAACGCGCGCTGGGTGCGCCCGTTGCCCTCCCGGAACGGGTGCAGGGCGTTGATGTCGCCCAGCAGCTCGGCCATGCCGGTGACGAAGCCGTCGAGGTCACACCCGCGCAGCACCTGCTGGGTGTGCAGGCGGGAGAAGATGTCGTCGGCGAAGGTCTCGAGGTGCTGGGGCAGGCAGAACAGCTGTCCCTTGCCGATGGACACGGTGCGCAGCTGCCCGGCCCAGTCGTAGAGGTCGCTGAAGACGTGGTGGTGGAAGTCCTGCAGGTGGTCCAGGTCGTAGCGCCCGGGCAGCGGCGCCTGGCGCAGCTCGATCAGGCGCAGGGCGGTGAGCTCGGCCTCGGCCTGGGCGAGCTCGGCCGGGTCGGTGATCCCCAGCCGGTTCCGCAGGACGCCGGTGTCGAGGTCGAGGTAGGGGTCCGGGCCGGTCAACGGCGGTAACGGGCCAGGACACGCTCACGAGCGTCGTCGGTGCTCAGCGAACCCGCAGCGACACCGTCGAGCAACGCCAGGCCCTGCGCGCTGGGCTCGAGACCCTCCGCACGCACCGATGCCAGCGCCTCCTCGACATCCGCGCGTCGCTGCGCCGCTCTGATGAGCTGCTCGTAGCGGGCCACTGACATCACCACCGCCTCGGGCTTGCGATGAGCACCGACGAAGACGGGCTCTGCATCCGGGTCCTGCACCCGCTTCAGCGTCGCCGCCAGCGCCGTACGAAACTCGCGGAACGACAACACCTCAGGCACCCACACACCTCAAAGGGTACCCGAACGCGTACACATTCGAGTACGCCACGGCTCACCCGTTGAGCGCGACTCCGAAAGCGGGCAAGGTCCCCGGCACCAATCTGGACCTGCCACCCGAGCACAGAACGCCGGGGAGGGGACACATGTCGGATACTGGATCCTGGATCCCCGAGGACAGCATGAGCTCTGGAGACCGGTTCGACAGCGCACTCCGTCAGCTGCATTCCCTACGGTGCGCACCAACGCCCACCCCTGACCGACCGGGCGGACCCGACGGGCCGGCCACCGGAGGGCCACTCTCCGAGGCCTCCGCCGGGTTGTTCACGCTGCTCACGCAACTCGCTGCGATCACCGCTGAACTCGGAAACAGCGACGAAGCCGCTGCCGACCCGACCGCACGGCGGCTGCCGGCGGACATCAGCGATGGTCTCGACCACGCCCAGCACGCTGCGATGGCCCTCCTCGTCTCGTACCGCACCGAGGACGGCACCGCATGGACAGACCCCGGCCGAACAGACGCTGTCGCCAGTGCGGACCACAGTCTCTGGTGGTGGGAATGTGGAAGAACAGTACCGATCCCCGCGGGTTGCCCTGGTCGCGTTCCCGTCCCGGCGGCCTGTGGTTGTTTCTGCTGTTCAGGGCGGTGAGGCGGCATGAACGCGCTGCTTCGTCATGTCGTGGCGGCGGTCCGGGATCGTGCCGTCGAGATCGCCGTCGTCACCGCTCTGGGAGCCGCGGCGGTGTGGCTGACCTGGTGGTTCACCGCGCCGCTCGGCTTCGCCGTCGGCTGGTGGGCAGCCGCTGAGCTGCGCCTCCGGCGCTCTCGCCGGACCGCCCCGGCCTCGACCCTGGCCGAGCTGCCTGCCGCAGGTACCTGCTCAGAGGCCACTGAGTCGCCTTCTGAGCCGGTTTCGGCTGGTCAGCAGGTCGAGGGGAGGGCGCGGGCATGACCACCACGTCTTCTTCCTCGACCTCGTGGACCGCGAACCGGGCAGCAGAGCGCCGGGAGACCCGTGCGCTGGAAGCACGTCTGGCTCGCGAGGCCGCCGACGCTGCTGCGCAGCGGCGGATCGCCGAACAGAACGCCCGCCAAGACCGCGCCCGCACCGACCACGACGCCGCTGAGCAGCGACGAGCCGAGCGGGCAGCCGCACGCGCCGCAGCCCGCACCCGCCGAACACGATCACCCGGCCGAACCGGCAGCTGTCCCCGAAACGGGCGACGATGACGACTCTGCCTGGACCGCCACCGGGGCGGACCGGGGTCAAGGCCCCTGCGGCCGTGAGCTGCGGTCGACCATCCCGGCCGGCCCCTCGGCCCGGTAGCGGTCGGACCATTTCGACGCTGTCCGTGGCGAGACCATGAACATCTTCGCCGCGGCGGTGTGGGTCCAGCCGTGATCGACGACGAGTTGAGCGAGCCGCAGCCGGGCGCGCGGGGTCAGGGCGGCGTTAGCGTGGGACACGGAGGCCTCCGGTGGGTGAAGCGGTTCCTCGACAGCTCCACTTCACAACCGGAGGCCTTCGTCTGTCAGACAGACTCACCGATCCCGGGCGGTACAACCTCCCTGGACATCACAACTAGATGGTGAGCATGCGTGCAAGCACGCGGCGTACCTCCGCCAACTCATCTTCGGCCGGGGCGAGTTCAGGCGCGGGGCGGCGAAACCGCTGGGCAGCCACGGTACGGACTTGCTCGGTGATAGCCCAGCCATCACCGAGCCGCACGCGATGCAGCCACCCAGGCCGGGCGACGCTGGTCAACGGCAGCACGCTCACGAGCTGCCCGGCGGTCAACTCCAAGTGGAACGACGAGGACACCACGAGCGCGGGCCGATCCTTGCCCTGTTCGCGCCCCCGCACCGGGTCGAAGTCGACGAACCACACTGCGCCGGGCTGAATCGAGTCACGGCTCACCGCTGCGGCTGCCAACCGTCAATAACCGCCGCGTCGGCGGCGGCAAGCTCATCAGCCTCGGCCAAATAGTCGAGCCACTCCTGAGGGGCTCGCTCCCGGTCCCGTCGCACTGCTGCGACCACCGCGCGCTCCCAGTGTTCATCCAGCAACCGACGGATCACCTCATCGGCGCTGGCCCCGCCGAATTCGTCTCGCGCCACGCGCCGTACCCGTTCACGAGTCTCCTCACTTACTCGCAGCATGTCACCCAGTCTACCAGAACGTAAATAAGCACGTAAACGCGTTCGATTACCCTGAGTCCACGCCTGGGTCTACTTCGGCCCAAGCCTCAGCAGCGGAACATCCTCGACCTGACCACTCACCGGCGCCTCCTCGACCGACCTGTACCTGCCGCAGGTTCCGGACCCGACCCCTGCGCCGTTCTCCTTGCGCCGGCACTCCCGACTGGGCAACCTCAGGCCCGCCGCCTACGACCACGAGACGGTTGAAATCCCATGAGCCGGGCCTCCACCAGACCCAGGGCGAGTCAGGTGGGATCCAGGGCCCCGGCAAAGTCGCGATAGGCGGCGGTAGTCGCCCCACGCGGCCTTCTGATTGCCGCGCTGCACCTGCCCGGGACCAGCTATAGCGCCGAGCGGCGGCGCAGCTGCGCCGCTTGTCACGGCTCGCCACAAGATCATCTAACGACTTTGCCGGGGCCCTGGGGGATCAGGCCGAGTTCGCCGTGTAGTCGGCGGTGGTTGTACCAGTCGATGTATTCCGCGACGGCCAGTTCCAGATCGTTGATCCCTTGCCAGGCCCGAGTTGCACAGGTTTAGTACCCCGGGGCGTTGATGGCGGGTAGCCGGTTGAGGATGGCGCGGGCCTGGTCGGTGATCTGCGGCGCTGCAGTGATCGGGTGACCGCCGACGTCGACGCGGGGTCGCCGTAGTATCCGGGAAATTTCGGGCGGATATGGCTGGGTAGGCTTCTGACCAGGGGATCTTTGGGGTTCTGGTGGGAGGTTGCCGGTGGTCGCTCCGGTGTTCACGGACGAGGAGCTGGAGGGGCTGCGGCGGTTCCCGGAGATCGGCCGTGAGGACTTGTTCCGGTTCTTCACCTTGGCCCCGGCGGACGTCGCGTTCGTCGGCCCCGGCCGGGGCCGGGGGCCGGCGGACCGGCTCGGCCTGGCGGTCGCCGCCTGACCGCCCAGGCGTTGACGCGCCGCGAGCCGGAACGCCGGTACCCGATCTTGCTGACGCTGCTGGCCCAGTCGGCGACCGAGGTGCTCGACGAGGTCGTGGCGCTGTTCGACCAGGCGATCTCGGCTCGGGAGAGCAAGGCCGTGCACAAGATGCGGGACTACCTGGCCGAACGCGCCAAGTCCGGGGAGAACCGCCAGGAGCTGCTGGACGCGATCCTGGCCATCGTCGCCGACCCCGCCGTGCCGGACGAAGACGTCGGCGGCCTGATCCGCGGCGAGCGGATCGGCTGGGACCGGCTCCGATCCGCGCAGTCGACTGCGTTGCCGCCGCTGCCGCGCGATCACGGGCACCTGGCCGCCTTGGACGGCTCGTACGGGTACCTGCGGCAGTTCACCCCGCAGGTGCTCGACGCCGTGCGGTTCGCCGGCGGCACCGCCGCGGCCGAGCTGCTGGAAGCGGTGGCGATCCTGCGGGAGCTGAACGCCACCGGCGCCCGCAAGGTCCCCGACGACGCGCCGACCGGGTTCGTCCCGGCCCGCTGGCACGGCTACCTGGACACCGCCGCGGCGAACGGCAGCGCGACGGCGTATCGGCACTACTGGGAGCTGTGCGTGCTGCTGGCGCTGCGGGATGGGTTGCGCACCGGGGACGTGTTCGTGCCGGGCAGCCGCCGCTACTCCGACCCGGCCGCCTACCTGCTCACCGAGGCCAAGTGGGCGGATCAGCGGGCGGAGTTCTGTCGTCTGGTCGGTAAACCTGCCGACGCTGCCCAGGAATTGGCCGATGCCGAGGGCGAGTTGCACGCCGCGCTAGGCGAGCTGGAAACGACGCTCGGACAGGGCGACGGCCCGGTCCGCCTGGACGTCGACGGCGATTTGGTGATCTCCCCGCTGACCGCGGAAGACGTGCCGAGCGAGGCGATGGCGTTGAAGGCGGAGCTGACCGAGATGCTGCCGTTCGCGCCGATCGTGTCGCTGCTGATCGAGATGGACAAGCGCACCGGGTTCCTGGGCTGCTTCACCCACGCCGGCGGCAAGCAGGCCCGAACCCCGGAGCTGAAGCGGAACTTGATCGCGGTGCTGCTCGCGCAGTCGACGAACCTCGGGCTGACGCGGATGGCGGACGCGTGCGGGATCTCCTACGACATCCTGGCCTGGACCGCCGAGTGGTACGTGCGGGAGGAGACGCTGCGGGCGGCGAACCTGGCGCTGATCGGCTACTACCAGCGGCTGCCGCTGACCCCGGTCTTCGGTACCGGCACTCTGTCCTCTTCGGATGACCAGCGGTTCCCGACACGTGGAAAGTCCGTGACGGCAAGGGCAGTGAGCCGCTACTTCGCGCATGAGGGGCTCTCGACGTACACACACGTGACCGACCAGCACACCACCTACGGCACGAAAATCATCGTCGCGACGAAACGTGAGGCCCACTACGTCCTCGACGAAATCCTCGGCAACGCCACCGACATCCCGATCACCGAGCACGCGACCGACACTCACGGCGTCACGCTGGTTAACTTCGGGCTCTTCGACCTGCTCGGGCTCCAGCTCTCACCGCGCATCCGGGACCTGGGCAAGATCACTCTCTACCGGCCCGGACCGAAATCGGCGGCCGAGACGGCGTTCCCGCTGACGGGGCCGCTACTGACCCGCAAGCTCAACACCGACCTGATCGCCGAGCACTGGGACGACCTGCTGCGCCTGGCCGGATCGCTGAAGTTCGGGCACGCCACCGCGTCACTGAGCCTTTCCCAACCTGTTTGCCCTGGTGGGAGGGCCCGAAGCCCGTAGCGATGGCCCCTGGCGCCGCCCCAGAAGGTCGCCGCCGCGGCACCCAGCAGCCGATCCCTCCCCAGGAGCAGGTCAACGCCGCACTGAAGTGCTGAACGGCACCCACACCAGCGGCGAAGACGGGTTCAACGCGATATCGCGCCCCAGCTCCTCCGCTCCGATCCCACCTGACCAGCACAAACAGGTTGGGAAAGGCTCACTGCTGGTCGGCAAACTCTCCGCGTCCGGGCGGCAGAACGCGCTCGCCGCGGCGCTCAAGGAATATGGCGCGTTGCGGCGCACGATCTACGCCGCCCGCTACCTCGCCGACCCCGCCTACCGGCGCAAGATCTCCCGGCAGCTCAACAAGGGCGAATCGCTGCACGCCCTCAAGCGGGACCTGTTCTACGCGCACGAGGGCATGGAGCCTTTCCCAACCTGTTTCCGCTGGTCAGGTGGGGTCGGAGCGGAGGAGCTGGGGCGCGATATCGCGTTGAACCCGTCTTCGCCGCTGGTGTGGGTGCCGTTCAGCACTTCAGTGCGGCGTTGACCTGCTCCTGGGGAGGGATCGGCTGCTGGGTGCCGCGGCGGCGACCTTCTGGGGCGGCGCCAGGGGCCATCGCTACGGGCTTCGGGTCCTCCGACCAGGGCAAACAGGTTGGGAAAGGCTCATGGTCCGCGCCCGGCACCTGGAGGGCCAGACCGAGCAGGCGTGGTGCCTCACGCTCGTGACCAACGCCGTAGTCACGTGGACGACCGAGTACTACGGCCTGGCCGTCGAGCAGATGCGCGCGGCCGGACGCCGGATCGACGACGAGGTCCTGGCCCACATCTCCCCGGCCCACTCGGAGAACATCAACTTCTTCGGCGCCATCGAGGTCGACATCGAAGGCGAGCTCGCCCAGCTCGGCCCCACCGGATACCGGCCACTACGAGTGCGCGACACCCTGTTCTGAACAGCTTTCCGTCCCTCTCGCCGCGACTCTGCGTCATCGAGCCGGCCTCACTCATCCGGCTGCTGCCACACCACCCCCGCCACACTGCGCTCACCGCGATCACCGCTGGTCAGACCCACTGTCGTTGTTCGTGAACACCACCCATGACCATCGCCATCGAACAAGTCGTGGTCGCTTCCACCGATGCGGCTGAGACACGCGATAATCTTGCGTTATCTGACCTATCCCGCGGACGCGGGCGCAGGTCCATGTCCAGGGAAGGGGCCCGGATGAGCGGGGAGAAGGCCGTCGACGCCCGCCCGGGCGGCGAACTGGGCCCTGTTGCGGGCGCCTCGACCGAGCCCGACCCCCGGCCCGACACTGAGCTCGATACCGCGGTGCTGCCCGGCGGGGTCGCGGCCGCCGCGGCCCGGGCGGCCTCCCTCGCGGCGCTGGCCGCCTGCGCCGACGCCCACGCGGTCGCCGCGCGGGCTCCGCGCACCCGGCTCGCCTACGCGGGGGACTGGGCGCACTTCGCCCGCTGGTGCGCCGCAGCGGGGCTGGAGTCCCTGCCGGCGGCGGTGGACACCGTGCGGCTCTACCTGGCCGACCTCGAGGCCACCCGCACCCCGGGCGGGGAGGCGGTGTTCTCCCCGGCCACGATGGGCCGGCGTCTGGCCGCGATCGCCGCTGTCCACCACGACGCCGGCCACCGGTCCCCGACCCGGGACCCGGCGGTCGGGGCGGTGCTGACCGGCATCAAGCGGGCCCGGGCCCACGCCACACATCAGATGCGCCCGCTCCTGCTGGAGGACCTGCGCACCGTGCTCGCGGACATGGAGTTCGGGACGTGGCCGGCCGGGTTGATCGGCGCCCGCGACGCCGCCGTGCTGCTGATCGGGTTCACCGGAGCGCTGCGCCGCAGCGAGCTCGCCGCCCTCACCGTCGCCGACGTGTCCTTCCACCCGGTCGACGGGCTGCACGTGCGCATCGCCCGGTCCAAGACCGACCAGACCGGGCGTGGCGCCACCGTTGTGCTGCCCTACGGCGCCCGGGCGGGTACCTGCCCGCCGTGCGCGGTGCTGCGCTGGATGGGGCTGCTCGCCGCCGCTCCGAACGGTCGCCCGGCCCTGATGCGCGACGTCCTGGCCACCCCATCCTGGCCCGACCTGGACCACCTGTTCGGCCACCCCGAACCCACCCCTGTCAGCGCTGACGGCGTCGGCGCCTGCTCACCGATCGAGACCGGCGCCGCGGAGCCTCCCAAACGGACAGCCCAGCCGTTCCGAGCTCCCGTGCCCGCGCTGGCCGGTCACACACCGCTGCTGCGGGCGATCCGTCGCGGCGGATCGCTCTCCGACACCCCGATGACCGGCGACGCCCTGCACGCCATGGCACGCCGACGCGCCGAGGCCGCGGGCCTGCCGGGACCGATGGGGTTCCACTCGCTGCGCGCCGGGTTCGTCACCACCGCACGACGCAACGGCGCCGACCACCGCTCCGTACGCCGTCAGACCCGCCACAGCAGCGACGCCATGATCGAGACCTACGACCGCGACCACGCCCCCCTCGTCGGCAACGCCGTGACCCGGCTGGGCTTGTGAACGATGACTCCGGCTCCTGAGGATGGCCTTCGATCAGTTACCGATCGCTCACTTCCGTCGAATCCACCCCCGTTGACCGCCGCAGAACCGCCCTGGGACGCCGCCGGGACCGGCTACCGCCGAGAGTGGGTGCTGTTCTGTGACTACGCCGCCGCGACCGGGCAACCGGCACTACCGACCACAGTGCCCACCCTGACCGGGTTCTTCACCGCACTACCCGCCCGCCCAGCCACCCAAGCACGGCGGGTCCGCGCGATCGCCGGCGCCCACCGCCGAAGCGGACACCTGCTCCCACGCCCAGAGACCGGACCCGCCGCGCCGCCGCTCTCGCAGCCGCGGCCGCGTCCGGCAACCGGTCGTACCGACAGCCCTGACCCAGGCCAGATGATCACCGCCTGCCCAACCCGGGGTTGGCCCCACGGGCTCCACGGCCGCCGCGACGCCTTCCTGGTCGTCGCCACCGTGGTCTTGAACCTGCCCCAGACACGCGTACGGGACCTCGTTCCCGCCGCAGTCACCGTCGACGTCGACCGGGTGCGGGTCGGTGAACAGCCCGTGCCCGCCGACGTCGACCCGCGTCGTTGCCCGACCTGCGCCGTCGTGCGCTGGCTGGACATCCTCGGCGCCCTCGACGGCCTGGGCCGCGGATCGACCCGCATGAACCTCACCAGCGCCCACGCCCCGACCGCCACCGACCCACACCGCCACGAGTGCCGGACCCCGCAACGGTGGCGCGCCGCCGCCACACTCCTGCCGGCCATCGACCGCTACGGCTGGCACACCGACTACCGCCCCATCACCACGCGCACCATCCGTACCCGACTCGCCCTGGCCACCACCCGCGCAACACAGCAGAACGAGCACGACACCCCGGCTCCCCGCCCGCCGGACGCGACCGCACCCACCTCGACTGCCGCGGCCCAAGAAGCCCCCAGCCTGGACGAGGTCCTCACCCTCCTCGACCGCATCGCCGACGACGCCGACGCACTCAACGACCAGATCATCACCCTGCTCAACAGAAACCCATGACCCTCCCGCAAACTCCAAGATCAGAAACCCACCCAGCCATATCCGCCCGAAATTTCCCGGATACTACGGCGACCCCAACAGGCGCGGGCGACGGTGCCGGGCGGGGCGGTGGTTCAGACACAGGAGCCGAGGCCGGCGCCGGGGCGGGGCCGGCCACCACGTCGGTGACCGCGCCCCCCGCCGCGCCGACCGCGTCCACAGCCTTGTGCCCCGCATCGGTCAGACCACCCAGGACACCCACCGCGCCCTCCCCCCACGGGCCCTCGACCGCGGGCTCCAGCTCCGCAGCCGACGCAGAGGCGAGCAAGACCGGCGTCACCGCGGTCCCACCGAGCATCGCCCCCGCCGCCAACACCGCGAACACCGACCGACGCGCCACCCCCGCTACCAGCGACGACGAGACCCAGGACGAAGGACTACTAATATATAACAAGTAGCTTACCTTTACCGAGCCGATCGGTGGGTATGTGGCGAGGCTGCCGAAGGCCCCGGATCGGTCGAGAGGGCTCGTCGACTCGACGACGTTCGTCAGGCGACTCCGAGTCCACCGAGGACCCGACGAACGCGCGCAGCTTCTGTATTCAGGAAGGCATGGAATTGTGCTGCAGATAGATGCGCGTCCTGCCAATTATTCTCGGCGAGGTGCTGCTTCCACTGCGGCGTGGCGACCAGGGATGCGATCACTCCCTCCAGGGCGGCGCGCTGGGTCAAAGACAGGCCAGGTGGGGCTATCAGGCCGCGCCAGTTGAACAGTTCGATATTAATCCCGAACTCATGCGTGGTAGGAATATCCAAGCCAGCTACTCGCTCATAGGCCGCGACTGCTAGTGCCCGGAATTCTCCCGTACTGCTTGCGCGGACACCTCCAGCGCTCGCTGTCCGCGACGGGTCCCGCGCCTGGCCCGTTCACCAGCGAGAAGCCGGGCCAGGTAGTCCACGGTCGAGGCCAGGGCGTGTTCCAGTTCGGTTGCGATCCGTTCCAGGGCGCGGGCGATCTCTTCGTCGCTGTGGTTAGAGGGGAGCGCAGTGGAAAGAGGTGTCGCCGGCGTGGTGATGGAAGTGGGCGACGACGTGTGCTGTACGGGTGCGGCGGCGAATCCGGTGGTCATGCTCATCGGGATCGCCGCGTCGAGGATGACGGTGATGGTGCGTTGTGCGTACGTCGTCGTGCTCACGCTCCGCAGTACAGCACGACACGAAACGTCCGATCAAGATCAGATGCGTATCGCACATGCACGCTCACGAAGCGTGCGCCAGGATCACCTCGCGGGGGTTAGGGAAGCCGAGAGCCCTGTACCCCGGCGCCCGTTTGGCCAACGACGAGGCGAGCACGGCGGTCTGCTCGTCGTGGTAGTCGTGCACCTCGGCCGTCGTCTTGCCGGGGTGCGGCCTGAGCACACGGCCTACGAACTGCACGAGGCGGCCCTTGAAGGCGATCGGCGCCGCGAGAAAGAGGGCGTCAAGGGCGGGGCAGTCGAAGCCCTCCCCCACGTAGGGCCCGGTCGCCACGACGAGCAGCGGCGCCGGCCCCGGTTCAAGACGGGCCAGAGCAGCCTTGCGTTCCCGGGCGCCCATTCCGCCACGCAGGACCACCGGATCTTGGCCCTCCTCTCGCAGGCGCGCCGCCAGGGTCTCGACGTGGCTCTTCCACTGCGTCAGGACGAGGCAGTTCCTCCCGCGGCCCAACGCCTCGAGAACGTCACCGACGACCTGAACCGTGCGTGTCTCGTTGGCGGCGAGGTCTCGGTAGATCGCCGCCATCCCGCCCGGCTTCGACGGATCTGCGTCACCGAGGTACTCGTAGGAAGTCGGATGCACAGCCAGCTGACGCTCAGGGGCTTCGGCGGCCCCCAGCGTGCCCGCCGGCGGAGGTGTCACCGTGTGCCGGATCGGGCCGAGCTGGTGGTGGATGAGCTCATCGAGGCCGTCACGCCGGTACGGGGTCGCGGTCAAGCCGACCCATCGCTTCACCCGGATCTGCCGGACTGCATTCTCGAATGCGGCAGCGGGTAGGTGATGACACTCGTCCACGAGGACGAGCCCATATCCCGAGGTCAGCTCCGCGACGTCCTGACGGCGGGCCAGCGTCTGCAGAGTGACGACATCGACGACGCCCCGCAGCGAGGACCGTCCGGCGCCCAGCTGGCCCGCCCGAACACCCAAGAGTTCCCTGATGCGGCTCCGCCACTGATCCGCCAACGCCTTGCGATCCACCAGGATCAGCGTGGCTACACCGTGCTCCGCGATCAGCGCGCATCCCATGACGGTCTTCCCCGCACCCGGCTCTGCGACGAGCACACCGAGGTCGTGAGCAGCGAGGTCGGAGACGGCGGCAGCCTGGTCCTCGCGTAGCGTCGCCGCGAGCTCGAAACCATGGCTGTCGCCGTCAGAGCGCTCGTCGGCGATCTCGACGCGGCTCCCAGCCTCCTCCAGCACCGAGATGACCCGCTCACCGAGACCGCGGGGCAGGACGAGCCGGCCGTCCATGGTCTCGTCGTAGCTCAACAGGAACCGGGGCACGTTCCACGTCGACAGCCGTCGCCGCTGCCGCTCACCGAACAACGGGTTGTTCATCGACGCCGCGTGTTTGAGCGTCCCCAGTGCTGCCGGAGTCAGCTCCGACACGGCTACCTCGCAACCGGCCCGCAGTCGTAGCCCGACTACAGCCGCTGATCTCGGTCTTGTCCGCGTCGACATGGCGGGGGCCAAGCTCTCGACTGCTCCACCGACCTTCACCGCCCCGACCCGCCCGGCGAGGCGGGTGACCTCAGCGGAGGACAGTCGATGCATTCCGGACAGGTACGCCCACTGATCCTCGTGCGGTTCGAGAGTGCCCAGGTCGAGAAACACCGTCGCGCCATCCTTGCGAGCCTGGCCGTGAAGCGGAGCGGCGATCAGGTTCCCGATGCCACCAGAGGACGGCAGGACGTCCTGGGAGGGAAACAGACGGTCGTAGCTGCGCAGATCGATCCGTCCACGGACAGCGATCGCCTCCCGGAGCAGCCCCATGCCCAGAGCTCGGGCCGACGCGGCAGGAACCGTGCCGGAGAAGAAGATCCACACATGCGCACCGATCCCGGACCGGGACACCTCCAGAGCCGCAGGCACACCGGCCGCCCTGGCTGCCTTGAGATACGCCAACGCGTCGAGCATCGCCGCGGGACCGTCGAAGTCCGCCGCAAGCCATCGACAGGTGTCTCCCGGCATCAACGGGTACAGCCCGATGTGGTCGCGACCCGACAGGTGTGCTGCGACCACGTCGTCGCCAAGACGCAGGCGCGGACGGTTCGCGCCTTTTCGCCACCCGCCAGCGACCGCCGGAACCCAGCCCGACTTCCCTGACCTCGCGTTCTCCCAGCGAATCGCATAGACGTCGTCGCGTGCCGCGAACATCGCCCTGAAGAAAGCCACCTTCTGTTGCGGTGTCGACGCCGCCGTCACCATGCCGGGGTGCTCCAGGAACAACCCCGCCTGGGACGGAACCGGGGGGCGGGCCTGCTCTGCCGTCAGTCCCAGCAGCCGCAGCAGTCGACCGTTCTCCGCCTGCAGCCGAGCGAGCTCACGCTCGAGATCCCCGGTCGCCACGGACCTCACGATGCCACAGCTGCACGGAAACCGGCGGTCAGCGGGAACGGGCCACGAGCCCTGCTCGGTCGATCCGCTCGACGAAACGCGACTTGCGCTGATGGCGAGCACGCAGCTCAGCGAGCCGTTCATCGAACCCGCTCGCCTGGTCGGCCCGGTCGGCGACGACCCACAGGTCTTCGAGTAGCGCGACAGCGGCGGCGTACTCGGCCGGCTTCCCGGTAGTGACCATTGCCTCGACCCGGTCCCAGCCACCCTGCACGTCCGCGGACAGCGCCGTGAGGCGTCGTTCCCGCGCCGCCGCGTGCTCGCGTTCCCGCGCCGCTTCTGCCTCCGCGCGCACGATCTCGGCATGCCGATGCTTCTTCTGTCGGACCAGGTGAGCGGCATCCAGTAGCTCGGCTACCGTCCGAGGTAGGCCCTCTTCGCCGACCGCTGGATCCGAGACATTCACCTGCCGACGAAGCTCCGCCTGGGCGACGAGGCTCTCGCCACGCGCGACCAAGACGAGCAAACGGTCCTTCTCGTTGTCCAGAAGCCGCGCCACCCGGGAAGCCAGCTGCTTCGTCGTCAGTCGCGCACCCGCCAACGGCGGGCTCACCTGTGCCGCGACCGTGAGCAGGTCCGGGTCCAGACGCAGGAAGTCAGCGAGCACTCGCTGCGAGGCCGTCAACTCCGACAAGCCCGGAGGCACCACCGGCTCTTGGGTCTCCTCATTGTCCGACTCGAACGCGCATTCGTCGCGGTCCCAGCTTCCCTGCGCCGCCAGCCAGCCCAGATACAGCGGACGCAGGTCTCCGGCCGCCAGCTCGGCTCGCAGTCCGACGAGTCCTGCCAACGTGTACAGATCGTCCGGGCCGAAGAACTCGGCGTTCTCGTCGTCACTGTGTAAGCTCAGGATCAGATGCTCGGCGGTTTCCCAGACGGACACCAGCGAATCGACCAGATGCGACTGGACCACCTCGATGTCGAGCACCCCGAGGGGCAGGCGCAGCATCAGCGTCCGGCTGCCCCAGTTGGCGAAGTACAGATGGGCGTCGTAGTAGCGCTCCATCAACCGAAGCGGATCACCGCGGAAGTCACCCCAATGATACTCGTTAGTGAAACTCGTCGCGCTGATCTGCGCCCGCGACGACATCGCACGCACAGATGCCTGCGCCCGATCGTCGAGCGGCCGGTCCACCGCGAGAAACTCGTAATACTGGTACTCGCTCACACCAGGCCACCGGCCGCCCACTGCCGATAGACGTGGATCCAGTCCCCGCCCACCGGTGGCGACGGCAAGGGCAGCTCACGAAAGTCGATGGACTGCGGCTCCCCGCCCCGTCGAGGGACCGCCACCAGTCCGCCATTCGAGGGTAGGGCGGCCTCGACCACAGTCACATCGACGCCCAATACCATCGTCGAGAACGGGAGGTCGACGTGCTCCTCCAGGGCGTGAAACCCACTAAGCGGCTCCTCGACATCTCTGTAGCCCACTCAGCCGAGCCTACGCTTTCGTGCAACCTGCGGACACCTCCAGCACCCGCCGCCCACGACGGGCCCGTTCACCAGTAAGGAGACGAGCTAGGAAGCCCACGGTCGAGGCCGCGCCGTGCGGCATGTGATCAGCGAGGGCCCACCCGGCGAGTTTGCGGGAGCAGCAGTCGATCACCGTGGCCAGATACAGGTTCGTCCCGCCTGCGAGGGGCAGGTAGGTGATGTCACCGACGTAGACCTGGTTCGGTGCTGGGGCGGTGAAATCCCGCCTGAGCAGGTCGGGCACCGTCTGCCGGGACTGCTCGACGATCGTGGTGTGCACCCGGCGCCGGCTGCGGTAGCCGGCGACCCCGGCCGCACGCATCACCCGCGCGACGCGTTTGTGGTTGACCCTGTCCCCGGCTGCGGCGCCGTCGTTGAGCTCGGTCGTGGCCCGCGGTACACCGATGGTGTTGTCGCCGTCATAGATCGTCTGGATCCGCGCCACCAACACCGCATCACGGACGGCCCGACGCGCCCGGGCCGGAGCGGCCGCCAACCAGGCGTAGAACGACGACCTCGAGACGTGCACGAGCTCGCACAACCGCTTCACCTCGAAGGTGTGCCGGTGGTCAGCGACGAACTGGAAGCGGGTCACCAGCGCGTCTCCCCCGCGAAATACTTGGCCGCCCGCTGCAAGATCTCCCGCTCGGCGGTCAGCTTCTTCTCGCTGATCTCGAGTTCACGGACCCGGGCCTCGAGACAGGGCCCCGGCAAAGTCGCTAGATGATCTTGTAGGTGGTCAGTGGTCGATGGGGGTCGCGGGCGTGGTGGCGGAGTGCTGCGGCGATGTTGCTGACGCCGTGCAGGCGTAGCGCGGTGATCGCGAGGTTCCGCAACGCCGACATGACCTGCGGGGCGTGACCGGTGTGGGCGGTGGCGCGGTCTTCGTCGAAGCAGACATCACGGACCCAGTGCAGGCGATTCTCGATCGACCAGTGCCCACGGATCCAGCGGGCGAGCAGTCCTGGATCGGCGTCGGTGCTGGTCAGGCTGGTGATCGCGTAGGCGGTCTCGGTTCTCCACTTCCCGCCAGGCCGCAGTGGGCGACGCCGGCGCACCAGCTTGATCGCCTGGGATGCGTGGGGGAAGAACTCTGCGCCCAGGTCGGGACAGGGGTGCAGGCTGACCACGCTGATCGTGCGGGTCTCGACGCGGCCGTGCCCACGCCCGCGTTGACGATCAGCGACGCCGATCTGGGTCCAGGGCAGCGCCCGTACCCGTGCCAGCAGCGTGGGCTGGTTCGCTTTGATCGTCATCAGGTAGTGCCCGCCGCGGCGGTGTAGGTAGTCGGCGTGGGCTCGCTGGGTGTGCAGAGCGTCCGCGGTGACCAGTACATCGTCGAGGTCGAGGGGGTCGAGCAGCGCGGTGAACGCGGTGATCTCGCTGCCCTTCTCTGCGACCTGAACCTGGCCGAGCACGCCACCGCTGGTCTGGTCGAGCACCGACACCAGATGCGGGAGCCAGACCCTGCCGTCGGCGGCACGGACGCGGGCGCCGCGCAGGGTCTTGCCGTCCAAGGCCAGCACGCGACGCTGTTCTCGCCGGGGTGTGCCCTCCGCCGCCGGCTGGGCGCTGAGCTGGGGCAACACCCAGGACTGCAACGCCGCCTCCAGCGCCGAGGCGTCGACCCGTTGCAGGACCCGGCGGATGGTCGACTCGTGCGGAGCGACCGCGCCCACCCCGAGCACGTCCAGCACGGCGCGGCCGACGTCATGGGCGTACTCGGCGATCGCGGTGAACGACCGGGCCCCCGCCAACACCGCGCACGCCCCCAGTAGCAACACCGCGAGGACACCGTGGCGGACACCGCGTGGTTTCCGCGGGTCCGGCACTCGCGACAGGGCCTCCACCAGCGACAACCCCGCCGCCTCACCGACCGGCGCGGCTCTCCCCGCGTCAGGACCGACCTCCAGGCCTTCCAGAGCAGCAACGATCGGAGACACTGACACTGCGGACACAGGCTTCCTGACGTGAGCAAGGATTCGACACCCTCATGATCACGCCAAGCCTGTGTCCGCACCCACCCCCACCCCCCACATCACCGCAGCTCAGGACCCACCCATCACGACTTTGCCGGGGCCCTGGGCCTCGAGACGGGCGATCTTCTGCCTCGGTGGTTCCTCCCCACCCAGGCCCGACCCCGGCGTGGTACGCGTGATCTGCACCGGGCTGGGGCAGCTACTGCCATCAGCTGCGGTCTTGTTCCCCGTGCCGTGGATCGTGAGCCAGTCCCGCAACGTGCCCCGCGCGATGCCCAGGTCGTCGGCGATACCACGAGGCTTATTCAGGCCCCGTGAAATAACGATCTAGCCCGGCGTGTCGGGTTGGGCGACAGCCCGTCCATCGCGAAGATTGGTTTGCCGAATCAATCCGAGATGAACGGGCTGCCGCAGTATGTACTATACCACTGGTTTCCGGCGTGATGAAATTCAGGATCTTGTCGCTATAGTGTATGAGCAGGATCAGCGGGACGCGACGGAGGCACGTTTGTCTTGGCCGCCGGTTCTGGGGTTGTTCTGGTCGGTGGTGATCACGTTGGCGTATCTGCGCGGGAATCGTGTGCAGTGGGAGTTGGCGGAAACCTATGGGGTGTCGCAGTCGACGGTTAGTCGAGCGATCACGGGGGTGACACCGTTGCTGGCACAGGCGCTGCGGAGTGTCGTTCCGACGGCAGAGGAGCTTCGTGCCGATCGGCAGTACATCATCGATGGAACCTTGCTGCCCTGCTGGTCATGGGCCGCGGTGCCGGGTCTGTGGTCGGGCAAGCATCGCACCACCGGCGTCGTCGTCCAGGTCGCAGCCACCCTGGAAGGGCAGCTGTCGTGGATCTCCGACCCGACCCCAGGCTCCCGACACGACCTATATTGCCTCGACCAATCCGGCGCCCTCGACCACCTCGCCACATACCCCCCGATCGGCGATAAAGGATACATCGGGCGCGGCATGCTCACCCCGTTCAAAAAACCACCCGGCCGGGAACTTCTCGACTGGCAAAAAACATTCAACAAGAGCCTCAACCACACACGCGCCGCCATCGAACGAGTCATCGCCCATATCAAAACGTGGAAAGTTCTCCACACAGACTACCGGCGGCCCTACGCCACATTTAAAACGACAATCTCGGCAGTCATCGGACTCATCTTCTACACACTTACCTGACGGAGCCTGAATAAGCCTCCACGGACGGTGGCACCCGGGGTGGACTCATACAGATCAACAGCCTGCCGACGGAACTCGTCGGTGAAACTCTTCCTGGCCATGATCGCTGGATCATCTCGCTTCCCCAGCAGTGAGCCTTTCCCACCCAACCTGTTTGTGCTGGTCAGGCAGCTGTGCTCATGAGTGAGGTGTTCTCAGTAGGGCTGTCGGCGCTGGTCAGGGATGTGGTGTAGCGGCAGGCCTGTGGGGTGGGTGCAGGGCCTCGGTAGGGAAGATCGGTCCGTTCGAAGATCGCCACTTCCGTACCGAGGTCCTGCGTGTCTGATCTTGTCACTTACACCGGTGTGCTCCCTGTCGCGGCCTCGACCGTGGACTACCTGGCCCGGCTTCTCGCTGGTGAACGGGCCAGGCGCGGGACCCGTCGCGGACAGCGAGCGCTGGAGGTGTCCGCGCAAGCAGTAGTGGTGCTGCGCTGGTTCCTCGACGCCACCCGCGTCACCCGGTTGGCTCGCGACAGCGGGATCAGCCGCGCGACCGCCTACCGGTACCTGCATGAGGGCATCGACGTCCTCACCGCGGCCGCGCCCGGCCTGCACGGCGCTCTGCTGGTCGCCCGCGCGGCCGGGTACTCCCGGGTGCATCTGGACGGCTCCCTGATCACCACGATCCGCAGCAGAGCACTCGGTCCCACCCCGGGAGTGGACCTGTGGTGGTCGGGTAAACACCGCTGTCACGGTGGGAACATCCAGGTCATCACCGCCCCCGACGGGTGGCCGCTGTGGAGCTCACCGGTCCGCCCAGGTCGGGAACACGACCTGACCTGCGCTCGTGCCCATCCCGGACTCCTCGACGGACTCGCCGAGTTCATCGATGACGACCACGCCGTGCTCGCTGACCTGGGCTATGAAGGCGAGTCCGACCGACTCACCGTCCCGATCAAGACCCGATCCGGGGCCGGGCTCTGCCCGGACCAGCGCACGGTCAATGTGCTGCACTCCGCGACCCGAGCGATCGCTGAACGAGGAAACGCCCTGCTCAAGAACACCTTCCGAGCGTTGAGACACCTCAGCCTCTGCCCACAACGGATCGGCGCGATCACCGCAGCAGCGCTGGTCCTACTCCACACCGAGCACAACCGAACAACATGATCAACAAGCTAGTGAGAACACCTCACTGGGCATCGGTCAGGACAGCGGTGCGTGGCACCGATCAAGCATCGCGCACCCCGGTCCGCCTATTTGAGAGACACGCCCTAGAGCCGAAGATCCGAGCGGTGCTCGACCGGCTTCACGTCAGGCATGGCACCGACGCCTGCGCGTCCCATGCCGGGGCAGCACGCGCCACCGCCGCGGCCGTCTCGGCCACGGGGCCACCCGACACCGGAGCGTTACTTAGAGTTGTGAGCGCCCCCCGCCTGAGGTCCTTGACCTCAGGCAGACTCACCCGATTGCTCCATATCTATCTCGGGCAGGTAGACTTCGGTAGTGATCAGCCTCGCCGAGATGGGTGAAAAAACTGGCCGGAGCTGTCCTTCGATCTGTGCGGGAATGTGTGCGTAGATGTCTTCTCGGTCTACTTCGGACGTGTGGGGAACACCCCTGACGCGGCGTCGCCTGGGGGGAGGGGTCGGGCTCGGGATTGCTGCGGCCGTCGGCGCGGGACTCGGGGCGCGGCCGCTGATGGAGCTGGCTGATGGCCGGATGCGGGATCTGCGATTACTTGTCCCCAACTCGCCGGGCAGCGGCTATGATATGACGGCTCATGTCGTAGGCGAGGTGCTCGATGCTGCTAGACTGACTCGTGGTGTCGAGATCTTCAACATCGTCGGCGAGGCCGGTGTGACGGGTCTTCATCACCTCATCACCGAGGCCGGTAACGATCGCCTGTTGGCGAGTATGGGACTCGGACTCCTCGGCGGGGTGATCGCCAACCAAGCTGATTCGTTGCTGGGTGAGACTGCTTCGATCGCCCGGCTTGTGAGCGAGCCCGAGGCCATTCTCGTACCTGCGAACTCTGTATATCGCGATCTTGGGGATCTGGTCAGAGACTGGAAAGCCCACCCCTCCACGGTTCTCGTGGGTGGCGGTTCAGCGCCGGGGGGCCCTGATCATTTGGCGCCGATGCTGATTGCCGAGTACGTCGGACTGATTCCGAAGTCGGTCAACTACATCGCTCACGACGGTCGGGGGCGCTTAATGGGGTCGCTACTCAACAACAAAGTCACGTTCGCCGTCGCTGGTGTCGGTGAGTTCGCCCACCAGCTCCGAACGGGAGAATTCCGGGCACTAGCAGTCGCGGCCTATGAGCGAGTAGCTGGCTTGGATATTCCTACCACGCATGAGTTCGGGATTAATATCGAACTGTTCAACTGGCGCGGCCTGATAGCCCCACCTGGCCTGTCTTTGACCCAGCGCGCCGCCCTGGAGGGAGTGATCGCATCCCTGGTCGCCACGCCGCAGTGGAAGCAGCACCTCGCCGAGAATAATTGGCAGGACGCGCATCTATCTGCAGCACAATTCCATGCCTTCCTGAATACAGAAGCTGCGCGCGTTCGTCGGGTCCTCGGTGGACTCGGAGTCGCCTGACGGACGCTGTCGAGTCGGCGAGCCCCCTCGACCGATCCGGGGCCTTCGGTAGCTTTGCCGCACGCTGAGGTGTTCTCACTAGCTTGTTGATCATGTTGTTCGGTTGTGCTCGGTGTGGAGCAGGACCAACGCTGCTGCGGTGATCGCGCCGATCCGTTGTGGGCAGAGGCTGAGGTGTCTCAACGCTCGGAAGGTGTTCTCGAGCAGGGCGTTTCCTCGTTCAGCGATCGCTCGGGTCGCGGAGTGCAACACGTTGACCGTGCGCTGGTCCGGGGAGAGCCCGGCCGTTACTGATTTTGTTGGACAGTGTCCGCTCCTCGTCGTTGACGTGGAGATGCCGGGGTAACGGTTGCCCGGCTGACGGATCGCCGTTCCCTGCCCGTGGGCCTGCGGTCATCGTGTGACCGGGCCGGTCGGGGGGTGCGTCCGCCGCCACGATCGGGGTGGTGCACGGCCTGGGTGGTGGTTCTCCGCTGAGCGATCCTCTGGTCGCTCGCGGGCTTCCCTACCCGTCGCCGTGCGCGGTAACCCTGACCGCGGCGCCCGATCACGACGGCCGCGGCCTCGTGTCGGGTGGCCTCGTGTTGAGGGGTGGACAGCGGCTTTCGCCAGTGTTGTGCGCCCCAGATGGAGGTGTAAGCAGGGTCGACACCCAAGAGCGTCAACCCTGCGGAGGGGACCATCGCAGCGAGTCGGTCCCGCAGTCGAGCAGTAGGTATCCCTGCAACGGTCCGCCGGAATGTTCTGCCCTTCTTCCCTCGGCCCATAGTCTCGCGACCGGTGCTGCGGGCGTCGTCGAAGCCGAGATTTTCGATCACGATCCCGAGGCAGTGGTACCGGAGCGCGATCCGGATGAGACGGCTCAGGACGTGTCGGAGCTGCGCGTCGCGGCGCGATGCCGGGCCGGCGAGGTCAAGATCCAGCCGGATCGGGGGACCGTCAGGATTACCGTGCTGGTCAAGCACTCGACAGGCGAGGTGGTCAGCGTTGGTATCGACTCCGATCACGCGGGCGGGAAAATCGAGTGCTGGGGTCCGAGCCGGGACGAAGTCCGCAGCAGGCGTCGGATTCCAGGATGCCGTCAGGTACCAGCCGGCGCGGTCAGCACAACGGTACATCCGATATGACACTGATCCAGCACGGCCGTTGACGTCGCGAGTGATGTGCGCTGCCCAAGCATCACCGCGGTGGGCGAACCTTGCCTTGCCAGCCAGGACAAATCTACCCCTCGGGCTGTTCGCGAGGTGCTCAAGACGACGGGGTAGACGGATTGAGAGCGTCCCGTCGGGAGTGACGGTGATAGTCAAATTCCCGTGCGGCTCATCTGGGGCACCATTGGCGTGGAACCACGCCCGCTCGGCCTGCCATTGATTCCGCCATTCGGTCTCGGTGATGGCGGCGGCGGCGAGGTTTCCCCGGTTCCGAGCCAAACGTTTGCCGCCTTCAACAATAGCCACCCGGCCAGTGGCGATATCCCGGCTCGTCTGGGCGAGCTCAGCGCGTAGATGCTGCAATCGGCGTTGCTTCGTGGCCCGTTCCCGCTGGTCGGCGTAGCCAGTAACAGTCTTACGTCGCCCAGGCACAGACATCCGGACCGCGATTTTATTCTTGGTCCGAGGATCGACATGCGGGACGGGAACGGCCAAGCGAGTCTCGATCACCGCGATCGCCTGCTGTAGCGACTCACGCCGGGCAAGCTGGTTACGACGCTCCAGTCGATACCCGGCATCATTGTGCCGCACAATTGAACCAGCCCACCGCGACGATGACTGACTGGTGATATCTCGTTTACGCCGGGCGAGGACACTTTTCTCCGGCGACACCCCCGCCGCCGACCGCGCGGCCAAGTCTCGACGCCTCAGGGACCCGATCAAACACGCGACCTGATCAAGCACCTCGTGCTCGGCAGAGGAGACCCGGATGCGGGTGGTCGTCGCCATCCCGGTCGGCGCGGCGACCATGACCGGTGGTTCCAGCGGCCGCAGACCTGGCCCCGAGCCCCGAGAACTCACAGGCCGTCCCGCCCCACGCCGGTCTCGGCCGTGACTACCGCAGCCAGACGACGGGCCTTGGCTGACCGCTGCCCGTACAGACGCCCAGCGAACGACGCGACGATCGCGATCATGTCTCGTACTAACTCCGCCTCCGCGGAGCCGCCGCTAACCTCGTCCTCGCCGATATAGACCACACGAGTTCCCTGACCCGCCAACACGTGCTCGAACAATCCGGTACCAAATCGGGACAACCGGTCCGGATGTGTCACCAGCAACGTGCCGACCCTCGTTCCCCGACACGCAGTCAAGGCACGCTTAAGTCCCGGCCGTCGGTCAGACAACCCCGACGCGACATCAGTGAAGACCTCTACCAGATCACCATGCTCAGACGCCGCAGCTCGGAGTCGAACAGCCTGCCGATCCAGATCTCCCTCAGCCTGTTGACGCCGCGACGACACCCGAGCATAAGCCACAACACCACTGACAGCCGCGCGACGATTCCGATCAACGGCAAGTGTTTCGACGTGCTGGCGCAGAAACACCCGACGACCACCCGGAGACCGATTATCCGGAAGCGTCCCCCGCTCGGTGTAGCGCCGCAGAGTACGAGTCGACACGCCCAAATACCGGGCCGTCGTCCCCGCACTCCACCAGTCCTCACTCACAAGCAACAGCCTAGCAAGGAATGACCAACAGCGGCCAACAAAACATGGAGCAGTCCTGAACCCCGGATCGGGTCTTGATCGGGACGGTGAGTCGGTCGGACTCGCCTTCATAGCCCAGGTCAGCGAGCACGGCGTGGTCGTCATCGATGAACTCGGCGAGTCCGTCGAGGAGTCCGGGATGGGCACGAGCGCAGGTCAGGTCGTGTTCCCGACCTGGGCGGACCGGTGAGCTCCACAGCGGCCACCCGTCGGGGGCGGTGATGACCTGGATGTTCCCACCGTGACAGCGGTGTTTACCCGACCACCACAGGTCCACTCCCGGGGTGGGACCGAGCGCTCTGCTGCGGGTCGTGGTGATCAGGGAGCCTTTTTCATCGTGATTCTGCTGGTCGGCGGCGGGTTTCGATCCGGTTGAGGACGGTGATCGCGGCGATGACGGTGCTCGCGTAGCGGGGGCAGCAGCGGAGCCGGTCGAGCACGTGCCAGCCTTTGAGCTCGGCGACGGCTTGCTCGACCCGGCACCGGATCCGGGCGTGAGCGTGGTTCACCGCTTTCTGTCCGGTCGACAGGTGTGGGCGGGTCCGGTGGCGTTTGTAGGGTGTCATGGACATAGCGCCAGGCGGTGCTGGTAGCGACCCCGAACCCGGCCGCGAGCCGCGCGTAGGTGTCACCGTTACGGAGATAGGCAAGGACGAGTAACGCCTGCTGACCGGCGGTGATCCGCCACCAACGCCCCCCGCTGGCACACCGCTGCCCAGCGATCATGGAGCGCAGCTGAGCAAGAGTGTGAGTCGACAACGCGATCGCAGCAGGGTAGGACAACACACCGAGCCTCCTGGTGAGACAGCCGATCTTGGACGACTGCTGTCCTACCGGGAGGCTCACCTAGCTCCACCACCACCCACACCAAGCCCCTGACCAGCAGAATCACGATGAAAAAGGCTCCAGGTCGTCAGCGCCTACTTCCGCGAACAAGGCTTCAAAATCGACAAGTTCAGCTACCGCTGGTAGATCTCCCACACACGCCGGTGGGGCGGCCCCCGAGGAGTCGGGGCCGCCCCACCGGGGGAGGCAACAGCAGCGCCATTCAGCGGCGCCATTCAGTCGCGCTGGTCAGCCGAGGGGGATGACTCCCAGCGCGATCGCCGTTGCCATCATCACCAGCGAGCACACGGCGGCCCGCCAGATGACCTTCTTGTGATGATCAGCGAGGTCGACCTTGGCCAGCGACACCAGCAGCAGCATCGCCGGGACCAGGGGGCTGGTCATGTGCACCGGCTGCCCGATGATCGAGGCGCGTGCCATCTCCACCGGCGAGATGCCGTAATGCCCGGCCGCCTCGGACAAGATCGGCAGGATCCCGAAGTAGAACGCGTCGTTGGTGAGGAAGAACGTCAACGGCATACTCAGCATGCTGACAATCACCGCGAACCAGCTGCCCACCTCCGCCGGGACCGCCGTGACGATCCCGTTCGCCATCGCCGCGACCATCCCGGTACCCGACAGCACCCCGACCAACACCGACGCGGCGAACACCATCGCGACCACCGCCACGATCGAGCTGGCATGCGCGGTCACGGCGGTGACCTGATCGGCCGGGCGAGGGAAGTTCACGACCAACGCGATCGCTGACGCGGCGACGAACACCAGCGACAACGGCAACACATCCAGCCCCAACACCACCAGCAGTGCCACGGTCAACACCAGATTGAACCAGATCAACTTCGGGCGCAGCGTCGGCCTGTTCGGATCCAACACCCCACCCGCGTCGATGAACCCGTCCCCCGGACCTGCCGCATCCCCGCCAGCACCAGCTGTGACAGCCGCGGCAGGCGCGGACTGTCCCGCAGGACCAGCACCGCCAGCACCAGCACCGCCCGGGTCAGGCGCGGCACCGACGGGCTCGAGGACACCCTCGAGTTCATCGGCGACGATCGGCAACGGCCGCCCGGCCCTGGCAAGCCGACGACGTTCCGAACGGCCGAGGAACCAGGCCAGGATCAGCACCGTGACCATCCCCAGCACCATGCTCGGGATCATCGGGTTGAACAGCTCCGAGGGAGACACCTTCAGCGCCGTCGCCGCCCGCGCGGTCGGTCCACCCCACGGCAGGATGTTGAGCACCCCGTTGGCCAGATTCGCCACCACAGTCAACACCACCGGACTCAGCCCGAGGCGCAGATAGATCGGCAGCAACGCCGAGACCGTGATGATGAACGTGGTCGACCCATCCCCATCCAACGACACCGCCCCCGCCAGGACCGCAGTCAGCACCACCAGACGGACCGGGTCGTTGTTCACCGCGCGCAGCACGAACCGGATCAACGGATCGAACAACCCGACATCGATCATCGTCCCGAAGAAGATGATCGCGAAGAACAACAACACCGCAGTCGGAGCGAAATCCTTCATCGCCGACGTGATCGACTTGACGACCCCGTCCTCACCCGACTCCGCGACCCCCGTACCAACCGCGACCAGAGCGAAGGTCAACGGCACCAACACCAGCGCCAACGTCGGAGCGAGCCGCTTCGACAAGATCAAGTACATGAAGACCGCGATCATCGCGGACCCCAGAGCGATAAGCATGCAGGTCCTCGCATCATTGCCGGGGCCACGCCCCGTCGACCGACTTGCAGACAGTAGTCACCCTCAGGCTCCCCGCCGCAAGATTTGACCATGAAGAAACTAGAGATCACGATGCGTGACGAAAATTCCGGGGCCGCCGGTCTGCCTCACCCGGACACCGAACGCGCTCAGACCCCACCCATACCGCGCCGCCCGACGCGGTCGAGGCAGCCCAGCACCGGCCGGGGGTTTGCTCTGGCGTCCTGCGGAAAAGCCTGCACGGCGTGTACCCGGTATACGCCCTTCCGCCTGCGGCGAGCCTTCCGCAGCTAGTGGTACCGATGCCGGTACCGTACTACGGTCAGCATCTTCTGGCTTGTCTCAGGACTTATATGCGTGAGAATTCGATGGTCGCCCGGCGCAACGAGCAAGGTCACGAAGTGCTTGTCGCGTACCGGCCTGTGCAGTTCAACCTCGACCAGACCGCACGGGCGATGCATGCTGTGCTCGATCCACATCTGCGGAAGCTCAACAGCCGTTCCCGAGTCGGCCGCAGCCGCGTTCGTGACGTGCTCCGCCAGATCGTCACCGATGGATGGCCGCCCGAGTTCGATGCCGACCCCGAGCGGGTCGCCTACTGGCGGACTTGGCTCCTCCGCAACAGCATCTTCACCGACGACTCCCAGTGAGGTCGATTCTGTCGTGACACCTACGTCTGCTCCGGCTCACGCCGCGGTGGCTCTCCCCCGCGTCACCGCCATCCTCAATCAGAAGGGTGGGGTCGGGAAAACCGGGCTCACCGCTGGAACCGGTGGGGCGCTGTCTGAACGTGGCCGGCGGACGCTGCTGGTCGACCTGGATCCCCAGGGGCACCTCACCACGGAGGCGCTCGGGCTCGCAGAGGTCGACCCCTCGGAACCGAACTTCGCGGCTGCTCTGACCGGGGAGTTCACCGGCTCTGCCAGCGACCTCGTGGTGCGGCACTCGACGTCTGCGGCAGGCGGCGTCCTCGACGTACTGCCGCACTGCGTGTCGATGTTCCTGGTCGTTCGCAAGCTTCACGCTGCCCGCTCGCCGGAGCATCGGTTGGCCCGGTTGCTCCAGCAGTTCGAGGGTGTCTACGACCACGTGCTGATCGACTGCCCGCCGTCCCTCGATGTGCTCACCGATACTGCCCTGGTCGCTGCGGACGGGGTGCTGATCCCGGTGCAGCCCAGCAACACCTCCTTGCGGGCGCTGCGCCTCCTCATCGAGCAGGTTGCGGTCATCGAGGAGGAACTACAGATCACTCGTCGTGAGCTCCACGGCCTGGTCCCGGGGGTGTATCGGCGGCCGCTATCGGGGATCGCGGCGTACAAGATGAGTGAGCTGGAGCTGTACGGGATCAGTGACGGCGAGGTCCCCCCGTTGCCGATCCTGGCGTATCTCCCTCTCGCGGTGGCGGTGGAGGAAGCGTGGCTGAGCGGGAAGCCCTTAACTGATTATCATCCCACCGCTCCGATCGCCGATGCCTATCGACGGCTAGCGACCCATCTCGATGTTGCCGCTGGTCTGTCGCCTGAGTCCGCTTTAGAGCGGGCAGAGGAGAGCCCCGAGGACACGGCCCAGTCCGGCGCAGAGGCGGGGGAGAAGTAGTCATGGCTAAGAGGAAGGACTACGGCGCGATGGAGCGGAGTCGCGCTGCGGCTCCGGTGGCGGATCGCGCTAGAGAGGCGCTACGCACTCGGATCACCGCGCCGCCCAGCAGGCTGCCTATCGATCAGCTGCAGCCCAACCCCTTGAACCCCCGGCCGGAAGAGGACGAGGGGCTGGCCGCGCTCGCCGATACGATGCGCCAGCACGGGCAGCTCCAGCAGATTGAAGTCGTCTCTCGGGTGGACTTCGTGCTGGCACTCCCGGAGTCGGCTGAAGCTCTCTCGTCCGCACCCTGGGTCGTGATCATCGGAAACCGCCGGCTCGCGGCCGCAGCGATTGCTGATCTCTCCTCGCTGGAGGTGAAGGCGCCGGAGGGAATCACCTCAGCCGACCAGATCGAGAGCAGGATCCTCGTCGAAAACCTGCAGCGGAGTGACCTGCCGGTTCTTCAGGAGGCTGAGTTCCTCCAGAGGCAGCTCAACCGAGGGAGAAGTCTTCGGGCGATTGCTAGCACGATCGGTAAGTCGTTCGCGTATGTCCAGCAGCGCGTCAATCTCTTGAAGCTCATCCCGGAGCTGCAGGAGCTCGTCTCGCGGGGAGAGCTCGGCATCAAGGCAGCTCGGAATCTCTACTCGCTCAGTCCGGAGAACCAGGCGCTCGTGGCACAGCAGGGACCACCGTGGTTGCCGCCGGCCGTTCGGAAAGAGGACCCGGTGGACGCAGGCCCCGGGCATGTGGAGTCGGGTGGAAACACCGCATCTCCTGCCACGGCTCCCCAGAGCGTCGCAACAGCCGAACAGTCCGAAGCTGCCACCGAAGCGACTACGGACGTACCGGTCGACAGATCTGACGCAGCTCGGGGAGTGTCCGCTGACGAGGACGCTTCGACCGAGCCGACGACGGGCGTCGAGCGTGGAGGCAGTAGCAATGTGGCCTCGGTAGCGACGCAGACCCGGCAGCTGGTTCTGCCGCTCGCGGGTGGTCTCAGCACCCTCATCGAGGAACTCCGGCAGGTCGCGAACTCCAGTGCCGACGGCGACGCAGTCGAATCGCTCCGTCAGGTTGAGCGGCAGCTCGACGCAGCCCTCAGCCAGCTGCGCCGCTTGTAGGAGAACCGGCTTAGAGCGTGTTTGAGAAGCTCAACTTGTGGTGGTGAAGACACGCTTCTGTTGGCGGGTCGCGGGGCCGCCGCGGGCGATCCGGCGGGTGATGGTGTTGATCGCGGCCCAGCGGATCATCGCCTCGGACATGGCGGTGTGACGTTCGTAGTCGCGGGCGATGCGGCGGTGCGCGGTGAGCCAGGCGAAGGTCCGCTCGACCGCCCAGCGGCGCGGGATGACGGCGAAGCCGCGCTGGTCGGCGGGCTTGCGCACGATGCTCATCGTGGTTCGCAGGAGCATGGCGGCCCAGTCGACCAGCCGTCCGGCGAAGGCTCCGTCGGCGAAGACGAACCGGACTCGGGTGCGCAGGTAGGTATCGAGCAGGACCGGCTTGGCGCCGTCGCGGCCCTGCCGTCCCGCCGACAACACGACCACACACAGCAGCAGTCCGAGGGTGTCGGTGACGATGAACCGTTTGCGGCCGTTGATCTTCTTCCCGGCGTCGTAGCCGCGCGTGTCGTGCCCGACGGCGTCGGCGCCTTTGACGCTTTGGGAGTCGATCAACCCCCGCTCGGTTCCGGGTTGCGGCCTTCCTGCACGCGCAGCTGTCCGCGGACCACGGGCAGGATCTGTTCGGTGACCTTGGCTTGTTCCCACTGGTTGAAGTACCAGTAGACGGTTTGCCACGGCGGGAAGTCTGCTGGTAGCGCCCGCCATGCGCACCCGTTGCGGACGACGTAGAGGATCGCGTCCACGATCGCGCGGCGCGGGTGCTTCTCCGTGCGGCCGCCGGTGCGCACGTCGGGCAGCAGCGGCTCGATCAACTCCCACTGCGCGTCGCTGGTGTCGGATGGGTAGCGCTGCACACGTCGTGTCATCCACCCCAGGCTTGATCAACCAGCGGTCGACAGTCACGGAGGCGCGCCGACGCTTCTCAAACACGCTCTTAGAGCGTGTTTGGAAATGGTGGGTGTGTCGGGATGGTCGACACGGCTGGGGTGCTCCATCGTGGTCGGCATGCAGGAACGACCGCGCCGGTACCCCTCGGATACCAGTGATGCCCAGTGAGGCTTATTCAGGCTCCGTCAGGTAAGTGTGTAGAAGATGAGTCCGATGACTGCCGAGATTGTCGTTTTAAATGTGGCGTAGGGCCGCCGGTAGTCTGTGTGGAGAACTTTCCACGTTTTGATATGGGCGATGACTCGTTCGATGGTGGCGCGTGTGTGGTTGAGGCTCTTGTTGAATGTTTTTTGCCAGTCGAGAAGTTCCCGGCCGGGTGGTTTTTTGAACGGGGTGAGCATGCCGCGCCCGATGTATCCTTTATCGCCGATCGGGGGGGATGTGGCGAGGTGGTCGAGGGCGCCGGATTGGTCGAGGCAATATAGGTCGTGTCGGGAGGTGGGTGGTGATCGAGCCGTTGTTACCGCCGCTCGCGCGGCGGGGGCGGCCTGTTGCTCATGCTCGTCGGGACGTGCTGGACGCGATCTTGTATGTCGTGCGGACCGGGTGTGCCTGGCGGGCGTTGCCGGTGGACTTCCCGCCCTGGCAGACCGTCTACTGGTACTTCAACCAGTGGGAACAGCAGAAGGTCACCGAGAAGATCCTCCCGGTCGTGCGGGGGCAGTTACGGATCGCCGAGGGCCGTGATCCGGAGCCGACTGCGGGGATCATCGACTCCCAGTCGGTCAAGGGCGCCGACACCGTCGGACAGGACTCCCGCGGCTACGACGCCGGGAAGAAGACAGGCGGGCGGAAACGGTTCATCGTGACCGACACCCGCGGTCTGCTGCTGACCACGACGGTGTGCTCGGCCTCGGTACAGGACCGCGACGGCGCCAAGCCGATCCTGCTCGACCTCTACCTGCGCACCAGGGTGCGGTTCGTCTACGCCGACGCCGGATTCGCCGGGCGACTGCTCGACTGGGCCGCCACGATCCTGCAGACAACAATCGAGGTCATCCGCAAGCCACCCGAGCAGCGCGGATTCGCCGCCCTCCCACGAAGGTGGGTGGTCGAACGGACCCTGGCCTGGCTCACCGCACACCGACGCCTGGCCCGGGACTACGAACGCCACCCCGCCACATCCGAAGCCATGATCCGCTGGGCCGCGATCAACACCACCACCCGCCGCATCGCCCGCGGATACCCCGCCACTCGCCAGCAGAAACACACGAAACCCTCAACCCACTAGAATTTCCAAACACGCTCTTAGAGCGTGTTTGAGAAGCGGATATTGAGGGCTGTGCCGAGGTCGGAGTAACAGCCCCTGTTCAATCCACCTGCGGAAGTTGTGGCAGAAGCTGGCGCCGTGCCCCGCCCCGGGCCCTCGATATGGACTTCTCAAACACGCTCTTAGTCATATACCGGGAGCCTTTTTCATCGTGATTCTGCTGGTCGGCGGCGGGTTTCGATCCGGTTGAGGACGGTGATCGCGGCGATGACGGTGCTCGCGTAGCGGGGGCAGCAGCGGAGCCGGTCGAGCACGTGCCAGCCTTTGAGCTCGGCGACGGCTTGCTCGACCCGGCACCGGATCCGGGCGTGAGCGTGGTTCACCGCTTTCTGTCCGGTCGACAGGTGTGGGCGGGTCCGGTGGCGTTTGTAGGGTGTCATGGACATAGCGCCAGGCGGTGCTGGTAGCGACCCCGAACCCGGCCGCGAGCCGCGCGTAGGTGTCACCGTTACGGAGATAGGCAAGGACGAGTAACGCCTGCTGACCGGCGGTGATCCGCCACCAACGCCCCCCGCTGGCACACCGCTGCCCAGCGATCATGGAGCGCAGCTGAGCAAGAGTGTGAGTCGACAACGCGATCGCAGCAGGGTAGGACAACACACCGAGCCTCCTGGTGAGACAGCCGATCTTGGACGACTGCTGTCCTACCGGGAGGCTCACCTAGCTCCACCACCACCCACACCAAGCCCCTGACCAGCAGAATCACGATGAAAAAGGCTCCAGGTCGTCAGCGCCTACTTCCGCGAACAAGGCTTCAAAATCGACAAGTTCAGCTACCGCTGGTAGATCTCCCACACACGCCGGTGGGGCGGCCCCCGAGGAGTCGGGGCCGCCCCACCGGGGGAGGCAACAGCAGCGCCATTCAGCGGCGCCATTCAGTCGCGCTGGTCAGCCGAGGGGGATGACTCCCAGCGCGATCGCCGTTGCCATCATCACCAGCGAGCACACGGCGGCCCGCCAGATGACCTTCTTGTGATGATCAGCGAGGTCGACCTTGGCCAGCGACACCAGCAGCAGCATCGCCGGGACCAGGGGGCTGGTCATGTGCACCGGCTGCCCGATGATCGAGGCGCGTGCCATCTCCACCGGCGAGATGCCGTAATGCCCGGCCGCCTCGGACAAGATCGGCAGGATCCCGAAGTAGAACGCGTCGTTGGTGAGGAAGAACGTCAACGGCATACTCAGCATGCTGACAATCACCGCGAACCAGCTGCCCACCTCCGCCGGGACCGCCGTGACGATCCCGTTCGCCATCGCCGCGACCATCCCGGTACCCGACAGCACCCCGACCAACACCGACGCGGCGAACACCATCGCGACCACCGCCACGATCGAGCTGGCATGCGCGGTCACGGCGGTGACCTGATCGGCCGGGCGAGGGAAGTTCACGACCAACGCGATCGCTGACGCGGCGACGAACACCAGCGACAACGGCAACACATCCAGCCCCAACACCACCAGCAGTGCCACGGTCAACACCAGATTGAACCAGATCAACTTCGGGCGCAGCGTCGGCCTGTTCGGATCCAACACCCCACCCGCGTCGATGAACCCGTCCCCCGGACCTGCCGCATCCCCGCCAGCACCAGCTGTGACAGCCGCGGCAGGCGCGGACTGTCCCGCAGGACCAGCACCGCCAGCACCAGCACCGCCCGGGTCAGGCGCGGCACCGACGGGCTCGAGGACACCCTCGAGTTCATCGGCGACGATCGGCAACGGCCGCCCGGCCCTGGCAAGCCGACGACGTTCCGAACGGCCGAGGAACCAGGCCAGGATCAGCACCGTGACCATCCCCAGCACCATGCTCGGGATCATCGGGTTGAACAGCTCCGAGGGAGACACCTTCAGCGCCGTCGCCGCCCGCGCGGTCGGTCCACCCCACGGCAGGATGTTGAGCACCCCGTTGGCCAGATTCGCCACCACAGTCAACACCACCGGACTCAGCCCGAGGCGCAGATAGATCGGCAGCAACGCCGAGACCGTGATGATGAACGTGGTCGACCCATCCCCATCCAACGACACCGCCCCCGCCAGGACCGCAGTCAGCACCACCAGACGGACCGGGTCGTTGTTCACCGCGCGCAGCACGAACCGGATCAACGGATCGAACAACCCGACATCGATCATCGTCCCGAAGAAGATGATCGCGAAGAACAACAACACCGCAGTCGGAGCGAAATCCTTCATCGCCGACGTGATCGACTTGACGACCCCGTCCTCACCCGACTCCGCGACCCCCGTACCAACCGCGACCAGAGCGAAGGTCAACGGCACCAACACCAGCGCCAACGTCGGAGCGAGCCGCTTCGACAAGATCAAGTACATGAAGACCGCGATCATCGCGGACCCCAGAGCGATAAGCATGCAGGTCCTCGCATCATTGCCGGGGCCACGCCCCGTCGACCGACTTGCAGACAGTAGTCACCCTCAGGCTCCCCGCCGCAAGATTTGACCATGAAGAAACTAGAGATCACGATGCGTGACGAAAATTCCGGGGCCGCCGGTCTGCCTCACCCGGACACCGAACGCGCTCAGACCCCACCCATACCGCGCCGCCCGACGCGGTCGAGGCAGCCCAGCACCGGCCGGGGGTTTGCTCTGGCGTCCTGCGGAAAAGCCTGCACGGCGTGTACCCGGTATACGCCCTTCCGCCTGCGGCGAGCCTTCCGCAGCTAGTGGTACCGATGCCGGTACCGTACTACGGTCAGCATCTTCTGGCTTGTCTCAGGACTTATATGCGTGAGAATTCGATGGTCGCCCGGCGCAACGAGCAAGGTCACGAAGTGCTTGTCGCGTACCGGCCTGTGCAGTTCAACCTCGACCAGACCGCACGGGCGATGCATGCTGTGCTCGATCCACATCTGCGGAAGCTCAACAGCCGTTCCCGAGTCGGCCGCAGCCGCGTTCGTGACGTGCTCCGCCAGATCGTCACCGATGGATGGCCGCCCGAGTTCGATGCCGACCCCGAGCGGGTCGCCTACTGGCGGACTTGGCTCCTCCGCAACAGCATCTTCACCGACGACTCCCAGTGAGGTCGATTCTGTCGTGACACCTACGTCTGCTCCGGCTCACGCCGCGGTGGCTCTCCCCCGCGTCACCGCCATCCTCAATCAGAAGGGTGGGGTCGGGAAAACCGGGCTCACCGCTGGAACCGGTGGGGCGCTGTCTGAACGTGGCCGGCGGACGCTGCTGGTCGACCTGGATCCCCAGGGGCACCTCACCACGGAGGCGCTCGGGCTCGCAGAGGTCGACCCCTCGGAACCGAACTTCGCGGCTGCTCTGACCGGGGAGTTCACCGGCTCTGCCAGCGACCTCGTGGTGCGGCACTCGACGTCTGCGGCAGGCGGCGTCCTCGACGTACTGCCGCACTGCGTGTCGATGTTCCTGGTCGTTCGCAAGCTTCACGCTGCCCGCTCGCCGGAGCATCGGTTGGCCCGGTTGCTCCAGCAGTTCGAGGGTGTCTACGACCACGTGCTGATCGACTGCCCGCCGTCCCTCGATGTGCTCACCGATACTGCCCTGGTCGCTGCGGACGGGGTGCTGATCCCGGTGCAGCCCAGCAACACCTCCTTGCGGGCGCTGCGCCTCCTCATCGAGCAGGTTGCGGTCATCGAGGAGGAACTACAGATCACTCGTCGTGAGCTCCACGGCCTGGTCCCGGGGGTGTATCGGCGGCCGCTATCGGGGATCGCGGCGTACAAGATGAGTGAGCTGGAGCTGTACGGGATCAGTGACGGCGAGGTCCCCCCGTTGCCGATCCTGGCGTATCTCCCTCTCGCGGTGGCGGTGGAGGAAGCGTGGCTGAGCGGGAAGCCCTTAACTGATTATCATCCCACCGCTCCGATCGCCGATGCCTATCGACGGCTAGCGACCCATCTCGATGTTGCCGCTGGTCTGTCGCCTGAGTCCGCTTTAGAGCGGGCAGAGGAGAGCCCCGAGGACACGGCCCAGTCCGGCGCAGAGGCGGGGGAGAAGTAGTCATGGCTAAGAGGAAGGACTACGGCGCGATGGAGCGGAGTCGCGCTGCGGCTCCGGTGGCGGATCGCGCTAGAGAGGCGCTACGCACTCGGATCACCGCGCCGCCCAGCAGGCTGCCTATCGATCAGCTGCAGCCCAACCCCTTGAACCCCCGGCCGGAAGAGGACGAGGGGCTGGCCGCGCTCGCCGATACGATGCGCCAGCACGGGCAGCTCCAGCAGATTGAAGTCGTCTCTCGGGTGGACTTCGTGCTGGCACTCCCGGAGTCGGCTGAAGCTCTCTCGTCCGCACCCTGGGTCGTGATCATCGGAAACCGCCGGCTCGCGGCCGCAGCGATTGCTGATCTCTCCTCGCTGGAGGTGAAGGCGCCGGAGGGAATCACCTCAGCCGACCAGATCGAGAGCAGGATCCTCGTCGAAAACCTGCAGCGGAGTGACCTGCCGGTTCTTCAGGAGGCTGAGTTCCTCCAGAGGCAGCTCAACCGAGGGAGAAGTCTTCGGGCGATTGCTAGCACGATCGGTAAGTCGTTCGCGTATGTCCAGCAGCGCGTCAATCTCTTGAAGCTCATCCCGGAGCTGCAGGAGCTCGTCTCGCGGGGAGAGCTCGGCATCAAGGCAGCTCGGAATCTCTACTCGCTCAGTCCGGAGAACCAGGCGCTCGTGGCACAGCAGGGACCACCGTGGTTGCCGCCGGCCGTTCGGAAAGAGGACCCGGTGGACGCAGGCCCCGGGCATGTGGAGTCGGGTGGAAACACCGCATCTCCTGCCACGGCTCCCCAGAGCGTCGCAACAGCCGAACAGTCCGAAGCTGCCACCGAAGCGACTACGGACGTACCGGTCGACAGATCTGACGCAGCTCGGGGAGTGTCCGCTGACGAGGACGCTTCGACCGAGCCGACGACGGGCGTCGAGCGTGGAGGCAGTAGCAATGTGGCCTCGGTAGCGACGCAGACCCGGCAGCTGGTTCTGCCGCTCGCGGGTGGTCTCAGCACCCTCATCGAGGAACTCCGGCAGGTCGCGAACTCCAGTGCCGACGGCGACGCAGTCGAATCGCTCCGTCAGGTTGAGCGGCAGCTCGACGCAGCCCTCAGCCAGCTGCGCCGCTTGTAGGAGAACCGGCTTAGAGCGTGTTTGAGAAGCTCAACTTGTGGTGGTGAAGACACGCTTCTGTTGGCGGGTCGCGGGGCCGCCGCGGGCGATCCGGCGGGTGATGGTGTTGATCGCGGCCCAGCGGATCATCGCCTCGGACATGGCGGTGTGACGTTCGTAGTCGCGGGCGATGCGGCGGTGCGCGGTGAGCCAGGCGAAGGTCCGCTCGACCGCCCAGCGGCGCGGGATGACGGCGAAGCCGCGCTGGTCGGCGGGCTTGCGCACGATGCTCATCGTGGTTCGCAGGAGCATGGCGGCCCAGTCGACCAGCCGTCCGGCGAAGGCTCCGTCGGCGAAGACGAACCGGACTCGGGTGCGCAGGTAGGTATCGAGCAGGACCGGCTTGGCGCCGTCGCGGCCCTGCCGTCCCGCCGACAACACGACCACACACAGCAGCAGTCCGAGGGTGTCGGTGACGATGAACCGTTTGCGGCCGTTGATCTTCTTCCCGGCGTCGTAGCCGCGCGTGTCGTGCCCGACGGCGTCGGCGCCTTTGACGCTTTGGGAGTCGATCAACCCCCGCTCGGTTCCGGGTTGCGGCCTTCCTGCACGCGCAGCTGTCCGCGGACCACGGGCAGGATCTGTTCGGTGACCTTGGCTTGTTCCCACTGGTTGAAGTACCAGTAGACGGTTTGCCACGGCGGGAAGTCTGCTGGTAGCGCCCGCCATGCGCACCCGTTGCGGACGACGTAGAGGATCGCGTCCACGATCGCGCGGCGCGGGTGCTTCTCCGTGCGGCCGCCGGTGCGCACGTCGGGCAGCAGCGGCTCGATCAACTCCCACTGCGCGTCGCTGGTGTCGGATGGGTAGCGCTGCACACGTCGTGTCATCCACCCCAGGCTTGATCAACCAGCGGTCGACAGTCACGGAGGCGCGCCGACGCTTCTCAAACACGCTCTTAGAGCGTGTTTGGAAATGGTGGGTGTGTCGGGATGGTCGACACGGCTGGGGTGCTCCATCGTGGTCGGCATGCAGGAACGACCGCGCCGGTACCCCTCGGATACCAGTGATGCCCAGTGAGGCTTATTCAGGCTCCGTCAGGTAAGTGTGTAGAAGATGAGTCCGATGACTGCCGAGATTGTCGTTTTAAATGTGGCGTAGGGCCGCCGGTAGTCTGTGTGGAGAACTTTCCACGTTTTGATATGGGCGATGACTCGTTCGATGGTGGCGCGTGTGTGGTTGAGGCTCTTGTTGAATGTTTTTTGCCAGTCGAGAAGTTCCCGGCCGGGTGGTTTTTTGAACGGGGTGAGCATGCCGCGCCCGATGTATCCTTTATCGCCGATCGGGGGGGGATGTGGCGAGGTGGTCGAGGGCGCCGGATTGGTCGAGGCAATATAGGTCGTGTCGGGAGGTGGGTGGTGATCGAGCCGTTGTTACCGCCGCTCGCGCGGCGGGGGCGGCCTGTTGCTCATGCTCGTCGGGACGTGCTGGACGCGATCTTGTATGTCGTGCGGACCGGGTGTGCCTGGCGGGCGTTGCCGGTGGACTTCCCGCCCTGGCAGACCGTCTACTGGTACTTCAACCAGTGGGAACAGCAGAAGGTCACCGAGAAGATCCTCCCGGTCGTGCGGGGGCAGTTACGGATCGCCGAGGGCCGTGATCCGGAGCCGACTGCGGGGATCATCGACTCCCAGTCGGTCAAGGGCGCCGACACCGTCGGACAGGACTCCCGCGGCTACGACGCCGGGAAGAAGACAGGCGGGCGGAAACGGTTCATCGTGACCGACACCCGCGGTCTGCTGCTGACCACGACGGTGTGCTCGGCCTCGGTACAGGACCGCGACGGCGCCAAGCCGATCCTGCTCGACCTCTACCTGCGCACCAGGGTGCGGTTCGTCTACGCCGACGCCGGATTCGCCGGGCGACTGCTCGACTGGGCCGCCACGATCCTGCAGACAACAATCGAGGTCATCCGCAAGCCACCCGAGCAGCGCGGATTCGCCGCCCTCCCACGAAGGTGGGTGGTCGAACGGACCCTGGCCTGGCTCACCGCACACCGACGCCTGGCCCGGGACTACGAACGCCACCCCGCCACATCCGAAGCCATGATCCGCTGGGCCGCGATCAACACCACCACCCGCCGCATCGCCCGCGGATACCCCGCCACTCGCCAGCAGAAACACACGAAACCCTCAACCCACTAGAATTTCCAAACACGCTCTTAGAGCGTGTTTGAGAAGCGGATATTGAGGGCTGTGCCGAGGTCGGAGTAACAGCCCCTGTTCAATCCACCTGCGGAAGTTGTGGCAGAAGCTGGCGCCGTGCCCCGCCCCGGGCCCTCGATATGGACTTCTCAAACACGCTCTTAGTCATATACCGGGAGCCTTTTTCATCGTGATTCTGCTGGTCGGCGGCGGGTTTCGATCCGGTTGAGGACGGTGATCGCGGCGATGACGGTGCTCGCGTAGCGGGGGCAGCAGCGGAGCCGGTCGAGCACGTGCCAGCCTTTGAGCTCGGCGACGGCTTGCTCGACCCGGCACCGGATCCGGGCGTGAGCGTGGTTCACCGCTTTCTGTCCGGTCGACAGGTGTGGGCGGGTCCGGTGGCGTTTGTAGGGGGTCCGGATGGTCCCTGCGGCGCCTTGGTAGGCCTTGTCCGTAGGCCTTGTCCGCCCAGGTCTCGACGTTCCGGCTGGTCAGGGCGGCGATCACCCCGGCGGCGCGGGCGGCGGTCACGTCATGGGTGGCCCCCGGTGTCGGCGGTGAGGCCCACGGTAGGCGGCCGAACGGGTCGGCGAGGACCTGGACGTTCACCCCGTGGCGGCGGTGTCGTCCGGAGTAGTAGCGGCGCTGCCCGCCGACCCGGTCGATCGGGACCAGGGTCCCGTCCAACAGCACCCAGGCCAACGCCGCCGCCCTGGCCGCGACCTGGTCGATGTCCTCGACGAGAGCGGCAAGCAGGGCCAGGGTGTCATGGACATAACGCCAGGCGGTGCTGGTAGCGACCCCGAACCCGGCCGCGAGCCGAGCGTAGGTGTCACCGTTACGGAGATAGGCAAGGACGAGTAACGCCTGCTGACCGGCGGTGATCCGCCACCAACGCCCCCCGCTGGCACACCGCTGCCCAGCGATCATGGAGCGCAGCTGAGCAAGAGTGTGAGTCGACAACGCGATCGCAGCAGGGTAGGACAACACACCGAGCCTCCTGGTGAGACAGCCGATCTTGGACGACTGCTGTCCTACCGGGAGCCTCACCCAGCTACACCACCACCCACACCAAGCCCCTGACCAGCAGAATCACGATGGAAAAGGCTCTCTATCCTCGACCGCAGCATCACCTTCCGCAGGCGACACGACACCACCGCCGGAGACGCCGCCGCTGGAGACGCCGCCGCCGACGGGCAGAACACCGACGCCGCCACAGCCGAGGAACAGACCCCGGACCGGGAGCAGGTGCCGCCGACACCGTTCGACATTCACCAGCTCGACCCGACCAACGTCTTCGAGCGCGAAGTGCTCCGGGCGGCCCGCGGCGCCGGCACCGCAGCCGACGACGACTACATCGACACCCTCCTCACCGCCGAGCACCCCACCGAGACCCAGCACATCGCCCCCGGCACTGCCCACGCCGCCGTACCCGCCCAGGTACAGCACCCGGACCGCGTTCCTGACCAGCAGAAACAAAAGAGCTCCGCGGACCAGGTGCCAGCAGCCGAGAGCACCGACGCGACCGGCACCGCCGACGGCGTCGTCACCAGAACCACCATCGGCACCGCACAGCCCGCCCCGCCGCCCCCGACCCAATTCGCACGGAAACGACAGAACACCCACACCCCACGACAACACCCCTAAACAGGCGAAAACGCGCATACATGCAATTTCGGACAACACCTGCACCGGAATTGCACGCTCCGTGGCCACGCATGTGCGATAAGTATCCGATCTTGATCGGACAATTCGCATCGTGCTGTACTACGGAGCGTGAGCACGACGGCGTACGCACAACACACCATCATCGTGATCCTGGCAGTGGCGATCCCGATGAGCATGACCACCGGATTCGCGGCCGCCGCACCCGTACAGCACACGTCGTCATCCACTGCCATCACCGCACCGGCGACACCTCTTCCCGCTGCGCTCCCGTCTAACCACAGCGATGAAGAGATCGCCCGCGCCCTGGAACGGATCGCGACCGAACTGGAACGCGCCCTGGCCTCCCTACCCCCTGACCAGCGCGACAATCCACACGCCGTCCGCGACGCACTCCATCGGAACACAGCCCACGACCGCCTCAACCCCGCCGGGGTCGCCGCCTGCATCGCCGCGCTGGGCGAGTTCATCATCACCACCGGGATCCCCGCAGCGAAGCTCGTGAAAATCATCCGGGACGCGAAGAAGGTCTACGGCTCCTTGATGGCCGCGATCAAGAAACTGAACACAAAACCGAGCGTGTCCGATCTGGGAGAGGAAGCTGCTACGATCCTTCAGAAGATCATCGGCATCGATGGTGTCATCGCCAAGTGCAGTAACATCTAGCACCCATGTCCGATAGTGAACCCCATTCGCCGGACCGCTTCCTCATCAAGGGGCGCTGGATCGGCTTCATCATCGCGTTTGCATTCGGATTTGTCGGGTGGCTCCGAGTGCTCGCCGGAGCGCTCATAGCTGGCCTCGGATACCAGTGGGCAAGTGACCTGCCTCCCACGCACAGTCCAATCCTTCAAGTAGTCGGCGCGGCAATATCAGCCTATCTTTTTGTCGTCATCGTCGCCCCTTTCAGGGTGTTTGCTCCAATAACCCCCAAGGAAGACTCCTGGCGTCTCTGGTGCCTACTTTACGCTGGCCTCACATTCCTCTCAGCCGCCGGAGCAGGTGCTGCATTCAGGATGGCTCTCCCTTTCATTCCCGTCTACGCATGCGCGACAGCACTCTGCGCCGGAGCCATCGAGATGATGTGGCTGAAACCCTGGCAACCCGGCCCAAGCGACGAGCTCGTCGCAGCACGACTAGCCGCTCTTCAACGAGGCGAAGACCCCTCAAAAATCACCGAAGACAATACTCGATAACTCTCGCGCCAGAAATACAGTCCGCCCCACCCGCGGCGAACGCCCATCTCCAAGACACAACCCATGCTGCGGCAGACGTCGAATCGTCACTCCACCGCAGATCCGTAGGTCGCAACCAGCAGCTGGTGACCACTGAGGCTTATTCAGGCCCCGTGAAATAACGATCTAGCCCGGCGTGTCGGGTTGGGCGACAGCCCGTCCATCGCGAATATTGGTTTGCCGAATCAATCCGAGATGAACGGGCTGCCGCAGTATGTACTATACCACTGGTTTCCGGCGTGATGAAATTCAGGATCTTGTCGCTATAGTGTATGAGCAGGATCAGCGGGACGCGACGGAGGCACGTTTGTCTTGGCCGCCGGTTCTGGGGTTGTTCTGGTCGGTGGTGATCACGTTGGCGTATCTGCGCGGGAATCGTGTGCAGTGGGAGTTGGCGGAAACCTATGGGGTGTCGCAGTCGACGGTTAGTCGAGCGATCACGGGGGTGACACCGTTGCTGGCACAGGCGCTGCGGAGTGTCGTTCCGACGGCAGAGGAGCTTCGTGCCGATCGGCAGTACATCATCGATGGAACCTTGCTGCCCTGCTGGTCATGGGCCGCGGTGCCGGGTCTGTGGTCGGGCAAGCATCGCACCACCGGCGTCGTCGTCCAGGTCGCAGCCACCCTGGAAGGGCAGCTGTCGTGGATCTCCGACCCGACCCCAGGCTCCCGACACGACCTATATTGCCTCGACCAATCCGGCGCCCTCGACCACCTCGCCACATACCCCCCGATCGGCGATAAAGGATACATCGGGCGCGGCATGCTCACCCCGTTCAAAAAACCACCCGGCCGGGAACTTCTCGACTGGCAAAAAACATTCAACAAGAGCCTCAACCACACACGCGCCACCATCGAACGAGTCATCGCCCATATCAAAACGTGGAAAGTTCTCCACACAGACTACCGGCGGCCCTACGCCACATTTAAAACGACAATCTCGGCAGTCATCGGACTCATCTTCTACACACTTACCTGACGGAGCCTGAATAAGCCTCACAGTGCTGTGATCCCGGTCCCGACGCCGGTTCCGCACAAACACTTCACTCCCGGCCACCGACGCCCGCGGAGAACGGCAGCTTGTTCCGCTACGGGATGCGCGCTAGCCGTGAATCATCAGGACGTCGGCGAGGCAGGCAAGCTGCGCCAGTGCCGAGTAGCACCACACGGACTTACCGGAGCAAGTCGCACCCTGAATGAAAGCGTGCAGAACAGTTGTGGCACATAAAACTAACTTTGCACAGTCGGCTAATTAAAACCAGACAACTCGACCCAATTAGTAGGCTATCACAGCAGCCTACACGGATTGGACTTCCAGATCGAGACATAGCCGAACTCTTCATGGCGCACTCCGCGATTATCGACAATCAAGAAATCCGCTTTAACTCGGTAGTCTGCTTTCTGGCATCGTTCATTAGGAGTGGCGTTCATATAATTTACGTTGTCTCCCTTGCGCTTAGCTGAAATCTTCCACGTGTACTGCGAACCGGGAAACTTACGCTCCATTACTGCGGTTACGCCAAGATATCGTTGCTTGGTCTTACACTTGATTCGCGGATCAACCGTAACATTTCCTCGGACGTGCCCTGAAGCGTGAGGCACTTCCATAATGATGTCACAGTCGCCGATCGTCTTAGTAGCAGCATACGCTTCCGAAGGGTTAAGAAAAGCTGATCCGACAACCACTGCAGAGATAAAGAGTACGGCAATAAAAATCTTCAGAAAGCGCATTTTCCTCCGTATATCGGTAAGCCGAACAGGCTCACTCAGAATTACCAACTATTGCTTTTACACACGTTTAGTAGCTTTATGAGGCTTATTCAGGAACTCCTAGCGAGCGACCTCACTACGATCCCGACCTGGGGAAACACTACACTTCGTCATCACCCTGGATGAACCTCTATGACCACGACTTCAGTTATCAAGGTCCGCGTTGCAGGGCAAGTGAAGCCACGCAGTAGACTCAGCGTCCCATCCGCTGAGCCATGCAACTCCCGCCGGAGTTACGACACGAAAATGGTGTGCCAGCGCGAGACCGCACGCTGTCAGGCGGACCGCCATATAGTCATCCGACGCTCGGCGCCAATCAACCACAGTCCGGCCGTTCTGAAGTTTGCGTGGATAATCAGCAACGAGCCGTCGGTAATCTTCCGGATACCGAATAATGAATATATCCCGCGGCGGAGGCAAACGAAATGTGAAGTTGCGCAGTTTTCTGTTTAGGCTGGCAAACTCACTTTTTTCACTGCGAGACCATGCGCTATCTCCATTAGGAAGATAAGAAGATGTCCAGAATGCTCCCAGCGGCTTGTCTCCGTACAGGTCATCCTCGGGGTTCTCAATCTGGGTGGCCCGAAGAGTAATTGAGTCAGAGAAAACCCCTTGAGGCGAGACAACGTCGGCGGACCCTAACCACCCCCGGCTCAGAACTTGAGCAAGGGCTGCAGCTGTCTCGTCGAGACGTTCGTCGGCTCGATCGGCAAATTCTTCCACTGCATACTGATAACTGTTGGCAAAAACAATATCCCAGTACGTCTCCACCTCATCCTGGACATTCAAGTCTATCCCATGCACAACAATAGATTCAGCCGCTTGCAGAATAACCGGACCCCAAACTCTTTCATCAGACGATCTCAACTCTTCTCCTCGTGACGCCTTCGCCACCTATCAACAATGAAAATCATGGTCGTTTAAATCTCAGAGCCGGGTCTCACGCCTCGGCGTCTCGTATCTGTGAGCCGGGTCGGCATCTCCCAACCGATGCCGTTCGCGTCCAGCCAGGCCCGAGCGGCGTCGGTGCCTTCTCGTTCGATGATCGAGAGGAACTCCGGGACCCGGGGCTGGAGCTGCGGCCAGGACTCGCGAGGGATGACCGCGACCTCCTCCCCGTCCAGGGAGTCGTCGTCGACGATCTCCTCGTCGCTGCGCTCGGTCTTCTCCTCCTCGGACAGGATGTTGCGCAGGTCGTGCTTGCCTCGTGACCAGGTCATCTGCGGGACTCCCTTGATCGCCTTCTCGAACTCGCGCAGCAGCTCCTGGGCCTGCAGATCGACCATCTGGACCTGCTGTCCGGTGTCGGGGTTCTCGTAGGTCCGCCCGATCGTTGCATCATGAATCAGCTCGCCGATCGTGCGGGAGATCCCCTTCGCCTTCTTGTGACCGGCCATCAGCTGCTCCGCCGCGATGCCCTTGGCCTGGTAAGCGGCCCAGGCCTGGGCCGCCTCGGTGTCCCCGTCAGGCAGGATCTCGAAGTCCAGACCATGCTCCCGATCCGGAGCCGGCATGCCCGCGGCCACCGCACCCCGCGACCAGCGGGTGAACCACCCCTCAGCCAGCTCGGTCATCTGCTCATCGGTCGTGCCCGGCTCGAACACCACCGTCACATGCTGATGCAGATGCCAACCGTTCTCGACACCCCAGGTCAGGTCCGGCGACCGCGACCAACCACGAAGCCCCAGCTCAACGTAGTCACGCATCCCCGCCCGGCCATCAGTCACCCGACTGAAAGCCGTCCGTGACGCCTTCACCGACAGGGCCAGCTCGTGCTCAGCGAAGTGCCGCAACGTCAGGGTCAGCGTCATCACCCGAGCGCCATCCTCGATGTGCCGCGTCACCACCTTCCCCAGCAACGCCGTCCGCTCCACCGAGATACGCATCGAGCACTCCGGGCACGTCCACACCGTCCCGCACCGCATCAACCCCGCGATCCCCGCGACCCGCTTCACCCTCCCACAACCCTCTGTGACTTCCGTCACTTTCGCGACGACGGAGGCGTCCGGACGGAGGCCCGGGAGCCCGCACGCGCGCACCCGCCGACCCCGATACACCTTCCGGAGACCCTCTCGCTGCGCATACCGAGCCGCGCGAGCCTCGTCCCGCCGGACCTGCTCCGCAGCCGGGTCACCGCTCTTCTTCCGCACCCACTCCTGCAACGAGAACCACCGCTGACAACAGCCCCCAGCAACGCTGTGACCTGCAGTGGAAGGTGTATCCGTGTAAGTGCCGAGATTGTCGTTTTAAATGTGGCGTAGGGCCGCCGGTAGTCTGTGTGGAGAACTTTCCACGTTTTGATATGGGCGATGACTCGTTCGATGGTGGCGCGTGTGTGGTTGAGGCTCTTGTTGAATGTTTTTTGCCAGTTGAGAAGTTCCCGGCCGGGTGGTTTTTTGAACGGGGTGAGCATGCCGCGCCCGATGTATCCTTTATCGCCGATCGGGGGGTATGTGGCGAGGTGGTCGAGGGCGGCGGATTGGTCGAGGCAATATAGGTCGTGTCGGGAGCCTGGGGTCGGGTCGGAGATCCACGACAGCTGCCCTTCCAGGGTGGCTGCGACCTGGACGACGACGCCGGTGGTGCGATGCTTGCCCGACCACAGACCCGGCACCGCGGCCCATGACCAGCAGGGCAGCAAGGTTCCATCGATGATGTACTGCCGATCGGCACGAAGCTCCTCTGCCGTCGGAACGACACTCCGCAGCGCCTGTGCCAGCAACGGTGTCACCCCCGTGATCGCTCGACTAACCGTCGACTGCGACACCCCATAGGTTTCCGCCAACTCCCACTGCACACGATTCCCGCGCAGATACGCCAACGTGATCACCACCGACCAGAACAACCCCAGAACCGGCGGCCAAGACAAACGTGCCTCCGTCGCGTCCCGCTGATCCTGCTCATACACTATAGCGACAAGATCCTGAATTTCATCACGCCGGAAACCAGTGGTATAGTACATACTGCGGCAGCCCGTTCATCTTGGATTGATTCGGCAAACCAATCTTCGCGATGGACGGGCTGTCGCCCAACCCGACACGCCGGGCTAGATCGTTATTTCACGGGGCCTGAATAAGCCTCTCGGTGTCGAGAAGGTCGATCTCTATCCGCATCTGGTCGATCTGCAGCTCGTGATGAACGACGTCATCGGACTCGACACCGGTGATGTCGCAGAACCGGACCGTGCGAACACCCACTACCGCACACCCACCACACGCCGGTATCCGACCGACCCGACCCGCCCGGCCGTGTGGGCCGTGTGGGCCGTGTGGGTTGTCATTCCTCGTCCGAGGCTTCGGCAGCGGCGCGTTGCAGGGCCGCGAGCGTCGCCCCGGACAGCGCCTTCGACGCGATCGCGTCCCCGACCTGACGGGGTGTCATGAACCCCGACCCGGACGGCGCCAAATACTGCTCCCCGTCAGCGCCGACCCGGTAGTCCAGCGTCGAGGCGACCCGGCGGAACCGGGTCCGGCCACCGACCTGGGCGCCTTCCCACTTCTCCACCTTCACCGCCAACCGGCAACACCCACACCGCAACCTGCGCAGCAACAGCCCGGTCTCGTCCACGCCGGTGAAGTGGATACCGGCCTGCCGGATCGTGGGGAACAGGTGCCGGCCCCGTTCCCGACAGGCCAGGACTTCATCCGACACACCGTCGACGTAGGCGTCGACATCATCATCCGAGGCCCGCGGCCGGGCCCCCGGCGCCCGGTCGGCTTGTTCACCCTGGATCGACCGCACCGCACCCGACCCCGGACCTGCTGCTGACGCCCCAGCCGCCGCTGCGAATTCCGGGAACGCCGTCATCTGCTCGGTCACCCCGCCTCATCCACCCACGACGAAAAAGTCGTACTCATCATCACCATCAACCCCGTCCTCGACACCATCAAGGATGTCCAGGACAGCATCGTCGCCGCCGGTACCCGCCAGCACAGACATCGAGCGCTCCTTCATCGCGCCAGTATGAATCTCAGTGGTTCTGCTCGTAGGCGTGCGTGATCTCCACTGAGATCCGGCCCCGATCCGCGACCGCGTACCCGTTCTCCCGGGCCCACTCCCGGATGGCCTGGTTCCGGGCCTTCATCTCATCCGTCGACGCCGCACGTCGCGCTACCCGCACGCCACCGGTGGTGTCCCGCCGCGCCGCCGCCACGAAATCCGCGACCGCCGCCCGGAACAACTCCACGTTCTCCGACTTCAGATCAATCACATACGACTTGCCGTCCACCCCGAACCGCACCGTCTCGTCCGCCGGACCCCCCTCCAGGTCATCCAGCAGCTCCACCCGAGTCACCTGAGCCATAACCCTGACCTCACATCCAGACACACAACGCGGCAGTCACCCCGGAATCAGAGCGACCCGAACACGAATAAACACTACAGAAAGAAGCCGGACAGCGCGATCACACCGCACCCCTGAAACCGGTCGCGCCACCGCGACGGCCCGACAAGATAACCGGCCAGAATGACATCCGCGCAGCACCCCGACGGTGCCCCCGGTCGGAGTCGAACCGACACCGGTGACCCTTTTAAGAGGCCTGCCTCTGCCATTGGGCTACGGGGGCCGCCCCCACGCCACGACCCGCGATCCTAGTCTAGAAACAGGGGCCTGTCCCAGGAACGGTGTTTCTGGCCGGGGAGTCCTCGGTGTCGTGACACGCGGTGAGGCGGACTCGATCGTCGGTCAGGTGAGTGCGCCGAGAGCGAACACCACGCAGGACAGGGCGAACCCGACCAGCGAGATCAGGGTTTTGATCACGCTCCAGGTACGGAACGTGGTCGGGACGTCCATGCCGAGCAGGCGCCCGATCATCCAGAAACTGGCGTCGTTGACATGCGGGAAGATCGACGACCCGGCGGCAAGTGCCAGCACAACCGCGACAGTCTGCACCGGCCCTAGCCCGGCCGCAACGACAGAGGCACCGAGTAGCCCGGCAGCGGTGGTGATCGTGACGGTCGCAGTGCCGAGCGCGATCCGCAGGATCGCCGAGACCACGAACACCGACACGATCACTGGCAGACCCGTCGCGCCCAGGGTCCCGGCGAGCGCGTCACCGATACCGCTGGCGATCAGAACCGCCCCGAACATGCCTCCCGCACCGGTGATGAACACGACCGACGCGATCGGCTTCAGGGCGTTATCGAGCAGATCCTCGACCACCGCCGCAGGCTGGCCGCGGCCGGTGCCGAGCACACGACTAGCGACCAACACGGTGATCAGCAGAGCGATCGGGGTCGACCCGATGAACATCATGATCTCCGCCCACGCCGCGGCGTGATCGATGGCGCCGGTCTTGCCCAGGGTCGCGACCGTGGTGTTCGCGAAGATCAACACAAGTGGGAGCAACAGCAGCGCGACAACGGTCCCCGGCCGGGGCGGCGGCGCGGCGGTGTCATCGTCGATCATCGGGCCACCGGTCAGCAGGTCCGGGACCGGCAACACGATCCGCCGGCCGATCCACACGCTGTAGAGATATGCGCCGAGGTACCAGGTCGGGACAGCGACCACGACCCCGATCAGGATCACCAGCCCGACATCCGCGCCGAGCAGCACCGTCGCCGCGACCGCACCCGGATGCGGCGGCAGGAACACATGCACCGTGGACAGCGCCGCAGCAGCGGGCAGAGCGTGGATCAGGACACCGCCCCCAACCCGGCGAGCGATCGTGAAGATGATCGGCAGCATCACCATGAACGCAGCATCGAAGAAGATCGGGAACCCGAACAGCAGCGACACCACACCCAACGCCAACGGAGCCCGCCGGTCGGTGAACCGAGTCACCAGAGCATCCGACAACGCCCGAGCCGCACCGCTGGTCTCCGCAAGCCGCCCGAACATCGCGCCGAGCCCGACCAACAAGGCGACCTCACCGAGTGTCGACCCAAACCCGTCGACCAGGACGTCGAGGACCTCACCCGCCGGGATCTGAGTGGCGAACGCCGTCCCCGCGGACACGATGATCAACGCAAGTAGCGGATGCACCTTGAACCGGATGATCGCAACCAGCAGAGCTGCGATCGCACCCGCAGCGATCCCCAACAAGACACCGGTACTCAACGGTGAGACCCAGTTCTCCACCCACGCCCCCTGCCCGCATGCAAGTAGGAGCACCTGCTATTCGGAAACAGAGATCAGATGCTCTCGCCGCATCCTGCCGCAGAACGACCGTGATCAGCTACAGCGCGGCCCCGCCAGAAACACCGTTCACGAGACACTCCCTAGTCTGGATCCACTCCAGAAACATGTCCTGCCGGGTCCTCGGTGGGCCCAGCCCGGCGTCGTTGCAGGTCCTCGGCGCGAGCCCGGGGTGGCGTCCCCGTTGGTGGTGGAAGTAGCGGCCCTGTCCGGCGTGTCTGACCACGTGGAAGGGGCCACCGCGTGAGTCTCTGCGTGTACCCGCCAAGGAACACGGAGAGGAAGGCGCCACGCGATGGCCCTGGACCAGTCTGCCCTGCTCGAAGTCCTCGAGGCACTCAAAGCCGCCGATGTCGGTGACCGTGTCCGCACCGCCGCCGAGACGATCTACCAGGCGTTGATCGAGGCCGAGCTCACCGACACCATCGGCGCCGGCCGCCACGAACGCAACGAGTCCCGCACCGCCCAACGCAACGGACACCGGACCCGCACCCTGACCACCACCGCCGGGGACCTGGAACTACGGATCCCGAAACTGCGCACCGGGAGGCTTATTCAGGGCCCGTGAAATAACGATCTAGCCCGGCGTGTCGGGTTGGGCGACAGCCCGTCCATCGCGAAGATTAATTTGCCGAATCAATCCAAGATGAACGGGTTGTCGCAGTATGTACTATGCCACTGGCTTTCGGCGTGATGAGATTCAGGATCTTGCCGCTCTGGTGCATGAGCAGGATCAGCGGAACGCGACTGGCCTGCGACGGCCTTGGCCGCCGATTCTGGGATTGTTCTGGTCGGTGGTGATCACGTTGGCGTATCTGCGCGGGAATCGTGTGCAGTGGGAGTTGGCGGAAACCTATGGGGTGTCGCAGTCGACGGTTAGTCGAGCGATCACGGGGGTGACACCGTTGCTGGCACAGGCGCTGCGGAGTGTCGTTCCGACGGCAGAGGAGCTTCGTGCCGATCGGCAGTACATCATCGATGGAACCTTGCTGCCCTGCTGGTCATGGGCCGCGGTGCCGGGTCTGTGGTCGGGCAAGCATCGCACCACCGGCGTCGTCGTCCAGGTCGCAGCCACCCTGGAAGGGCAGCTGTCGTGGATCTCCGACCCGACCCCAGGCTCCCGACACGACCTATATTGCCTCGACCAATCCGGCGCCCTCGACCACCTCGCCACATACCCCCCGATCGGCGATAAAGGATACATCGGGCGCGGCATGCTCACCCCGTTCAAAAAACCACCCGGCCGGGAACTTCTCGACTGGCAAAAAACATTCAACAAGAGCCTCAACCACACACGCGCCACCATCGAACGAGTCATCGCCCATATCAAAACGTGGAAAGTTCTCCACACAGACTACCGGCGGCCCTACGCCACATTTAAAACGACAATCTCGACAGTCATCGGACTCATCTTCTACACACTTACCTGACGGAGCCTGAATAAGCCTCTAGATCGAGAGATACCCACGACATCACGAAGAGTGCAGCAACTAGAACATTTCCGCGCGTTCTGCGATGACCTCTCTGGCGAAGAACCAGGCGGGAGCAGAATATCCCAGCCAGCACACTCCACACTACTATAGAGGCGACATCCATTTTAAGCTGTCACTCTGCTGCTGTGGCGTCGTCAGAAGATGTCGACAGCATCACCGAAGCCGGGTCCCGATATCTTCTGTCGCCTCTCCGCATCAGCCGCGTATCCCCAGTATTGCAACACGGCGGCGAAATGCTCGGCGTCATTCTCCTGAGGAGAGTCAAAGCAATCGCGGCGGAGACAGCGGCGCCACACCATGCCCGGAGGGAGGTGCGGCGCAATCATTCGGACCAGATCTTCGTCGCCATTGTCAGGTTTGTGATCGAGGGCCATGTGGCCGCACTCATGTAGAATCGTCTTCACGCGTTGCCGCGGAGGCAGGTTAGCGTCGTGAACGATGACATCGCTATCCGCACTTTCCAACCATAGACCGAATACATCCGAGCTGGGAAGGCAGAGCTCCAGGATACTGATCGGGCGACCTCGATGAACCGCGAACTTTTGGCAGAACTCATCAATGTCCAACGGAAACACCACCCCCAGATCACGGACCAGTCTCTTCGCGATAGTATCTACTTTTCGGCCGGGCAACCATCCACGCGACAACCCCCGCCTCACGGCCCTCTTTGGAATCATCCGCTTCTCCGCAGTTACGGTTCGAGCCATCTTGGAATCACCAGGCGTCGAGGTCTTCGTCCGGGCGCACCTCAAAGCTCTGCTGCCGAGACTTTGACCGAGGCGCACTCAGCGGCGGACCGACAGGAAGTGTCTCCACCACACCGAGGAGCCACGTCCGCATTCCAGGATCCAAGGTTGCTGCTCTCGTCGCAATTCCACGTACTTCAGCGTCCCGCAAGCTTGCGACCAGCTGAAGTTCTTCATGGATTTCCGCAGCAGTTGAACCCGTCTCCAGAAAATACCCGGCCGGGACCTCAAAAAATCTGGCAAGCGCTTCGATCGTTCGAACACCCGGGTTAGTCCGATCTCCACGTCGCAAGAGCCCCAGATAATTCTCGCTAATGACCGGCTCGCCGTTTTGCGAGTTCTCCGCCAGCCACTTCACTACTTCGCGATTCGTGTACGGCGCCTCACCCGGCCGATGCACTGTTTCGAAAGCCTGATTAATTTTAGCTGCAAGCGTAAGCGGGCGGACCCCCTCGTCGGCTGACATCAGGGCATCATCCTTCCAGGGGCCAGGGGCCAGGGGCCAGGGGCCAGGGGCCAGGGGCCAGGGGCCAGGGGCCAGGGGCCAGACTCTAGCAGCAAGACACCATCAGTCACCATGATCGGTGGCGAGTAATTTGATCGAGAGTGACGATCATGTTGACGGGCGACAGGTGCTCGTGCCAGTCTCCCGGGCACGTCCCGTGACGGGACGATCACTCACTACCGCCGGGCAGGCTGCCCGTCACGTGCTGGTACTTCGTCTCCCCCGGAGGTCCCCATGCTCGCCTCGCCCCCCGACGAGCCTGATCTCGGGCGGCAGTGGATGCCGCCGGGTCTCGTCCCGCCGCGGCCGGTCCGTCGTACGGGACGTGACGGGGTGGACCAGGAGAACTGGTTGCGGGACAGGATCCTCACCGCCGCCCGGGAGCTGACGCTCGCCGCAGAAAAAGTCCGCAACCCCTACGGCGCGACCCTGGAAGATCAGGCGCCGGCAGCGTGGCATGTCCGGACCACCCAGGCGATCCTGGACGATTGCGTCGAACACCTCGATGACCTCGACGACTGCGACGGACGCCACCGGCCCGGTGAGCCCCCGACGCGGCCGACACGCCCGTAAGAAGCCCCTTCCGGCAGAGCCGCCGGGAGGGCCTGGCAGGATCAGACAGTGAGCTGGCTCTTCTGGCTCTTCTGGCTCTTCTGGCTCTTCTGGCTCTTCTGGCTCTTCTGGCTCTTCTGGCTCTTCTGGCTCTTCTGGCTCTTCTGGCTCTTCTGGCTCTTCTGGCTACCGGGACCCCGGACAGCCGCTCCCCCGACTCAGACGAAGGATCGCCGACGATGCCCACCTAGACCCCCTGGGGCCGGCCGCCACATGCTGGTCGTCCTTGGATCTCAACTCGATATGGCGGGCTGGAGCAGCACCAGCAGCAGTATGTGCTTCAGAACGAAGTAGGGCCCGACCTCTCGGCCGGGCCCTACAACGGAAGTACAACGGAGTTCCCGCTCCGCTCCTTCAGCCCCCCCAACCCTGAAGGAGCGAACACGCGTTGGCTGCGTGGTCTAACAATAACGCGACCCGTCAAGTCCCGGCAACGCCCCCGGTCGAGGGTGCCCGGGATGTCTGTGGGTGTCTGGTCCGGGCCGGGCTCGACACCGGGCTCTGGCCCCTGGCCGCAGTCGACCCGGGTGAGCTGGCCGCTACCGCAGCGGCGACGACCACCGCGTGCTGGCCGCCCGCCCGCGAGCTGCACACCGCCCCGCCGCCGACGGCGCGGATGTGTACGCACTGCGTCCGCCGTTCCGGGCAGCCCCGGGACACGGTGCTCGACTCGATCGTCTGCGCCCCGTGCTGGATCTCGATCACCGACGACACGACCACCCGGAGCGACGCCGAGACCGCCGCTGCGGCACTCCGGGGGTTACCGCGGACCGCGCAGGACTGGCGTGAGGCTATCCACGCGTCGGCCTGGTGGCAGCGGCTGCGCCGTGATGTCCGCCGACGCCTGGAGCCGTTGCTCGCCGAGCTCGCCCGCCGCGCGGACTGGACCGACCATCTCACCTGGCCCACCTGGAAGCGTCTGCAGCAGGCCTCGGGGTGGTCACGGTCCTCGGTCGCGTCCTGGCTGGCGAAGCTCCAAGAGTTCGACTGGCTGATCCTCGTCGAGCCCGGCTCGACCCCGCAGTACCGCGGCCCGATCCAGAGCATGCTCCACGGACGACACGGCAACCGCGCAGCGGTCTACCAACTCCACCTGCCCGACCACGCGATCACCGAGTCGAACACCGCCGCGCACCGCGACGACCTCCGGCCGCTCACCGAGACCGGCGACATCACCCCCGACACCACAACCAACACCCCCTCTCACAGATCGTTGCGCGGCGAAAGTTGGACCCCAACGGGGTTTACTCTTACCGCAGGTAAGAGTTCTGTTCACACGCGCGCGAAAACGATCATCCACAGCGGCCAACGAACCCGGCCCCGGCCCGCTACGCGGGGCCCGCAGCCGACCCGTCCGGAGCCGCCCCGTCAGGGACGACGGTGGGGCGACTGGTTCGATGACCGAGTGCCCACCAGCCGCGGGGGGATGCTCGCCGCCGCACGACAGCTGCGCGATGACCCGCTACTGGCCCAGCTCTCACCGCGAGCAATCCGCGCCCAGGTGAAGCCGTTCTGGCGGGCCGGGTGGACCAACAACGACCTACGCCACGCCCTTCACCACCAGCCCACCCTCGATGGCCCGTCCCGGCCCGTCGAACGCTGCCCCGCCGGGCAGGTGCGCTGGCCATCGGCGTGGCTACGCCACCGCCTGGCGCCCTGGACCGGCCCGTGCGGGCCCCTGCCCGCCCCGCACGTCGACGCCCGCCAGCGGGCCGACCTCGCGGCCCGGCACGGCCACGCCGCCGCACAGCGGCTGCCCTACGGCCACACCCAGCTGGCGGTCGACACCCTGCGAGCCGACGCCCAGCAACAGGCCGAGGCCCGCGCCACCCTGGCCCGCAACCAGACCCGCGACCGGCACGCGCTACTCACCGGGCTCGTCACCGACCACGACACCGCCAGCACCAGCACCCGGGAGACCGCCCGCGACCACATCACCGCTCTGCTCAAAGACCGCCGTTCCCGACGACTCGCCGCTGCCGGGACGTCGTGCTGAACACCAGCACCCGCGCCCGTCCGGCGGCTCTGGAGACGCACGAACGGAGCTGCCGCGCCGCTTCCGGTCCTCGCCCGCCAGAGCGGGCTCCGGTCCGGGTCGACTTGCCCACGACCACCGACGTCACCTGAAGCCGTCACAGACGCCCTCAGCGCCCACTACAGGCCCGTCCGTCACCGCCGGTGAACGTCCCCGACCAGACCACAGCCAGGACACAACCGCCACGAAGGAACCGGGCAGCCCGGCCAATACCGGAACGCCCGCCTCAACACCGAAGACCCGACGTGTCGACGGCGCCAGGATGCCGCAGACAGCCACCCACAAGCACCCGGACCAGCGGAAACACCCCACTTCTCGATCAACAACGTGGTCGCGCCGGAGCTGCTCCCAGGGCAACTCGGGATAGCTGGCGGGGGCGCTGACCTGCGGATTCCCCCGGAACCAGAGCTGCCTCCGCCGCGTCATCGATACCGACGACCTCTCCCACCTACTGGCGCGATACACCCTCGATAAGCGCCGGGACCAGCAGAAACACCCCGGCGCATGATCAACCTCTGCCTCGCCGCGGCCCCCTTCCGGGGCTTCCCTGTTGGTCACGATTGCGCCCCTGACCTGGGGAATCCTGTCGAGGTCGACCGTGCTGAACACCTCCCTCCCTGGGCGCTCGCTCCCGGAACACTCCTGCGAGTGGATATCGACACGTAGCCGGACCAGCGGAAACAGCCTTGTTCATGATCGTCCCGTGGGTCGCTACGCGGCGCCGACCAGGCCTCCGCCCCGCTCGGATCGCGCCCCTGACCTGGGGATATGTTCGCTCGCGCGCCGCGGGGACCGAGCTCTTCGCCTGGACCATCCTCCCTCACGCGCCTGGGCGAGTAGGTGTCGACAAGTATCGGGACCAGCGGAAACGCCGCAATGAAACGATCTTGAGTGACTGGTGCTGGCAGACACTGGTCGCACCGGTCGAGCCGCAGTGCTCTGACCAGGGGATTCTCTCTGACGGCGTGGCTGTCGCCGGTGCCGTCCGGGTCGCTCCACGCCGCCGCGCGGCGAATGTTGCGCACGGCAAAGGTGCTGGTCCCGATACCTGTAGGGCGATCTTGAAGCGGGTCCCTGGGGCGCTGTCGGGGCGGCGGTCCGCGCTGCCCCAGGAGCAGGTCGTCACGGTGGACTCCGGGCGGCCGGGGCCCGACCGAGCTGCCCGCGGACACCTCGCCGCGCGCTGCCAGAGCAGGCCACCGCGGCGCCCGAGGTCCGTACCCGTGGTTGCCCGTCCCGGCGGCTGTCAGGCGGCGGGCGGCCGGTGTGGAGTGCCGCCGGGGCCGTGCTCGCTGAGGCCTGCGCCGGGCGTGTCGCGTCGGTTCCGGCCCTGCCCCGAGAGGGCGTTATCGAGCAGGTATCGCCCAGGCGGGGTCGCGTGCCGGGGCCTCCGTCCACGGGAGCCCCGGTGGGGCTGCCGAGGCCGTCGGCGTCGGTGGTGGTGTCGGGTCGGGGGCGTGGCCACCGAGCACCGTCCCGAGCCCGTCCGGGGCGCTCGGGGACATCGTCGGCGGCGGTCGCCGTGCACGGCGGCGACCGGAAAAGTCGGGTGGAAATCCCCGGACTCCTCGCGTGCGCGCGCGACACGCGCCTACGCGCACATCGCGTTGAGACCCGCCCGGCGGGGATTTCCGCTGTGGAAATTTCCTCGACGGAAACAGGCCGGCACCTCGGTCGTCGCCGCTCGGCGTCAGCGAGAGGAGTCGGGCTCGGCGGTTACTGCCGCGATCGGTGCTGACTGGCACCCCGAGTCGGAAGCCCCGGCTCGCAGCGACTGCCCCGTCGGGACCAGATCGGTCGGTGTGGTCGCCGCCGCCACGGTGGCGGCAGCGCGACCTTCCGGGTGCGTCGACGCTCGCCTGCCGCTGGCGCCGTCAGCTCGTGGTCGCGGTCAGGCCGCGCGGCCGGGCCCGCGCCCGGGGCTGGGTGGCTACCGGCTCGGGGTTCGGCTGGGTCGGCCGGGGCACGGCGCGCCGGTCCGGGGTGCCGCTGATCGCGCCGCGGTCGGAGTTTTCCCTGGGGAAATTTCCCCGTCGGCGGCTGCTCGTGGCCGGTCTCAACGCGATGTGCGCGTAGGCGCGCGTCGCGCGCGCACGCGAGGTGCCCCGGGAATTTCCTTCGGCCGCGACCGTCGCGGCGAGGTCCCGGCGACGTTCGTCGGGTCCTGCGACGTCCGCATCCCGGCTCGGCCGCTGTATGCGCTGGGTGCCTGCCCGGTGACAGCGGGTCGAGCCCCGGTCTTGTCACGGTGGGGTCGGGGTGCTAGACATGAAAAAGCTCGCCGGGAGTCCTGGTGGGCGACCGACACCCCGGACCAGAAGTCCGGGGCGCCGGTCTGACCAACCAACCTGACTAGAAACAGGTGATCGGCTATGTGGCATCGTGCCTGCACGACCGATGTTGTTCCACCCCAGGGTGGGGCGATTCCCCCGGATGTTGACCCCGGCTGTGAGCAGCCCAGGTGGTTCCCGGATGGTCTGACCGAGAAGCTCATCGATCGCCTGTGGGCGACCGTCGCGACGATGCCGCTGCCGCGCACGTCGGCGCCGGGGTGGGCCCGATGAACGCCCCGTCGAATGGCCGGTCGCAGGCGTGGCTGGAGGACCTGGTCCTCGCCCCGTCCCCTGGTGATGCCGACGGTGCTAGCTCTGACGGTTCGGCGCCGGACGTTGCTGGGCCGCGTCTGATCGGTGAGGCCCGCCTGCTCGCCAAAGAGATGGAGCAGGCCCGCGCCGTCGTCGCGCTACAGGACGATCCCGCGCTTCTCGACGCCCGGTCGTCGCGGGAGCGCCGCGCCGACCGGAAGGTCACCGAGAAGCTGCGTGGCGCCGAGCGTGCGGAACGGCGCCGGACCCGGATGGCCGAGATTGCCGCTGTGCGGGGTGAGCGCCGGGAGGCCGGCTGGGCGCATCGTGCGGTCGCGAACCGCGACCGTCTGCTCAACCCGGACCGTCGGCTGACCTCGACCTACCGCCGCTATGTCGGCCTGTCGATGGTGCCGCCGCTGCTGATCGCCGCCGGGGTGCTGTTCATGGCGGTGACCGTGCACGACGGCGTCGTCGGTGTCGACGGCCCGTGGTACGGCTACCTGATCGAACCTCTCGCTTCGGTGCTGCTGGTCGTGAGCTTGTTCGTGGGTTTCACCGCGGTGCAGCACGGCCGCCGCATCCCCCGCGGCCTGTATGCGCTGGATGCGGTCCTCGCCGCGGCGTCCCTCGCGCTCACGGTGGTGCCGTGGGGCGTGCGTTACGGCTTCGACCTCGGTTCGACCCTGGCGCATGTCCTGCCGCCGCTGCTGGTCGCTGCGGCGGTGGTGGTGCAGCATGTGTTGCATTCGGTGTTCCGGCCGATCTTCGCTGACCTGTATGACGAGCTGACTCCTGCCCGGCTGGATGAGACGGCGGCGGACACGGTCGTGCTGTATGAGCGGACTCGGCGCGCGGTCGCCGATGGCCACATTCCCGCTCCGGCGGTGTCGGGGGAGCGGGCCGGGTCGGTGTCGCGGGAAGCGATCCGCAAGACCTTCGGGATCGGGAAGTCCCGCGCCCAGCTCGCCGGTGACGCCTATGACCACGTCACCACGTTCCTGCACCGCACCACTGCCGCAGCCACAGCACCGGTGTCGCCGGGTGTGTCGTCGGTGGCGGGGCGTGTGAACGGTGCCCGGGTCGCCGCCCTCGCATAGTCCTGGCGCGGCGGCGTTCAGTTCGGCTCTGCCGTTCGCTCTGCCGGGCAGGTCTGTCTAGTTCTTTCTCGGGTCGTCTTCGGCTGGTTGTAGCGGCGTGCTGTAGCTGCTGTGGGGCTGCCGTGGGCCCGATGGTGTCCGTTATCTCCTGTTTGTTCTGCTTCTTCCTTTTTGGGGTGAGGTTTGCGTGTCTGTTGCTGTGTCGTCATCTGGAGTGTCTCGTCCGGTGCCGCGTCGATCGTCGCGTCGAGTGTCGGACCGGCCGCTGGACCGGGCGTTGGATCACTCGCCAGACCGGTCGGGTCAGTTGTCGTTGTTCCCGCCGGAGCGGGTGCGGGTGCGTCGCCCGCGGTTCGCGCCGCATCCGGTGCGGGCGGCGGTGTCGCGGCTGGGGTCGGTGGTGTCGTCGGTTCCGCTGCTGCTCGGGCTGGGTGGTGTGGGGTTCGCGGTGTTTGTGCTGGTGGAGGCGATGTTCCCGGCGGCCGGGGACTGGTCGGCGCCGCGGATCGTGATGGGCTTGGCGGCGGTGCTGGTGTGGTGCAGCGTCGCTGCTCTGGTGACCCGGGCCCTCGACCGCCGGCGTGGTGTGGGGCGGGGTGGGCGGCGGTGAGCGGCTACCGCCGCCGCACCGCAGCGGCTGCTGGCGCAGAGGTTGAGGTGGCGTCGCGGCGGGGTCGTCCGGATCGGCGTCGTGGTCGGTTCGTGGTGCGTTTCGCCGCCGCTTCGTCGGATGTGGAGCGGTTAGCGGCGGCGTTCGATTACGCCCGCGGCGCGGCGAGCAGGCGGCATCCGGACCCGGCCGAAGCTGCGGCTGCGGTCGAGTCTGCGGTGTCGGCGCTGGTCACGGCGGGGGATCGGCTGCTGGAGTTGCAGGCGCGGGAGCCGCTGAGCGCGGGAAGGAGCTCGCGGTGAGTGCGACGACGAGTACGGCGCCGGGCGAGTCGGCCCCGAGCGCGGCGGTGCCGGCTGCGGGGAAGGCCGGGTGGGGCCCGGTCCCGGAGGCGGGTCCGCCGTGGTGGACGCGCCTCGCCCGTGGGCTGGCGAGCGCTACCACGGCTGCGGTGACGGGCTGCCGGGCCGCGGTGGAACGCCCGGTCACCCTGGCCGAGGGCATCGAGTTGGCGCGCCGTGGGGACTGGACGGTCAGTGAGCATCCGATGGTGCGTCAGGTCGCGGTCGCGCACTTTTGGCTGGTGCAGGCCCCCGCGCTGATCGTGGCCGGGGTGTTGGGGTGGGCGTCGCGGACCCCGGGCCGGCTGTGGACGGTCGGTCCGCTGCTGGTCACGGTGGCGTCGGTGCTGGATCAGATCCCCGTCGTGGGTCTGGTGGTGCCGGAGTTCGTGACCTGGTCCTACTGGACGCCGACCGGGCTGTCGACGTGGCTGTCGGGATCGTCTGCTGGAGGTGCGTCGTGAACGCGTGGGCGTCGACGGGTGTGGTGGCGGCGTTGGCGCTGGTCCTGGGCGGGTGGTTGAAGTACAACGGCAACTGCGCGAAGACCACGAACGCGCTGTTCTTGGTCGCGGGGACCGGGATCGGCGGTGTCCTGGGGACGGTGCTGGGCCGGGTGTTCACGACGCTGTCGGGGGCGACCTCCACAGTCACCCAGCTGTTGGGCGTCGCTGGGGGCACGGTCCTGGCCGCGGTCTGTGTGATCGCGACCTTGGAGGTCGTGGTGAAGGGCATCGTGCCGAAGACCGCGCGCCCGAAGTCGTGGCATCCGTGGCTGGCGTTGACCGCGCCGACCCTCGCGGTGGCGTCCGGTGTGCCGTTGCTGGCGGGTTTTTACAGCGTCCTGGCTCGTGGGGTCGGGGGCGCTGGTGCGGTGGCCTCGACGTGGATCACCGGGTGATGCGCGGTGGAGACGATTCTGCTGGTGTCCCTGCTGGTGTGGGGTTTGGCGCGGTATGCGGGCACGGAGGTGATCGCGACCGCGCGAGGCACGGAGCCGCCGCGGTTGGCGGATCGGCGCCGCAGGGCGGAACGCGTCCACGAGCGCCGGATGGCGAAAGATGCCCGCCGGGCCGGTCCGACGATTGCCGAGGCCCTGGCCGGGCGGGTGGCGGAGCGGATCGCGCACCCGCGCTCGCGCCGCGCCCCGGGGCCGGCGCGGCGGGCTTTGGGTGCGTGGTGGGCCGATGGCTGGGACTACGCCACCGACCGGCGTCGGCAGCGTCATGAGCGGGCCGCTGCGGGGCAGCTACGTCGGCAGCGGTGGGCGCGGGCTCTGCGGGACCGCGTCGGGCAGAGGACCCGCCAGCGTGGTGCGGGTGACCGTGGCGAATGGACGCCTCGCCCGGGCGCGCGGCGGGCTCCGGGGCCGGGTGCGGGGCGTGACACCGGCCGGGTTCCGGAGGGCGGGCCCACGGAGAAGAAGACCGAGGAACGGCCTGGGGAGCCGCCCGCGAGCGGCAGCGTTCCCGAGACCGAGACCGAGACCGAGACCGAGACCGAGACCGAGACCGAGACCGAGACCGAGACCGAGACCGAGACCGGGGGCGGGTGGGCGACGGTGCACCCACTCCAGCGCCCGGCCCCGGCGAGCACGACCGACAGTCCTGTGACCAGCAGTAGCGATGGGAAGGATGTCCCGATGACCGCAACCACCAGCAGCACGACCATGGCGAGTGGGGAGACCCTGGATCCGGGCAGTGCGCATCATTTCTGCGAGCAGATGCGCGGTCTCGGGGAGCGGATGTTCACCGAGATCGAGCAGTTGGTGTCGTCGTTGTCCGCGGCGGGGGTGTCGGGCGCACCGATCGCGCTGTTGTCGCAGATGCAGGAGCACGCCGCGCTGTTCCGCGACAGCGCGTCGAGTGCGCAGGCCCATTTCGCTCGGCATCTGTCGACCCAGGACCAGGTCCTCTCGGACGACTCCCTGGCCGCGACGGTGTCGGGCACCTACATCGGCACCCGCACCTGACCCGCCCTCGGACTGGCCCTGACCTGCGCACGCGCAGGTCAGGGCCGGACCGGGGAAGCCCCGTCCTCGGAACCGGTACGCGCGTACTGGTTGTCGGGTGTCCGTGTCATGGCGGTGCGGGGCACCACCGAACATCACCGAACACTACCGAGCAGAACGAAACGAAAGTCTGCGCGTGACCGTACCTGCGCGCGACCGCTGAGGACCGGAGGGCGCGTTGAGTGCAGCGATCGAGTCAGGGCCGGCCGATCCGGCCGGGCTGTCCCCGGAGGTGCTGGTGGCGGCGTTGCAACGCCTGACCGCCGACGAGATCCACGACGAGTCCGCTGCGAGTGCGGGTGGTGAGGTGGTGGCGCGCCCGGCGGGTTCGGTGTTGCGGCGGGAAACGCCTGGTCAGGCCGCTGCCAGCGAGCGGGTGGAGCGGGTCCGGGCGTCGGTGTGGGCGCGGCGGGTGCCGTATCTGGTCACGGCGGCGACGGCGGCGATGGGGGCCCTGGGCTGGGCGTTGTGCGATCTCGTCGCCGCTTCGGAGGGGCCGGGTGCGGCGGCCGCGGTGTCGGCGGGTCTCGGGCTCGCGGTGTCGGCCGGGCTGGCCGGTGCGCGGGGCTGGTGGCGCCGCCGGGTCCCGGCGTCGTGGAAGAAGGCGTCGTGGGCGGGTGTCGCCGGTGCGGGTGCGTGGGTGGGTGCGGCGGCGTTGGCCGGCCCGGCCGATCCGGCCCTGCTCGCCGTGCTCGCGGCCGGTTCGGCGGCGTGCTGGTCGGGCTGGATGGCCGCCCACCCGGTCACGGTGCCGTCGACCGGCCCGGTCCTGCCGACCGAGGACGCAGGTGATGTCGGGGACCGTCTTGCTCGGCGGTGGGCGGCCAATGTCGCTCGCCGGGGGAAAGCGCTGCCGGACTCGCTGTTGACGGATCGGGTGGAGTCGGGGCGGGCGATCCGGTGGACGGTGCGCACTCCGCCGGGGGAGGTGTGTTTCGACGACATCCTGGGTCGTCGGGCCCGGATCGCCTCCGCTCTGGGTGTGTCGGGGAAACATCTGGTGGTGGAGCCGTATCCGGACGACGAGGGCTGGGCGGTGATCACCGTGATCGTGCGGGACGTGCTCTCGGCGGGGATCGCCTATACCGGGCCGCGGTATGAGTCCGGGGCCATCCCTCTCGGGCCGTATGCCGACGGGGAGGGGGAGATGGTCTTCCATGCCGTGGAGGAGGTCGGGGTCCGCAACGGTCTGGTGACCGGTGAGCCGGGGTCGGGGAAGTCGGCGTGTTTGGAGGCGATCGGCCTCGGCCTCGTGGCGTCGGGGTGCTGGCATGTGTTCTTCGGTGACGGTGACCCCGACGGCGGGTCGTCCCCGGTGCTCAACGATGTCGCCGATTGGGCGGAGTCCGGTCCGGACGGTGTCCTGGCCCAGCTCGCCGCGGTCGAGGCCGCCCTGGAAGTCCGGTCGCTGCTCAAGTCCACCCTCACCGACGCCCCCGCCGACCCCGACAGTGACGGCGACGGCGACGGCGGGGCCGGGGCTGGGGCGTTGGTGGCGATCACCGATCCGGCGGTCCAGTCCCCGGCGCGCAAGCTGCTGCCCACCCCGGAGCTGCCCGGGCTGATGTGGATCATCGATGAGTTGCATCGCCTGTCGACGCATCCGCATATGGTCGCGGCCGATTTCATCGGACGGTTGGAGCGGGTGGTGCGGATCGGCCGTAAGTACGGCGTCGGGCTGGTGGTGGGGACCCCGCGTTCCGCAGTTGATGGGCACATGAGCGGGGTCCGCGGGGAGTAAGGCCTGGTCAGCGTGCTGCGCCTGCGTGAGAGTGCTCGAAAACGTGGGCACACGTTTTGGCGGGTTGAGGCTTGTGTGAGCTGCCCGGAGTGTGATCGGCTGCGGTCATGTATCTGCGGACGACCGAGCGGCGGAACAAGGACGGCTCGGTCGTGCGCTACCTGGCCCTGGCCCACAACCAACGCGTCGGTGCCACCACGAAGGCGAACGTGCTGCTCAACCTCGGCCGGGAGGACCGCCTGGACCCCGACGGGCTGCGCCGGCTGGTCCGCTCGATCAACCGCTACCTGGGCGAACCCGGCACCGACGCCGGCACGGACGCCGCTGAGTCCGCGGGCGCCGGTACCGCGGCCGAGGGGCTGCGGTTGATCGCCTCCCGCCCGGCCGGGGCGGCGTGGTTGCTGAACGGGCTGTGGAAGGCCCTGGACGTCGAGGCCGCCCTGCGCAAGGTGCTGGGTGGGCGCCGGTTCACCACCGATGTCGAGCGGGTGCTGTTCGCGCTGGTGGCGAACCGGGCGATCGACCCGTCCTCGAAGCTGGCCGCGGCCGAGTGGGTCGGCCACGACGTGGCGATCCCCGGCCTGGACGCGCTCAGCGAGGATCAGGCGTATCGGGCGATGGACCTGCTGATCGAGGCCGACACCGACGCGAAGGTGCAGGAGGCGGTGTTCTTCGCGGTCGCGGACCTGCTCAACCTCGAGGTCGACCTGCTGTTCTTCGACACGACCAGCACCTACTTCGAGCGCGACACCGAGGACCCCGACCCCGCCGAGGGCACCGACAGCAGCACCGACAGCAGCGTCGACGGATCAGACGCAGTGGCAAGCCCAGGCGGCCCGGGCGGGTTCCGGCGCTACGGGCACTCCAAGGACCACCGCCGGGACCTGCCGCAGATCGTCATCGGGCTGGCCGTCACCCGGGAAGGCATCCCGGTCCGGTGCTGGTGCTGGCCCGGCAACACCAACGACCAGGCGATCCTGCCGCAGGTCAAGGACGACCTACGGGGGTGGCGACTGGGCCGCGTGGTCACCGTGGTCGACCGCGGGTTCTCCTCCCGGGACAACCTGGCCTACCTTCAGCGCGCGGGCGGGCACTACATCGCCGGCGAACGGATGCGCGACGGCAGCCCGCACGCCGCCCAGGCACTGTCCCGCCAGGGCCGCTACCAGCAGGTTCGGGACAACCTGCGCGTCAAGGAAGTCCGGATCGACTCCACCCCCGGCGTCCGGTGGATCATCTGCCACAACCCCGACGAGGCCGAACGCGACCAGGCCGCCCGCGAAGCCGCGATCGCCAGGATCTCCGCCGAGCTCGACCGCATCGCGTCCGCCCGCACCCGAGCCCGCGAGGCCGCCCGCACCCGCCGCGCCGCCACCACAACCAGCAAGGCCGCGTGGCGGCACGCCGCCCGGGCCGCCGAACGTGAGGAGGCCGCGCACGTCAAGGCCGAATGCGCGCTGCGTGAACACCCGGCCCTGGGCCGGTGGCTGCGCCAGACACCGTCCGGGCGGCTGCAACTGGACCGGACCAAGATCGCCGCCGAAGCGAAGCTGGACGGGAAGTACCTGCTGTCCACCTCCGACCCGGACCTCTCGGCCGAGGACGTCGCCCTGGGCTACAAGAACCTGCTGGAGGCCGAGCGCGGGTTCCGCGACTTGAAATCCACCATCGAGCTGCGGCCGGTGTTCCACCGCCTCGAACTCCGCATCCGCGCCCACGTCCTGCTCTGCTGGCTGGCGCTGCTGCTGATCCGGGTCGCCGAACGCCGCACCGGCCGCACCTGGCGCACCATCTCCCGCGAGCTGGGCCGGCTGCACACGATCACCCTCACCGGCCCGGCCGGCACCGTCGTGCAGACCACCGAGCTCACCACCACCCAGGCCGGCATTCTTCGGGCCTGCGGGGTCACCCCACCACCCCGGATCACCACCCTCGACCCCGCCTAACCAGCCCAAACAGCGCCAACAGGCACCGCGGCGGGCATGGACACACGCCCACCCCGCTCCCACACCAGCGGTCCTGCAGGTCAACCCCCGAATTCAGCCCTCACATCTGCCCACGAACTGCGGAATCCGGGGGGACGCAGTCGTTGCTGGCGCCGGATTTCGGGCAGTCCACGGTGCTGCGGAGTTTCCTGACCGCCCGGAACCTGTTCGCTTTCCGCAACATGAACCGCAGCGAGAACGCCGTGATCGACGGTCTCGCGGTCGCCCCCACCAGCCTGCCCTCGGGTGGTGGGTATTGCTTCGCGAACTCAGGTGGGCGGATGACGATGGGCCGCGTCGCCTGGGCAGAGGATTTGGGGGAGTGGGTGCGGTCGGTGCCCGCCGCCGTCCTGGACGGCGACACTGCTGCGGCGGTTCTGCCGTTCCAGCCGGTCCAGGGTCTGTCGCCGCAGGCGCGGTGGGAGACCCAGACGGCGAAGCTGGCCGCCTGGCGCCGCACCACCCACACCGGCGCCGGCGCCGCCGGGGAGCTGGCCCCGGAGGCACCGGCGCCGGAGCTCTCGGCGCCGTCGGTGGTGTCGGTGGTGGCGTTGCCGGGATGGGCGGGTGTCGCCGTGCCTGCGGCGTTGACCGCCGCCGACGTCGTGCCCCTTCCTGCCCCGGCTGAGGAGCCCAGCGCCCTCGAGGTCGCGGAGCACGCCGGGTTGTCGCCTGCGCAGCGGGAGGTCTATGCCGCCCTGGCCGCCGGGCATACCCGGACCGGGGACATCGCTGCGGTGACGGGTCGGAAGGCCCCGGCGGTGTCGAAAGCGCTGACTGCGTTGGCGAGTGCCGGGTTGGCGGTCAAGACCGGGCGCTGCTGGAGCGTCTCGACCGCGCCGGTCGGCGGGGCACGGGTGGGGGCGTGAACTCGGGTTTCGGTGGGGAAAGGTTTTATTGTTTGGGTGCGCCGCCGCGGGTGGTGGCGTGTTTGATGCGGAGTCCGACGAGGAGTTTCGGGTTCCAGTGTCCGTGTGTGAGTAGTTGGTGTTGGGTGAGCCAGGCGATTGCTGTGTGGAGTTGTTTCCGGAGTCGTTCTCGGTCGTCTTTTCCTAGTCCTGCTGGTCCGGCTTTCCCTTTTTCGAGTAGTGCTCCGATGACGGGTGCTAGTGCTCGGCGTTCTTGTAGTGTTGGTGTGCGTCGGGCGAGGACGGCTGCGATTCGTTGTTGGAGTTCGGGTGTGTCTTGTGGGTGCACCATGGTGAGTGGTGTCATTTTCACTGGCCCGGTGCCTTGGATCTGCATCCAGCCGTTTTTCACGGGTTTCAGTGGTTCTGGGGCGGGTTTCGGCTTGGGTGGTGTCGGGGGTTGGCGTTTACGTTTCGGGGTGGGGCGTTTTTTCGGGGGGAATTCCCCTTCGAGTTCTCCGGTGGTGGTGAGGACTAGCACGTGCGCGGGGGTTGTGACGGTTCCGGTTGTGGTCACGTTGTCGAGGTATGCCGACCATGATCGGCATTTTGTGAAGGCGGATAGTTCGAGTCCGGCTTGGGTGGCGAGCTGGGGTAGTGCGGCGAGTTCGTCGACGGGGTAGCGGTGGGTGATCTGGAGGGGCAGGCGTGGTGTCCCGGCGGGGAGTGTTGCTGTCACGGTGTCGCCGGGTGCTGCGTCGGGGATTTCGCTGCTGATGGTTGCTGTTTTACGGCCGTCGGCGAGTCGGGTCAGCGCTCCCCGCCCGAAGATCAAGACCGGTTGAGAGTCGTCGGTGGTGCCGTCGGCAGTGCCGACGGCAGTGGTGTCGGTGGTCATCGGGGTCCTGCTTCGTGTGCGCTGTGTCCAGCGGTGGCGTTGTCGGTGGTGTCGGTGGTGTCGGTGGGTCGCGGTTCCGGGTCGGTGGTCACCGGAGGTGCGGGCGTCGGAGTGGTGCTGTCGTTGTCGGGGCGTGTGGTGCGTAGTGCTGTTCCGGCGGGTTGGGTGCCGCAGCCGATGTCGTGGAGTTCGGTGGGGCTCCAGCCGGCGTCGCGTGCGGCGCGGTAGGCGTGGGCGTAGGCGGTTTGTGCGTTGCGCCATCGTTGTCGGGCGTCGTCGAGGTGCGTGCGGGCGGTGTTGACGGCGGTTGCGAGTTCGGCGAGTGCGGTGATGGGTTGGATGCGTGCGCGGAGGAGTTCGCGGGCTGCTGTGCGTGCGTGGGTCTTGGCTTGTGGTGTTGCTGTTGTCGCCGCGCGCGCGTTCATGCGCGGAGTGTATCGGGTGCGGCCCGATCTCGTTACGTGTGACTTGGTCGGGGTTGTGACCGGGTAGGTGCTGTCTGCGTTCCTCGCCTGCTGCGCTGTGGGTCTGCTGTCGGGTGCGTTACTGCGCGGCGCGGCTTGCGTGCGCCTGCGGCGCAGCTTGCGTGCGCCTGCCGCGCAGCAAGTTGTGTGTTTTCTTTAAGAAAACACTTGGTGGGTCGTCGGTTGTGAGATGCTCGCCCCGGAGTCCGGGTCGAGCAGTTGTGTTGGGTGTGAGTGGGTGGGGGGTCGTGGGCGGATGGCGGGGTCGCGTCGTGGTCGGGCGGTGGGTGGTCGTCCGCATGGGGTGTTGGTGTGGTTGTCGACGGCGGAGCGGGTTGTGGTGGAGGCGGCGGCGGTGCGGTCGGGGATGGCTGTGGGGGCGTGGTTGGGGGTGGTGGCGGTGCGGTCGGCGGAGGTGGCTGCGGCCGGTGATGACGCGGCCGGTGATGACGCGGTCGGGTCGGGTGTGTCGGTGCGTTCGGCGGGGGTGTCGGGTGCGCGGATGCAGGGGTTGATGGGGTTGCGGGCGGAGTTGATGGAGGACCGTCGGGTGTTGCGCAATGTCGGGGGGAACCTCAACGACGTCGCTCGGGTCGCGAACACCGGTGGGGTGGTGGAGGCGTCGGCGGGGCGGGTGCTGGACCTTGTCAGCAGGGCGGTGGAGCGGATCGATGCGACGGTCGCGGTGGTGGATGAGCAGGTGGGGGCGGAGCGCGCGGTGGTGCGGTCGCGGGCGCGTTCCCGAGCCCGGTGGGCGGCGGGGGCGCCGGGTTCGGATGGGTGCGGGGGTGTGGGGTGATCGCGAAGATCAGTCGGGGGTGGCGCCCGTCCGGGCTCGTCCGCTACTTGATGGGCCCGGGGCGGGCGAATGAGCATGTGGGGCAGCGGGTGGTCGCGGCGTGGGACGGCTGTGCGGAGGTGCATCAGCCGCCGCTGAGTGCGGATGGGTCGTTCGATGTTGCGGGGTTGGTGGCGGAGTTGAGTGATCCTGCGATGGCGGCGGGGGTGTCGTTGACGCCGCCGGCGAAGGGGGAGAGGCGTCCGAAGCAGGGCCCGGTGTGGCATTGCTCGTTGCGGTGTGCGCCGGAGGATCCGGTGCTCAGTGATGAGCAGTGGTCGCAGGTGGTTGAGGATTTGATGGATCGGACGGGGATCGCCCGGCGTGGTGATCTGGATGGGTGTCGGTGGGTCGCGATCCGCCACGCTGATGATCATGTGCATGTGGCGGCGGTGTTGGTGGGGCAGGTGTCGGGGCGGCGGGTGTCGCCGTCGTTTGACAAGCGGCGTGCGCGGGAGACGTGTCAGGCGTGGGAGCAGAAACTGGGGTTGACGCCCACGGCGGGGGCGGATCGCAGTTCGGTGACCGGGCCGTCGCAGGCCGAGCAGGAGAAGGCGCTGCGGCGTGGCGCGGAGGAGACGTCGCGGGAGTGGTTGCGGCGGCAGGTGCGGGCCGCAGCAGTGCAGGCGCGGGACGCGGAGGCGTTCGTGTCGGTGTTGGCGGATCGGGGGGTGATGGTGCGGCCTCGTTACGCGGTGGCGGGGGATCGGGCGAGCGGCATGGTGGGGTATGCGGTCGCGGTTCCGCATGATGTGAACGGGGTGGGGGAGTCGGTGTGGTTCTCCGGGCGGCGGTTGGCGGCGGATCTGTCGTTGCCGAACCTGCGGGCGCGGTGGGCGTCAGCGGAGCTGGTCGTGTCGGTGGAGTCGGCCGGGGTGCGGCGGTATCGGTCGCGGGCCTCGCGTGTGGAGCGGGCGGCGGCGGTGGAGAGCGCGGTGTCGGCGATGGGCCAGGCGAGCGCAGCGCTGAGGGAGGCGGTGTCTGGGGACGGTGGGGTTCCCGTCGTCGTTGTTCCTGAGGGTGCTGGTCGTGGTGGTGATGGGGTCGTGCATGCGGTGGGGGACATGCTGGCTGCGGTCGAGACGGTCACCGCTGGTCAGGTGGTGGCTCGGCAGGTCGGTGGTCGGGCGGGGGCCGATCTGGATCGGGCGGTGCGGGTGCCGTATCGGGTGCTGCCGGGGCGGTGGTCGCCGGCGGCGGAGGCGCTGCGGTCGGCGGCGTGGCGGTTGGCCGCTGCGGGCCCGTTGGGGCGTGATGGGGAGGAGGACGCGGCCCGGTTGATCGCTGCGGTGGCGGCGGTGGTCGCGGAGGTGGTGGCGTTGCGGGAGGCGCAGCAGCGTCCGGCGCAGGCCGCGGCGGCGCGGCGGAGCTACGCGGCGTTGACCGCTGTCCCGGCTGCTGGCGGGGTTGTGTCGCCGCCGGTGGGGGCGTTGCGGGGGGCCCGGTCCCCGGCGCCGGTGCAGGATCAGGATCGTCACGATTCGCCCCGCCCGGTGCCGTCGGTGCTGGCGCGGCGGTCCCCGGCCCGCGGGCACCGTCCGAGTCCGGGCCGGGGCCCCGGACTCGGACGGTAGCGCCGCTGGTGCGGTTGTGCCGTTGGCCTGCGGGTTTACGGTTCGAGGCGGGCGTCGTGGATGAGGTCGGTGGCGTAGTCCTCCCGTCGGATGCGCTGGTCTTGATAGAGCAGGGCGGTGGCGCCGATGCCGTAGCTGCAGCTGATCGCGAACACCGCGGCCAGGACAGCACCGACGCCGAGGATCGCGATCCAGAGTGGTCCGGCGAATCCGATCGCGATGGCGGCGGCGAGGGCGGGCAGGGTGATCAGGGTGGCCACGATCAGGAGGATCACGCTGATCGCGACCAGGACGGCGAAGCAGCGCCACCAGGATCGGTGGACCAGGTCGAGGGAACGGCGCAGCGCGGCCCCGGCGGTGAGTCCTTCGACGATCACGGCGGCGGGGGCGAAGGCGAGCAGGACCGAGACGTAGATCAGTAGCAGGACTGCGGCCACGGTCAGGATGCTGGCGAGGACGCCGATGGTGTCCGAGGCCTCGGCGGGGGTGTCGGGGGTGTTCCAGAACGGGGCTGCGGCGGCGGTCTGGATCGCGGTCGGGATGAGGCCGATCAGGGTGAGGACTGCCCACACTCCGTAGAGGGACCGCAGGTGAGGGCGTGTTGCCGCCCAGGCCTGCGACAGCGATACCCGACTGTGTCCGAGGACGGCGGGGCGCAGGGTGGACAGCACCATGGCGGCTGCGGGTGGGGCCAGGATGAAGTAGAGCGCGAGCAGCACGAGGCTGAACAGCAGGTCCTGCGGTGAGGATGCTGCTGCGGCGGCCTGCGCGGCGGCTTCTGCCGCGGCCGGGTCCGTCGCCTGCGCGGCTGCGGCGGCGGCGTTGTCGATGGCGGTGGCCGGGTCGAACAGCCACCACCAGGTCAGCCCGCCGCCGCCGATCAGGACCAGTGCTGCGAGCAGTGTCGGGGCCAGCACCGCTGCGGGGTTCGCCCGGACGAACCGGGCTGCGACACCGGCGATCTGATACCACCGCAACGCCTGCAACGCCATGATCCCCGGCCGCGGCCCCGGCCCGCTGGGTCCTGCCGGAACGTCTTCTTTCATGTTTCCCTCTTTGTTTCGATGAGAAGTGAAATGGGTTGTGCTTTCGCTGACCGGTGGAACTCGAGGGTCCTGCGATGGTGACGTGGGGTCTTTTTCCTTGCGGTGGAGTGTGAAGTTGAACCACAGGGTGACTGCGCCTTGCAGGATGAGACTCGCGAAGAAAATCAAGTCCGCCCACGGCTCATCCGGGAAAATACGTGCGGACAGATACATCGCCACGCCGCACCCGCACACAATAATAAAAGCAGCAAGGAAGGACGGTTTCTTGGCGGGTTCAGCAGGCATGGTTCCCGGCTCGATCGGGAAGTGCCCCGACTCTGGGGAGGGGTAGGGTTACTGGAAGCATCCGCTCACCACGGCATTGAGTGAGAAGAATTCGAGGAGTATGCCCTGGGCGACGCCGCCGCCGTTCTGGACGATAGCGGCCTGCGCGGCAGCGGCTGCCGCGCCGACGGACTCTCCCCGCGCTCGCGCCGCCTTGAAAGCGTCGATGCCCAGTTGGGCGACCTTCTTGACACCTCCGGCGGCTTTGATCGCGCTCTTCAGCTTGAGGATCTTCGCCGGGGCGAAGCCGTTGGAGATGATCGCGATGGCGATCGCCGAGCTGCACGCCCAGACATTTGCTCGATCGGGCGGGGAGAGATGATTCCTCTTCCACTGATCCCATGCGGCATCACTGACAAGCACGGACTCGGGGATGGACTCAATGAACCGCAGCCCCTCTTCAAGATTCTTACTGTCCTGCCCGGCGAAAGTTTCCTGGACGTGCCGTTCCGCTGGTCGCGGCGTGTGGGAAGGTGCTGCGGCGGCGAATCCGGTGGTCATGCTCATCGGGATCGCCGCTGCCAGGATCACAGTGATGGTGCGTTGTGCGTACGTCGTCGTGCTCACGCTGCGTAGTACAGCACGATGCGAATCGTCCGATCAAGATCAGATGCGTATCGCACATGCGTGGCTACGAAGCGTGCAATTTCGGGCAAGTATCGCCCGAAATTTCATGTATGCGCGTTTCCGCCTGCTTAGAGGCTTATTCAGGGCCCGTGAAATAACGATCTAGCCCGGCGTGTCGGGTTGGGCGACAGCCCGTCCATCGCGAAGATTAATTTGCCGAATCAATCCAAGATGAACGGGTTGTCGCAGTATGTACTATGCCACTGGCTTTCGGCGTGATGAGATTCAGGATCTTGCCGCTCTGGTGCATGAGCAGGATCAGCGGAACGCGACTGGCCTGCGACGGCCTTGGCCGCCGATTCTGGGATTGTTCTGGTCGGTGGTGATCACGTTGGCGTATCTGCGCGGGAATCGTGTGCAGTGGGAGTTGGCGGAAACCTATGGGGTGTCGCAGTCGACGGTTAGTCGAGCGATCGCGGGGGTGACACCGTTGCTGGCGCAGGCGCTGCGGAGTGTCGTTCCGACGGCGGAGGAGGCTTCGTGCCGATCGGCAGTACATCGAGGCTTATTCAGGCCCCGTGAAATAACGATCTAGCCCGGCGTGTCGGGTTGGGCGACAGCCCGTCCATCGCGAATATTGGTTTGCCGAATCAATCCGAGATGAACGGGCTGCCGCAGTATGTACTATACCACTGGTTTCCGGCGTGATGAAATTCAGGATCTTGTCGCTATAGTGTATGAGCAGGATCAGCGGGACGCGACGGAGGCACGTTTGTCTTGGCCGCCGGTTCTGGGGTTGTTCTGGTCGGTGGTGATCACGTTGGCGTATCTGCGCGGGAATCGTGTGCAGTGGGAGTTGGCGGAAACCTATGGGGTGTCGCAGTCGACGGTTAGTCGAGCGATCACGGGGGTGACACCGTTGCTGGCACAGGCGCTGCGGAGTGTCGTTCCGACGGCAGAGGAGCTTCGTGCCGATCGGCAGTACATCATCGATGGAACCTTGCTGCCCTGCTGGTCATGGGCCGCGGTGCCGGGTCTGTGGTCGGGCAATCATCGCACCACCGGCGTCGTCGTCCAGGTCGCAGCCACCCTGGAAGGGCAGCTGTCGTGGATCTCCGACCCGACCCCAGGCTCCCGACACGACCTATATTGCCTCGACCAATCCGGCGCCCTCGACCACCTCGCCACATACCCCCCGATCGGCGATAAAGGATACATCGGGCGCGGCATGCTCACCCCGTTCAAAAAACCACCCGGCCGGGAACTTCTCGACTGGCAAAAAACATTCAACAAGAGCCTCAACCACACACGCGCCACCATCGAACGAGTCATCGCCCATATCAAGTCGTGGAAAGTTCTCCACACAGACTACCGCCGACCCTACGCCACATTTAAAACGACGATCTCGGCAGTCATCGGACTCATCTTCTACGCACTTACCTGACGGAGCCTGAATGAGCCTCGTGGCACCACAGGGACACCGCGAACAGGCTCACCATCAACGGGATCGCGACGATGATCCCGACGATCGTGAAGACCAGCAGCCAGCCGATGAGGAAAAATATCCAGATCAGCAGGTTGAAGTTGAACGCCGCCGCGGACGCCCTCCGCACAAACGGGTCGTCCTTTTTGACCAGCCAGATCAGCAACGGACCCAACAAGCTCAGCGACCCGGCGCTGACCAGCGTAGCGAACGGCGCCGAGAGATGAGCGATGATCGCCACGGTGCGACTGTCCTCAGACACGCCGTCCGACACATCATTCATTTCTCCAGCCCTCCTCGTTCATCTTCGTTGTCATCCCGGCGGGCCCACGAAACAGCGGACGTGAGATCAAGGATGTCCAGCAGCAGCCGAGCATCGGCTGCATCCTGAGCGAGCGAGGCGACCACCCGCGCCGCGCGCACGGCAGTAACCGGATTATGATCCGCACTACTCCCGGACCAACCATTCGAATACATGTAACTCGGATCGCTCCCGCCCGCCATCGAAACCACCTATAGTCATTCCTACTGGGCCAGCAACACCATCCCGAAAGTATTCCTCAGAATAATCCAGATCTAGCCGCACCGGAGCTCGATGCAGAGTTCAGCGACTTACGCGACTTAGATGACTTACGGCGGCGACGCACAATACCTCGCGCGGCAAGAATTTTCTTCGTTGAAATCCATCGACCCGACTGGTCATTATATGGCTTCGCTGAATCTGGAAGCTCCCGAGTCAACACCCGCTCCGCCCACCCCACATACGCCACCGGATCCACCTGTCGCAACGACGCCGCCGCCTCCGCTAGACCCACCCGCAGGCGCCCTGCCGCAATCACCGTCAAATCAGCCAACAAATCCCGGCCACCACCATCCCCGACAACCCCGAGACCGCTGTGAACGCCGACCGCATCGACAGAGCGGCCAGCGCTGCCGCCCGACGTCAACTCAGGAGCCGACATCACCTCAGGAACAGCAGCGGGTGCAGCAGCGGCGGGGATCGCGGGGGCCGTCGGAACCGACGCTTCGACCCGGCCGGCGTCGATGAAGGGCCGTAACACGTCCAGGAGTCGTTCGTACTCGGAGGCTTATTCAGGCCCCGTGAAATAACGATCTAGCCCGGCGTGTCGGGTTGGGCGACAGCCCGTCCATCGCGAATATTGGTTTGCCGAATCAATCCGAGATGAACGGGCTGCCGCAGTATGTACTATACCACTGGTTTCCGGCGTGATGAAATTCAGGATCTTGTCGCTATAGTGAGGCTTATTCAGGCTCCGTCAGGTAAGTGTGTAGAAGATGAGTCCGGTGACTGCCGAGATTGTCGTTTTAAATGTGGCGTAGGGCCGCCGGTAGTCTGCGTGGAGAACTTTCCACGTTTTGATATGGGCGATGACTCGTTCGATGGTGGCGCGTGTGTGGTTGAGGCTCTTGTTGAATGTTTTTTGCCAGTCGAGAAGTTCCCGGCCGGGTGGTTTTTTGAACGGGGTGAGCATGCCGCGCCCGATGTATCCTTTATCGCCGATCGGGGGGTATGTGGCGAGGTGGTCGAGGGCGCCGGATTGGTCGAGGCAATATAGGTCGTGTCGGGAGCCTGGGGTCGGGTCGGAGATCCACGACAGCTGCCCTTCCAGGGTGGCTGCGACCTGGACGACGACGCCGGTGGTGCGATGCTTGCCCGACCACAGACCCGGCACCGCGGCCCATGACCAGCAGGGCAGCAAGGTTCCATCGATGATGTACTGCCGATCGGCACGAAGCTCCTCTGCCGTCGGAACGACACTCCGCAGCGCCTGTGCCAGCAACGGTGTCACCCCCGTGATCGCTCGACTAACCGTCGACTGCGACACCCCATAGGTTTCCGCCAACTCCCACTGCACACGATTCCCGCGCAGATACGCCAACGTGATCACCACCGACCAGAACAACCCCAGAACCGGCGGCCAAGACAAACGTGCCTCCGTCGCGTCCCGCTGATCCTGCTCATACACTATAGCGACAAGATCCTGAATTTCATCACGCCGGAAACCAGTGGTATAGTACATACTGCGGCAGCCCGTTCATCTCGGATTGATTCGGCAAACCAATATTCGCGATGGACGGGCTGTCGCCCAACCCGACACGCCGGGCTAGATCGTTATTTCACGGGGCCTGAATAAGCCTCAGTGTTCTAGTACGAAGTTCAATGCCTTTAAAAAAGCAAGGTCAAGGTCAAAGTCAACAGACTGTGGGGGAGGTGGTGGTTGGGTTGGGTTGGGTGTATCTGCTCGTAGGTGGGTTGTTCGCCTCGCTGACGCCTCGGTGGTGTGCGATGTTGTTGGTGGAATATTTTGGATGGGTAGCAGGAAAGGGTGGTTGTGGTGTTGGGTGAAGTCGGTGAGCGGGTGCGTGCGCGGCGTCGGGATGCGGGTTCGGTGGTGTTGACGGCGCGGGATACGGGTTTGTTGGAGATTGCTGCGCATCAGTATGGGTTGCCTCTGGATTTGTTGTCGAGTGTGTTGGGGGTGTCGGCGCAGGCGGCGCATGCGGTGGTGGGTCGTTGGAAGCGTGCGGGGTGGGTGTGTACGGGGAAGGTGGATGCGGGGGCGATGTGGGTGTGGCCGTCGCGGACGTTGGTGCGGGAGTTGTTGGGGTGGGATGTGCCGGGGTGGCGGCCGCGGCAGACGGTGTCGGGGCATGTTCGTGCGGTGGCGGCGGTGCGGTTTCATCGGGTGGGTTTGGATGTGGGGCGTTGGGTGTCGGAGCGGACGTTGCAGCATTTAACGGGGTGGCGTCCGCGTGGTGTGCCGGTGCCGCATATGCCGGATGGGGTTGAGGTTTTCCCGGATGGGCGGCGTGCTTTGGTGGAGGTGGAGTTGTCGCGGAAGACGCGGTCGCGTTATTTGGAGTCGCCGCCGAAGAATGGGGAGGCGGATATGGTGGCGGGTTTGTTGTCGGCGGTGGTGGACCGTGCTCGGGAGTTGGAGTGTGTCGGTGTGATGTATTGGTGTGCGCCGAATGTGTTGGGGCAGGTTCAGGATGTTGCGGGGGAGTTTGTGGAGCGGGACCGGGCGCGGCGGGCGCGGGCTCGGAACCCGGAGGCGTTGGCGCCGCAGCTGAAGTGGGCGATCCGGGACATCACCGAGGTTCCGTGTTGGGAGCCGGGGCCGCGGCGGTCGGCGCGGTGAGGACGATGAGGCCGGTGGGCGTGGGCGTGAACGCGGTGTTGGTCGTCTGCCGTCAGGATTTCGATCTGCCCGGGAAGGACCTTCCCGGGGCGGCGGAGGTCCTGGGTGAGCACTTCACGGGGCTGTTGTGGCGCGGTGTGTTGTCCCGCGCGGTCGCCGCGGTCATCCTGAACCCGGCTCGTCACGGACACGACCGTGACCTGCTCAGCGTGGAGATCGACGTCGTCGCCCGGAACCACGTCGCCGGGCTCGCGACCGCGCTCAACACCATCCGCGACGGTTTCCGGCTGCTCCCGATCGCGCTACCCGACCGGTTCACCACCGCCGAGATCGAACACCTCGCCAGCAGGATCGTCGGCGCCGACGGTCTCCAGACCAGTACCCGCAAGATCGACTAACGCGGCATGAATCGGACTATCCTGGACCTGGACCTGTGGGGGCGCGCTGGTGGCGAAGAATTTTCATTGCGTGATGCAACTTCTTGAGGTGTCGCCGCAGGTCGGGACAGCGATCGCGGCGCCGTTACGGACCGCGATGCGCCGCCAGCAGGGCGAGCACGGCGGGAAGCTGGTCGGGACGAAAGCCGACCTCGTCCCCGGTCTCGGTGTCGGCCTGGCGACGATCGTGATCGCCCGGTCCCCGCAGACCGCGATCGGGTTCGCCGCCCGGATCGCGAAGACCGCGTTCGTCCGGCTCGCCGCCGACCCGACGGTCTGCTACGACCTGGACATGAGCATCGCCCAGGTTGAGAACCTCTATGCCGCCACCGCGGCCCCGGCGTGGCTGGCCCCGGGGGGAGTTCCTCGGCTGGCAGGCTTGTAACGACCAGACCTGCCCCGACCGCGAACAGACCGGATGAACCAGCAGCGTCTACCAGGCCAGGTACGTCAGATCGGCGCCGGTTTCGGGCGGCCCACGACCGTCCGGCTCAGCATCCCCGCCGACCTTCATCAAGCGTTCGCGGCGTGGCGGTCGCAGACCGCGCTCGACCTCGGCCTCGGCGTGGACAGGTAGCGCCGGGCTGGGAGCGGATCACGACCGGCGCCGGGCGCGCGCTTCCGGTGCGCGGAGTGCTCTCGGTGCCGGTCATCGAGGCGAAGCTGCGGTGTGCCCTCCCTCGAAGCGGCCCCAGTGTCGAACGGTGCCCAGAACCCGCCAAGGGCGCCGCGAGCGGCGTCGCTACGCGATCGGCTACGCCGCCCCTTGACTGAACCTGAGCACCGCTCGGGCGGCCTTGTATCGAGGAAGAGCAGCCGTCGAGACGGGCGTGGTGTCGGTCCGTCGTCGGGCATCCGGTGACCTCGTCGGACACACACGACGACCGGTTGAGGCTATCGTCGCTGGTGGCGGGCGCCGGAGTTCCTGTTTCGCGGTCGGAGCAAAGCGCGGTCTGGACGGCGCCCGCCCCACAGTCAGGGACCGCTTACCGGCGAGCGGGATTCAGCGCGGTCGGCGGCCAGGTAGACATGGTGGGCAGCCGCTACCGCGCCCAGCAACGCGACCATCGCGGCCACGACCGGCGCGGCGACCAGGGCGACACCAGCGGTGAGGACACCGACGGCAGCGAGCAGCCCGAAAGCCCGTAGGAACAGAAGCCCACCGATGGCCGGCGCCGACGCGCGCGGCCCCGCCGGCCCCGCCGGTGTCGTCGTGTGTGGAGTTGCTCGCGGTGGCGCTGGTGGTGTGGTGAGTAGTTCGTAGGCGCTGGTCAGGGCGATGAACCGTTCCGGGTCGCCGCCCCGGTCTGGGTGGTGATGGCGGGCGGCGGCCCGCCACGCGGTCCGCAGCAGCTCAGGTGAGGCGCCGGCGGGGACACCGAGCAGCGCCGCGGCGGCGGCCCGCGCCTGTTCAGGATGGACACTCGGGCTCGGGCTCATCGTGGGTCCTCGTTGCTGGTGTCGTGTGTCCAGTCGTCGCCGGTCCAGTCCGGCGCCTGGCCATCTCCGCCGCCGGTGGCCCGGGCGCCGTTACCGGTCGTGGTGCCGGGTCGGCGGAGCTGAACCGTCCTGGGTGGTGGAGAGGCTCCTGATCTAGCAAGGAGACTGGAGCTGTGGGAGCACCTCGGAAGTTCGATGAGGAGACCCGTGCCCGCGCGGTCCGCCTCTACCTTGACCGTCTGTGTGATCACGGCGAGTCGAAGCTGGCCGCGCGCCGGCACGTCGGTGAGCTGTTGGATGTGAACCCGGCGACGATCCGCAATTGGGTCGAGGCCGAAGAGCGCGATTCCGGTTCCGGGGTTGGCTCGGCGGCGGGTGGCGATGACGCAGCGGCCGAGTTGCGACGGCTTCGTGCAGAAAATGCCGAGCTGCGGCGGGCGAATGAGATTCTGAAGACTGCTTCGGCGTTTTTCGCGCGGGCGGAGCTGGGCCGTCGACTCAGGGAGGCTTATTCAGGCCCCGTGAAATAACGATCTAGCCCGGCGTGTCGGGTTGGGCGACAGCCCGTCCATCGCGAATATTGGTTTGCCGAATCAATCCGAGATGAACGGGCTGCCGCAGTATGTACTATACCACTGGTTTCCGGCGTGATGAAATTCAGGATCTTGTCGCTATAGTGTATGAGCAGGATCAGCGGGACGCGACGGAGGCACGTTTGTCTTGGCCGCCGGTTCTGGGGTTGTTCTGGTCGGTGGTGATCACGTTGGCGTATCTGCGCGGGAATCGTGTGCAGTGGGAGTTGGCGGAAACCTATGGGGTGTCGCAGTCGACGGTTAGTCGAGCGATCACGGGGGTGACACCGTTGCTGGCACAGGCGCTGCGGAGTGTCGTTCCGACGGCAGAGGAGCTTCGTGCCGATCGGCAGTACATCATCGATGGAACCTTGCTGCCCTGCTGGTCATGGGCCGCGGTGCCGGGTCTGTGGTCGGGCAAGCATCGCACCACCGGCGTCGTCGTCCAGGTCGCAGCCACCCTGGAAGGGCAGCTGTCGTGGATCTCCGACCCGACCCCAGGCTCCCGACACGACCTATATTGCCTCGACCAATCCGGCGCCCTCGACCACCTCGCCACATACCCCCCGATCGGCGATAAAGGATACATCGGGCGCGGCATGCTCACCCCGTTCAAAAAACCACCCGGCCGGGAACTTCTCGACTGGCAAAAAACATTCAACAAGAGCCTCAACCACACACGCGCCACCATCGAACGAGTCATCGCCCATATCAAAACGTGGAAAGTTCTCCACACAGACTACCGGCGGCCCTACGCCACATTTAAAACGACAATCTCGGCAGTCATCGGACTCATCTTCTACACACTTACCTGACGGAGCCTGAATAAGCCTCAGGTAAGACTTCTGTTCGTTCACGAACATCGAAGCCGTTTCGGGGTCGAGCCGATCTGTGCCGTGTTGTCCGAACACGGTGTGCAGGTCGCCCCGCAGACGTATTATCGCTGGCGGTCCCGGCCGGTGACCGATCGCCAGTTGGATGAGGCGTATCTGGTGAATCGGATTGTGGATATCTATCGGAAGAACAGGTGTGTGTACGGGGCGCGGAAGATGTGGCGTGCGGCGCGGCGGGAAGGGCTGCGGGTCGGGCGGGACCAGATGGGCCGATTGATGCGTGTCGCCGGGATCCAGGGCGTGCGCCGCGGGGTCCACCACACGACCACGACGACCCGTGATCAGCGCGCAGCCCGCCATCCTGACCTGGTCAGGCGGGCGTGGGCGGCGCCGACTCGACCGGATGCGCTGTGGGTCGCGGATTTCACGTATGTGTGGACCGCCTCTGGGTTCTGCTACGTGTCGTTCGTGACCGACGTCTACTCCCGCAGAATCCTCGGATGGAAGGCGTCGATGAGCAAGACCACCGATCTCGTCTCCGGGGCCCTGGCGCAGGCGTTGTCCACTCGCCAACGGGCGATCAGCGAGTTCACCTCCGAGGGTCTTATTCATCATTCGGATGCCGGGTCTCAATATACGTCTCTGGCGTTCACCGAGCAACTCGCCGAGGCTGGTATCGTCGGCTCGATCGGCACCGTCGGTGACGCGCTGGACAACGCGCTGATGGAGTCCACGATCGGCCTGTACAAGTCAGAGCTCATCGTTCCGTATGCTCATTCTCGGAACTGGAGCGGTCTTCGTGAGGTGGAGCGAGAGACCGCGGAGTGGGTTCACTGGTACAACAGTGTGAGGCTCCACTCCTCCATTGACTATATGTCGCCGATCGAACGAGAAATGGTGTACGCTACATCCATCGCCCAACAGGGTGCGGTGGCCTGAACCTCAGCCTCTCGCAGACCCAGGACGGTTCAGAGCCGCCGGTTGATCGCGGCGGCCTGGCCTGCGGTGAGCCGCCGCCGGGACAGCGCGGGCCCGTTGGTGGGCGCGGTGCGCCGGGGCGAGCCGGCGATCGCGGGCGAGGCGGTGAGTGGGGCGACGACGCCGTAGATGACCTGGTCGGGTGTGGCGTAGGCGAGGTGGTGGCGGGGGAGTTGTCGGAGCCGGTTCGGGTCGAGTAGGTAGGTGTGCTGGCGGCGCACGGTGCCGACACCGGTCATACGGCCACCGTCGAGTTGGTAGCCGACTTCGTCGACCAGCCTGGTCCCGAACCGCTCGGCCAACGCTTCGGCGTTGCTGGTGCGGCCGAGTAGGGCGCCGCCGCCCATCGCGCCCAGCAGCCGCCGTCGTTGGTCTTCGGTGTCGGCGAGGCCTTCATAGGATTGGGCGGAGACGATGACCGAGCCGCCCAGGGAGCGGAGGCGTTCGACGAGGTTGATGACATCGCCGGCGGTGTCACCGGAGACCGCGGAGAACTCGTCGATGACGAACAGCACCTGACGGCGTTGCCCGTCGTGGGCGACACCGAGTTCGTAGGTCAGAAGTTCGATGAGGACGGCGGTCTTGGTGGCGGCGACGACCTGGTCGGTGGCGCCGGGGACGGAGACGTAGAGGGCGTCGAAGTCCGACAAGGGCTGCCCGGCGTCGAAGTCGCCGCCGATGCTGCGGAACAAATCGGCGAACAGCAACAGGTCGGTGTCGAGCGATGAGGCGCCCGCTCCGCCGCCGGTGGTCTTGGTCAGGGCGGCGATGGCGCGTTCCTCGACCGGATGTCCCGCCCACGCCGCCGTGAGCCAGGCCGGGTCGAGCCGTTGCAGGAACTCCGCCGAGGATGCGGGTGGTTTCTCGGTGGGTGTGTCGATGATCAGGTGGAGCAGGCCGCGTTGCAGGACGTCGTAGAAGCGGTGATCGGTTTTCGCGAGTTTGTGTAGGGCGGCGCGGAGCTGGGTGGCGGGCATGCGCCACATGTTCAGCCGGGTCTCGAACGGGAACACCCCGATCCGGTCCGGGTGCAGGCCGAGGTCTTCCATCGCGTCGGCCCATTCGTGGGCGTCGGTGTCGGCGTCGGGGCCGCCTTTCGCCGCGAGGAAGATCACCAACGGCCGTGATCCCGCAGCGCCGTGCTGTTGCTGGTTGTAGGCGGTCCAGGTGATCTCGGCCCAGCTGGCTGAGCAGCGCACCAGCATCGTGGTCTTCCCGGCGCCGGTCTCGGCCAGGCAGACGGTGTGGAGGGCGATCGCGGGCATCGGGACCTGTAGCCACGGTGCGGCGCGCCGGCGCAGAGTGTCGGTGAGTAGGTCCGGTTGGGCGCGGACGGTGTCATAACGTGGGCCGAGGATGACCGAGGGTGTGCCGGTGCGGTCGGTGTGGGCCAGCGGGATGCGCTCGCGGCGGGCGCGGCGGGCCGCCGCACCGGCGCGGATGTGTAGCTGGCGGCGGACGTGGCGTTCGCCGGCGGCCTGGGCGACACCGGACCGCATCCGCTTGGTGTAGAGGTGCCACCACACCCACGCCGCCGCCGCCACCAGAGGGGCGGTCGCCGCGGCGGAGTCGATCCCAGCGGGCAGGTAGTGCCCGTCCCATGCCTGACGCACCGCCGAGGCCGTCAGCTCCACGCCCCACCAGGGCAGCCTGCCGACGATCGGCCCGGCCAGCAGCGCAGCGGCCACGATGACCAGGGCGAGGTTGCGCAGCCGGTGCGGTTCCCAGCCGCGGGCCCACGCCCACAACACCAGCACATGCCCGACCACGGTCGCGGGCACCACGACCGCCGCGACCGCCACGAACACCTGCCCGACCGTCACCGAACCGAACAACGGGATATCCGGAAGGTCCGGGGCCCGCGCCGCGAGCACCTTCGCGAGGTCACTCATCGCTACTCGTCGTTCGGGTGCGCTTGAGTTCGGTGAATTCCGGGTGCGCGATCAGCGTCGCGACGGCGTCGAAGATCGCCGCGCCACGTGCAGTGTCGGGGACGGTGGTGAGGACCGGTCCGAAAATCCCTGTCCCGTTGATCCGCACGATCGGAGTGCCGACGTCCTCACCGACACCGTCCAGGGCAGCGTGGTGGCTGGCGGTCACCGCCTCGTCCCAGAGCGGGTCGTCCGCGGCGCCGTACAGGCCCATGAGGTCGAGTGCGGCGAGTGTGTCGCGTAGGACCGTGTCACGGGGGCGTTGTCGCAGATCGTGATAACGACGGCCGAACTCGTCGAGATAGCGGTGAAGATACTCGGAGGCTTATTCAGGCCCCGTGAAATAACGATCTAGCCCGGCGTGTCGGGTTGGGCGACAGCCCGTCCATCGCGAATATTGGTTTGCCGAATCAATCCGAGATGAACGGGTTGTCGCAGTATGTACTATGCCACTGTTTTCCGGCGTGATGAGATTCAGGATCTTGTCGCTATAGTGTATGAGCAGGATCAGCGGGACGCGACGGAGGCGCGTTTGTCTTGGCCGCCGGTTCTGGGGTTGTTCTGGTCGGTGGTGATCACGTTGGCGTATCTGCGCGGGAATCGTGTGCAGTGGGAGTTGGCGGAAACCTATGGGGTGTCGCAGTCGACGGTTAGTCGAGCGATCGCGGGGGTGACACCGTTGCTGGCACAGGCGCTGCGGAGTGTCGTTCCGACGGCGGAGGAGCTTCGTGCCGATCGGCAGTACATCATCGATGGAACCTTGCTGCCCTGCTGGTCATGGGCCGCGGTGCCGGGTCTGTGGTCGGGCAAGCATCGCACCACCGGCGTCGTCGTCCAGGTCGCAGCCACCCTGGAAGGGCAGCTGTCGTGGATCTCCGACCCGACCCCAGGCTCCCGACACGACCTATATTGCCTCGACCAATCCGGCGCCCTCGACCACCTCGCCACATACCCCCCGATCGGCGATAAAGGATACATCGGGCGCGGCATGCTCACCCCGTTCAAAAAACCACCCGGCCGGGAACTTCTCGACTGGCAAAAAACATTCAACAAGAGCCTCAACCGCACACGCGCCACCATCGAACGAGTCATCGCCCATATCAAAACGTGGAAAGTTCTCCACACAGACTACCGGCGGCCCTACGCCACATTTAAAACGACAATCTCGGCAGTCATCGGACTCATCTTCTACACACTTACCTGACGGAGCCTGAATAAGCCTCGTGATATCGATATCTTTGAGGACCAGTCGATCCGTGTAAGAGAACGTAACTCTTGACATCTGCAAGACATTCCCGCTGGAGGATGCGCTCTCACCCGTGGGTCGCTCTCCTACGACTTGTAGCGCTGTCGCGATATCCGCTGGTTCCACCGGCAGATCGAGGAGCTCGTT